>CBFIHN010000012.1:0-34931 GCA_965662575.1 Gammaproteobacteria bacterium
CATTTTACGTTGAAAGATTTTGGGCTAGACGCTTTAAAATTTGTTGCAATTCCCGCTGTGTCTTTTGGTTTGGGCGTCGCAGCCAATCAATTCATGGGGTATGGTCTCATGGGGCCTGGAACAGGCAGTGCAGCACAGGGGGCATTGTCAGGGGGGTTAAACCAGGCGGTATTTCACCATGGTAAACACATGGGTAAGTCGGCTGCAATAGGTGCTGTCTCTAATAGTGTCGGGGCTGCTGTGGGTTATGCTACTGGCCCCGTCGGAGAGGTGGCAACAAGCATGACCGCTAAAGTGGCTATTGGTGCAGTACTTGGTGCAGTAGCCAGTATGGGTAGTAATGCGACGGCACAAGCATTTAGCCCGGGGTTTAATACCAGCTCGTTGCTAACCAGCGGTGCAATGGGTGGCATACAAGGGGGCTTAGGGGCTTATGTGTTTAGTAAGGTTGATGTATTTTCTATGAAATTGAAGATGACGAGTGATGCGGCAGTCAGACCTCCTCCTACTGACGCAAGTCCTGAGACAGCTTATAAGTATATAAAAATCAGAAGTGTCAGGCATGATTTTCACCATCCTGATTTACTGTTTACTTGGGCTGAAAGCCTGCTTGGTTTTATACAATCTGAAAATTACTATATCAAAGTACCACAATCAGAGTTTGCTGATGCTGAATTTGTTGATTTTGTAATGACCCATGGCCCTGGCTCTGCTTCCGTTCATGGTAGGCTGCATCATCTGGGGGCGGAGATAAATATTGAGGATAGAGGTCAAAATGTAAGCAGCGCAAACCCCGTTATATGCGTTAGTTGCTCAACTCGAGAAGGCGACCAAATGGTTCTCACGAATGTTATTAACAGGCCTATGGTCATGTCTAGAGGGTTTATGTATTTTTATCCGACCCATGATGCTGGTGATGGCTTCTCACACTTTTATTATACAAGTGATACACCATTGCTGGTGTCCGACCCTTCTGCACCTAGTGCTCAGCCAATTGCGCTATCCCAGAGAGGTTATTTCATTATCCCAGAGAGATATCTACCCCCCTCTTAAAAATGGCGGCAGCCTAATGCTCTGAACATCTTAGTGGCATTGTATATAAAAATCTTTTGCTCTATAGTGGCAAAAAAAGCATCGCCATAAATGATTATTCAACCGAACCAAGAAAAAGCATTATTTTTTGCAAAAAGACAATTAGTTGAGCTGGTCTTTGATGCGGTTAATTTGGAAGGGATTCATTATACACTTCCTGAAGTTCAGACCTTATTAGATGGGGTGACTGTTGGCGGGCGTCAATTGCAAGATCAGATGATCACGCTCAATCAGCGCAATGCTTGGTTATTCCTTTTTGACTCAATTGAACGCAATCAGTTTGCATTAACTCAAGCATATGCTTGTCAACTACATGTTATTGCTGCCAAAGAGGAAGCCTTAACCTGGGGACAATTCCGTGATGATGTGGTCACCATCGCAGGAACGACCTACCAACCGCCGAACGCCGAGCAACTTAACAATTGCTGGGACAGCATGATGTCGAGGGTGCTTGAATACCATGATATTTACGAACAAAGCATTGCCATCTTTCTGCAAATGGCACGCCATCAATTTTTTTATGACGTCAATAAACGCATGGGGCGCTTTATGATGAATGGGCACTTGCTACAGCATGGTTTTCCAGCTATTAACCTACCTGCTGCGCGGCAGTTGGAATTTAACACCTTGATGCTGGCATTTTATCAGAGCAATGATATGCGCCCCATGTTTGCATTGATGAAAGACTGTCTGTCACCAACGATTATCAGAGCGATGAGTCAGTAAATACCAACAAACTGACGACACATAGCCATTATAAATTTAACCGTCATGCCCCACTCTGCTTGCAACAACCCCCTAATGCACGAGACGCCTTTTTGTCTGCTGTCGTTGTTTGGGTGTGGCACCCAAGCGCTGCTTAATAAAAGACTTATTATTGACAAAAAATAATATAAAAAATATAATGATCTTATTGAGATAGCATCAAACCATAAAAATGCCGCCAAGCATCGTGATTAACGCCGTCATTTTAAAAATTAATAGACTTATTAATGAATTTATTGAAAATATTATGCGCCATAATGACTTTCAAACACTGGAAGCTGCTTGGCGCAGCATACGCTTTTTGTTACAGCACCATCAAGGGCAAGCCGATATCATCATCAGGATACTAAATCTCAGTGCGCGAGAATTAGAAAAAGACTTACACCAAGCTAGTGATATTGAATACAGCCAATTATTCAGCAAAATATACACAGAAGAATTTGATCAACCTGGTGGGACACCCTATGGTTTAATCATTGGTAACTATGCCTTTTCGCATCAATCTAACCGCGACTTTTCCGATCCGGTATCAACGCTTGGCGCAATAAGCCAAATAGCGGCTAGTTGTTTTGTTCCCTTTGTTGCAAGTGTTGGGCCAGAGTTGCTAGGTGTTGAGACTTTGGCCAAATTGCCAACCAATCTGGACAAGAATTTTTGGCAGATGGAGGAATATCAACGCTGGCATCAACTGCGCAAGCAGCAAGAGGCACGTTTCATTGGCTTATGTCTACCGAAATTTTTATTGCGTTCCCCCATCAACTCACAGTACTTCGCTAGTCGTCAGCGTTTCTTTAGCGAACAACCATCAAAACCTGGGCATTATCTATGGGGAAATGCAGCATTCACCTATGCAGCCAATGTGGTTCAATCATTTATACAGACCGGTTGGTTTAACCAATCACGAGGCATTAATCAGGCGATACCACCAAAAGCACTAAAGTTATGCAACACCCATCATTTCAGTGGTGATGATGCACAGATTAAAACGCGTTGTGAGCTGCAATTGACCTCAACCCAGGAGCGCAAACTCTCACAAGCCGGTCTACTGCCACTGTATGATCATCCCAAAGAGCAACAAGCCATTTTTTATCATAGCCAATCACTTTATCAGGCCTCAAATAGCGAGGATGCTCAAATGAATAGCATGCTACATTATGTCATGGCTGCCTCAAGATTTGCGCATTACATTAAAATCATTATCCGCGACCGTATCGGCTGTTTTGCCAACGCGCAAGAGTGTCAAGATTATCTGTCTAACTGGATTCGCGACTACTGTGCCTCCAGCCACCATATTTCTGCCGATGCCCGCTTAAGATACCCGCTTAGTCAAGCCCAGATTAGCGTGCAAGAAAAACCACAGTCTCCGGGTAAATTTCTATGCAAACTAGATATTCAACCACATGATCAAGCAGATAATCTCCAAACCAAATTACGCCTCACAACCCACCTTTCACTCAAACTGCAGGGAAAGGCATCATGAGCTTACTCAATCAACTGCGCGGTACTGACATAGCTAATGAGCAAACACCAGCAATCGAAGAATCAATTCGTGCACATATTGAATGCTTGCTCAATACCCATTGTTGTGGATATTCAGGCACAGAGCGCCTGTCACTACAACACTATGGGTTGTTAGATTTTAGCCATTGGGCCTTGGATCAATCAAAAGCCCGACAACAATTAGCCAATCATATCCGTCGATTGCTTCAATACTTTGAGCCACGATTGTCTCAGATTGACGTGATGATTTACCTGGATAAAGACAGAGACAGTCTCGCTCAACGTTATCTGTCTATGGACATCACGGCAGTGATTAAATATCAGCAGCAGCACGTATCAACGCAATTCACCTCGGTCTTTGATCAAAAACAAGGGGTGATAAAAATCACCGGCACCCATCATGAATAAAACACTTTCTTCCTATTTTCAGCACGAGTTAGATCATCTGCGTCATAACGGTAAAGCCTTTGCCGCCGCACACCCTAAATTGGCTTCCCATCTCAAAATTAATGATCCCCGTCATACGGATCCTTTTGTCCAGCAATTGCTAGAAGGTGTGTCATTTCTCACAGCAAAATTGCAACAGCAAATTGATCAGCAAAGCGAACAAGTTTGCAATGAATTAATTCAAGCCATTTATCCGCATTATGCACAACCGATGCCGGCCAGTTCGATTGTTCAGCTACTGCCGAGCAAACAGCTCTCACAAGCTCACTTAATCAAGAAAGGTTCTGAGCTACAAACTGAGTCAAACACTGACCACCCCTGTCGTTTTCAAACTTGCTTTAATACTTTGCTATATCCATTAGAGATAGTCAGTCTGACACTCAATCATGCGCAGGCGGAGCAACAAGGGACAGAGTCCGTGATGACAATGCGTCTGTCGACAAGCAAAAAAGACATCACATGGCATCAATTATCGATCGATTCACTGCGTTTTTATATTGACTTGGAACTCGATGATGCGAGCTTACTGTACCAGGCTTTGCAACAAAATCTAGCCATGATTACAGTTAACCAGCAACCAACGACAATGAAGATTACAGCCGTTGGATTTTCAGAACAAGAGAGTTTACTACCCTACCCTGAGCAAAGTTTTCAAGGTTATCGCTTGGTAAGTGAATTTTTTACATTGCCTGAAAAGTTTCTATTCTTTGATTTGCAAGGGCTCCATCAATTACCTAGCGACTTAGGCGATGGCCAAGAAATTTTATTGGCATTCCACCTCAAACAAACGCTGCATGGCATTAGTAAAAAAATAGATCAGCAAACATTGAAATTAGGTTGCACCCCTATTGTCAACCTATTTGAAATGTCAGCAGAGCCAATTCATTTCGATGGTCAACGAGCGGAATACCAGGTCATTGCTGATGGTTACCAAGCCTTAGAACAGATTGAGATTTATCGGGTTCTAAAATTAACTAGCCACCGTGATGATACCCGATGTGAACCTTATTTTTTACGTCACCAAGTCGATACAGCAAAAGCAGTGCTGTGGAGAGAAAAACGTAAGCCAACCGAGTTGCTCGGTTTACAGAATACACCCGGATCTGAGTGTTTTCTTGAATTCACCACACCAAATGGCCCGCTGATTGAACTAGGCATAACGCCAGAAGTGTTGTGTACTAACCGTGATTTAGCTAGCCAGTTATCCTTTCACCCTGAAACAAGCCAATTATATTTTACTGAGGGTCGTCATGAACACATTGTGGCAATAAAGCCATTGAGAGCATTTACCACACCACGCTATCAGAATACACAGCATAGCCGTACCGATTTGCTTGCGCATCTTTGTGCCAACCCTCTGGGCTTTAACCAAGACGATGACCGGCAAGTATTGGCAGCCATTCAGCAAGTCTTGTCATTATACAGTTTTGATCATTACCCAGATCAACATCTCATCAAGAAAGGGGTGACTCAAGCCCGCTGTCATCAGATAACGCGCCGCCACCCTGACCCGCTTACCTATCGCTTTATTAGTGGTAGTCATATTTCACTGACGATTGACACACAAGTTTTACCAAGCCACTTCGGTTTTTTAATGGGTAATATCTTAACCCATTTTTTTAAGCAGGCATCTGCCATCAACAGTTTTACGCAATTACAACTTATCAGCAAGCATAAGGGAGAAATCTACACATGGCCACTTCAAATTGGCATGCAAGCGCTCGTTTAGATACGCTAACTGAGCGTGCCAGACAGTATGATTTTTTTCAGTTGTTATATCAGCTTGAGTCATTGGGTTTATTTGATCAGCTCAAGTTAATTAGTCAACACCAACAACAATTTGCAGCATCTGATGTCGACTCATTAGCTATTCAGGCAGATGGTCGTATTGAACTAAAACAAAAATTTTTTTCTCTGACCGGGCCAGGGGGTATTTTGCCAGAATATATTATTGAGGATATAGCTCAGGCGTCAAAAAGTAAGCACTCACAATTACAAGATTTTCTAGATTTATTAACTCAGCGTTTGGTACAAATTACTTATCGCATATGGAAATCTAACCGCTATCACTTACAAGAAAACCATCCGTTGCTAGATTTTATTGGTGCGCTATCCGGCAAACATAGTCAGGCTGTGCCAAGCCTATCTCACTCGATATTCTGGCGTTATGCTGGTGTCTTAAGCAAGAAGCCTCGAGCAAACCTGGCATTGATACAAATCATCAAAGATCAATTATCTTTACACTGTCAATTGACGATGAATGTCGGGTGCTGGTCAATGCTTGATCAAGACAATACGCCAACCCTTGGCCATGCTCAGTTGAACCACGATGCGGTATTAGGTAGGCGAGCATTTCTCAATGACCAGCGATTTCAAATTGATTTCCCAAGGCTTAATTTTAAACAATATTGCTCGCTACTACCCCATGGCGGCAGGAGAAAAAAATTGCTCGAATTGGTCCATTTTTTTGTGCAAAGTCGCTGTAAACCGGTTATCAAAATCACTTTACCATCACGCAAAATTCCTGCACAGCACCTCGGCCGCAATCAACGCTTAGGCTGGACAAGTTGGCTAAGCAGCAGAACACCACGGACTCATGACCATGATTTACACATTGAGGTATAACCGATGACTGAACTAAAAAACTTAATTGATAAATTAGACTTGCAAACTAAGCAAGCCCTTGAGCAAGCAACCAACCTCTGTTTGCAACGCGGACACTACCAAGTTGAACTATCACATTGGCTTCTTTGTATTGTAGAACACTTAAATCAAACAGACCGTGGTCACTTGTTGGCATTAGAGTGTGATTTGACAGCACTACGGACTGACCTACAGCTCAATCTTGAACGCCTTAAAACGGGAAATGAGCAAGCACCGGTGATTTCAAATTGGTTTATTGAACTGATTCATCAAGCCTGGTTAATTTCTTCCCTGCAGTTTACCGGTGAAAAAGTGACTCTTTGGATGATGCTCCTGGCTTTGC
The DNA here is from genome assembly GCA_965662575.1 of Gammaproteobacteria bacterium. Taxonomy (GTDB): domain Bacteria; phylum Pseudomonadota; class Gammaproteobacteria; order Francisellales; family CACEW01; genus CBFIHN01. The sequence goes on from CBFIHN010000012.1 coordinate 6,791, forward strand.
AACAAAAAGATAGCTTAAGACAATTAGCCTCTGGCTTATCTGCTCAGCTTAAAAAGTTGTCAGAACAATCATCAACATTGCTCAGCTTGGCCTCTCAAGCGAATAAGACAGAAACACCTCCTGATACCATAGCATCTCAAGCAGCCAGTGCCCTGACACAATATGCTATTAATCTCAATCATCAGGCACAGGCAGGTCATATTGACCCGGCCATTGGGCGCGAGCAAGAGATTAGTCAACTTATTCAAGTATTGGGTCGCCGTCGACAAAATAATGTCATGCTAACTGGCGAACCAGGTGTTGGTAAAACGGCCCTGGTTGAAGGGCTTGCCTTACGCATCATCAATAAACAGGTGCCAAAATCGCTGGAAGAAGTGACGATTTATGCGTTAGATCTTGGCCTTTTGCAAGCGGGTGCTAGTGTTAAAGGTGAGTTTGAACAGCGCCTAAAAAATATTATCAAAGACATTCAGGCGTCCTTAACACCCATCATTTTATTTATTGATGAAGCACATGGTTTAATCGGTGCAGGCAATAACGCTGGTCAAAATGATGCCGCTAATTTACTAAAGCCCACCTTAGCTCGTGGTGAGTTACGGGCTATTGCCGCAACCACTTGGCATGAATATAAACGCTATATTGAACAAGATCCTGCATTGGGCCGACGTTTTCAAGTCATCAAGATTGAGGAGCCAACACCGATGGTCTGCTGTGATATGTTGCGTAGTATTGCCTCAGGGCTAGAGCAGCATCATCAAGTGATTATTTTAGAAGAGGCATTGACAGCCGCCAGTGAACTCTCAGCAAAATATATCCAGGAGCGACAACTCCCTGACAAAGCAATTAGTGTTATCGATACGGCCTGTGCTCGTGTTGCCAGTGAGCAAGCAACACAACCAACACTGATTCACCAACTGCAACAAAACCTGGCACAACTAGCGGCACAAGCACAGCGCTTACAACAGGAGCAGCTCAGTGGCAGCAAACATCAACGCAGATTGAAGATAATTAAACAGCAACAGCGTGAACTCAATAGGCAACTCAAGACAGCTAAAACCAGCCATGCAAAACAAAAACAATTAGTAGCAGAACTGCTCAGACAACGGACTATTTTGCTTGCAACTGACGATAAACAAAAGCAGACTGTCATTCGGCGTCAGCTCCAACAATTAGAACGTCAATTACAACAGTTTAGTGAAGAGCAAATGGTCTCGCCCTATGTTGATCAAGCCAGTATTTGTCAGATTATTGCTGATTGGACGGGTATTCCCGCCGGTAGACTACAAAAAACACAACTCAATGCCATCTTACATTTAGCGCAAACTTTAAAGCAACAAGTGATTGGCCAGGATGTGAGCATTGATGACATTAGCCAAGCATTTAAAACAGCTGGTGCAAAGCTCAACTCTGCAGAAAAACCACTAGGCATATTCCTTCTCGTTGGCCCCAGTGGTGTTGGTAAAACAGAAACTGCTTTAGCACTGGCAGAAGAAGTTTATGGCAGTCGGGATAATGTCACCACGATTAATATGTCTGAGTTTAAAGAGGCTCACCGTGTTTCAACGCTAACGGGATCACCACCAGGCTATATTGGTTATGGTGATGGCGGCATGCTGACAGAAGCAGTTCGTCGCAAACCTTATAGCTTGATTTTGCTTGATGAAATGGAGAAAGCCCACCCCAGTGTGCAAGATATCTTTTACCAAGTCTTCGATAAAGGAATCATCCATGACGGCCAAGGGCGTCAAATCAGTTTCAAGAACACCATCATATTGATGACGGCTAATAGTGCTGATGAAGACATTCGCAAGCTTTGCCAGCAAGAACAGTATTGTCATAGCAATACGCTATTACGGCAAGCTATACACCAACAACTGAGCAAAACATTTAAACCAGCGTTTCTCGGTCGAGTCAACATCATCCCTTATCGCCCACTCAATGAGCAGGCATTACAGGAGGTCATGGCATTAAAATTAAAAAAAATTCAGCGACGCGCTCAACAAAACCAATCCCTAACACTACATTATGGTCATCAATTCATCACTCGCATTGTCCATCACTGTCAACAGCATACCCTGGGTGCGAGACAAATTGATGCGGTTATTGAACAAACTATTTTACCACTACTGTCAGAACATCTACTGCAACACATGGTGGCGAATAAGCAATTAAAAAGTATCACCCTTGATAGTAACCAGCACGGAGAGTTAATCATTACCCACCATGACTAGTCAACTTAAAAAATTTAATCATTCAAAGCTGTCACTCTACTTGAATGAGCTGGAATTACCCGAATCATTAGTGACAGAGTTTATTGCTATGGATAACCCCCTGGCCATTATTCAGCAATTAACTTCTCAACAACTTTTGGAATCAGCCATCAAGCTCCTTGCATTGGGCTTGCCTAAACGTGAGGCTATTTGGTGGTCTTACTTGAGTGCATTAGATGTAGAAAAAAATGTCACCACACTTCTCCACCAAACCGCACTAAAAACGATAGAGAATTGGGTGTATAAACCTAGCGAAAATTTACGCCAGAGCGCAGGGAAGTTAGCAGACAAGCTGGAATATGCCACGGCATCAGCATGGGCAGCCGCTGCCGTGTTCTGCAGTGGTGGCAGTATTGCAGCGGACAATCGATTTGCCGTAATGCCCGATGCCATGATGTGTGGTCATGCAGTCAGTAATGCCATCATAATCAATAGCTACCAAGCGGATGAGGCTGAATCTTATCTAAAAAAAATGCTGCGGCGTGGTCTACATATCGCTATGGGTGGCAGTGGGAAAATTTAATGCGACAAAACCCCGTGTTTATTGAATGTGGTACTTCATATTGAGCGCGGAGTCTAAACTTATTGATATAGATCCGTCGATCAGGTTGGAAAAAGATACTGCAAGGTTGGCTTATTTACAGCATCCCATAAAATGCTAATTTTTTACGGAATGTTCCACGGTTGATACCTAAAGCTGCTGCCGCTTTGCTTTGATTATTATGAACATAATTCATGAGCATCTCCAACAGAGGGCGCTCAACTTCATGCATGACCATACTGTATAAATTTTCAGGTAGTTCTCCATCCAAATTACTAAAATAGACTGCAAGCACTTCAGATACACGCTCACTCAATGGCAACTCGCTGTTCTGTGCCGCTAGTTGATCTTTTTGATAATGCATTGTTGCTGTCATGGTTGTACTTTCGCTCCTAGATCATTATTGAACAGAATTCTACGAGCTGTCAGTCAAAAACGCAAATGCGTCTTTGCAGATATAGGTTAATAAAAAAGCAGTTAACACTTTGTAATCTTAGATAAAAAGCACGACAAGTTGCCAAAATTGGGTATATTTGTCCTAAAATCAAAGTATATCCCGAGTTAGCGTAGGAAAAACTTTTTTTTGTATTGCATCGGCAAAGTCTAATCCTGTATAAAATTTAAATACTATTCAGATACTTAGACTGAGATCAAGTTCTAAATGACCAGGAGCTGATTACAGACAATACAATTAATCCAATACTAACAAATCCAGTTAGCAGCTCAGGGACATCGATAAAGTTTTTTAATAATAGCACGATAGCCAAAAAACCGATGGCATAATGTGCCCCATGCTCAAGATAAATAAAGCGTGACAATGTTTTGCGCTCAACAAAAAACAGAGTCAGAGAACGCACAAATAATGCCCCAATACCCAGGCCAACCATGATAATAAAGATATTCGTAGTTACCGCAAAAGCCCCAACAACCCCGTCAAAACTGAATGAAGCGTCTAAAACCTCGAGATATAAAAAACCTAAAAACCCATATTTGAGCAGCACACGGGAGTTGGAGCTGCCACCATGTGATATAAGACAAACGAACGAGCTTAAAACCAGCTGAACGGACCAACCCAGTATAAATGCAAACGCCATCATTTCATTCTGTGTGAAGAGCCACAAAATTAAGCCAATGATAGCAACAAGCACTGCATGAAAAAATGGAATGCGTCTTAGGTGCTTCATTAACTGTTGGTTTTCCAACCAGCCAATCCAATGTCGATTTTTTGATCGATGTAAAAAGAACTGTGCTGAAACCATCAGCAAAAAAGCACCTCCAAAAGCACTGATTAGTGGATAGCCATGTTCTAATGCGTGGTGATATTGCGCCGGGTTATGTAAAGCAAGACGTATCGTCTGGATAAAATCCAGTTGAGTTGTGGCCGCCACCAGCCCAATCGGAAATATCAAGCGCATACCAAAAACGGCCACTGGAAGCCCCCAAAAAATAAAGCGTTTACGCCATTGTGGTGACATGGTCGCTAAAACTCGGGCATTAATCACTGCATTATCAAAACTTAAAGACAACTCAAGCAAAGCCAAAACAATAATAGCAAATAGTGCTGACCAAGAAGGGATGAAAAATACTATCATCGCGATAGCAAATAAACTTAACAGCAATGATCCCAAAAAATATCGTGCAACTGGCATTAGCGTGTCTCCAAGTGCCCTTCTGTCATTTTAAGTCGACGCGTGCAGGCATTAGCAACATTTGGATCATGTGTAATCATCAGTAGCGTTGTTTTATTTTTTTCGTTTAAATGAATAAACAACTCCAAAATATCTTGTCCAATGCGTGGATCTAAAGCCCCTGTCGGTTCATCCGCTAAAACAACGGCAGGCTGATTAATTAAAGCTCGAGCAATAGCAACACGCTGCTGCTGGCCACCAGAAAGTTCTGCTGGCTTGTGATGGAACCACTGATCTAAACCCACCACATCTAGCATCTCTTTTGCTCGAGCCTCTGACTCTATTGCATTCACTCCAGCATACATTAAAGGTAAACATACATTTTGTAGTGCGGTCATTCTGGGCAACAAGAAAAAAGACTGAAAGACAAAACCCATTTTTTGGTTACGAATCGCTGCCAACTCATTCTTACTCAAGTGACTAACTTCGTCACCGACAAAATGATAGCTCCCAGCATCAGGTATATCTAACAGGCCAACCAAATTCATCAGTGTGGTCTTCCCGGAGCCAGACTGCCCCATGATGGAAACCAGCTCACCTTGAGTGATCTGCAAATCAACACCGTGCAAAACACGCTGGCATTGCTCGCCAATTTGATAGGACTTTTCAATACCCTTTAAATCAATCAGTATTTTTTTTTCTTCACTCATGCTATCACCTCAAAAAAAAGCCGCTAATGCGGCTTCTTTTTTAGTCAATTGAGAATCTTAATGTTTTAAAGGCACTGGAATAGCAGCTTCAACTCGTTGATTCGCATAGCAAGCCTGACGATTGCTCATTGAGCACTGTGTATTGACAGGGTTTTTGGTTCCCATCGCAACAACACTAAGACGGTGTGCGGCAATACCGTGGTTAACCAAATAGCGCTTGACACTTTGTGCACGACGTTTAGATAGTGCCATGTTGTCGTAGTTATTGTGAGGCCCTGCTAGAATACTTGCATAGCCTTTTAATTGTGCTGTTGTTTGTGGGTACTGCTGCATGAAGTCGGTAACACGGTTAATTGCCGAAGCATACTTTTGTTTGATCTTGGCGCGACTCATGGCAAACTTAACATCCAAATGCATGGTCATGTCATTGCCATTAAAAGTAACGCAACCTTGCTGTGCTGTAGCACCATGCTTGCCACATTGCTCAACACCTTGTGGCAGAATATGACGCAAGGTATGTTTCGCTTGTTTGAGCATTTTATGTTGTGATGGCGTCAACTGACTGACATAGTGATGACCATCCATACCAAACATATAGGTAAAGCCAACACTATACATATCCGTATTTTGATGCTTACCGCCGACTTGATAGAAATGGCGATAATTGAAATCCGCACTGGTATTGGCACCAAAGAAGTATTTAACACCTAAGCCAACATCTGCTAAGGCATTCGTGCCACTGTCTAGGTTCATTGCACCAACACCAACAATCATGCTTGGCACAAAATGACTATGCGTTGGCACTGAGGCAACACCCTCGACGCGAGTTATCCAGGCAGTTCGATTAGGATCAACCATTGTTGCAGCCGCTTGAACAGCAAATTGCTTACTCAACTGGTAACCAGCGGTTAGATCAAAAGCTGGGCCATTACGATCAACAGGATGATCGGGGTTATTAACTGTATAAAGACCCAATGACGGTGACACGTAGTAATGACCAACATGTGAACTCATGAGTGAAGCAAAGCTAGAACTTGCTAAAGCAGTGGATAATGCAGCGGCAACCAAACGCATTTTCATAATTCAATTTCCTATATCTATGGTGATGGCTCAAGGCGATTATAGACAAGAAATTGGTTAGGTTCTACCCTCTTATGGCAAATAAAATACCCTACCACGAGCAGCAGGGATATTTTATCCTGAACCATCTGTCGCCTATGCGGCAAAGCCATGCAAATAAAACTTAGCGGAAGCTTTATCTCTCCACCTTGAAGCTCCTTAGGCGTTGCAGTGCGCGTGACAAGTCACGAGCTATGATGATGGGATTGTTTTAAATTAATTTCTAATGGCACTAGCGTCGTTGAAAAAAATAAAAAAGTGTTAATTTATTAGGTTAAAAAAATCGGCTTATAGGTTTTATTAATAGATTTTCAGCTGTCACCCTGGCTTTGTGCGACAGACGATCAACCAGTGAAGTTTTTTTGTGATAGCAAACGTCAAACAGTTCCGTTTTTTCATCATATGCCTTCAACAAGTAATCATCACTGGTTGATAACTCATCCACGAGTTTCAGGGTTAATGCCTGGGTACCAAGCCAATGTTCACCTGTTGCGACCTCATCGATGACAACTTGTTGACGATGTGTCGCCACAAACTGTTTAAACAACCCATGAATTTGCTCTAAGTCTTGTTTAAATTTTTTCCGAGCAGCGGGTGTGTTCTTACCAAATAAAGTTAATGTGCGTTTAAATTCACCGGCTGTATGCTGCTCAAAATCAATCGCATTTTTTTCCAGCCAACGATGAAAATTTGGCAACTGGGCAATGACTCCAACAGAGCCAATAATCGCAAATGGTGCGGCGATAATTTTGTCCGCAACACATGCCATCATATAACCGCCACTAGCAGCGACTTTATCAACAATCACGGTGAGCGGAATATGACGTTGACGAATCCGATCTAGTTGTGATGCCGCTAGCCCGTAACCATGGACCACACCACCAGGACTTTCAAGGCAAACAACCACTTCATCATGAATGGAAGCAATCGCCAATATTCCGCTGACTTCCCGACGAAGTTGCTCGACGCTGGACGCCTGAACATCTCCGTTGAAGCGGATGACAAACATTTTTTTCTGATATGAATTTGCTTGCTTTCTGTTATTTTTTTTGTCTTGTTTAACCTGTTGTTTGTCTTGCTTGCGGATTTTTTTTAGTACTGCCTTACTCATTACCTCCTGCTGCATCTTTTGTTTGATTTGACGATACTGTGTGTGCAAAGGTTTAATTACTAGTTCACCTTGACCTTTGAGCTTATTGCGCATACTGATTGCCATTAATCCAGCAAAAACCACCAGAATCGCCACAACAATTGTGATCACTTCTAGCATAAAAAATAAATAGTGTAAAAATCCGGCTTCCATCATGATATCCGTTTAAAATTTCTCATAATAGGCTATCATTGATACACAGTAATGAAAACCAATACGCAATGAAAACCATATTCTTAATCACCAGTATAAGTCTAATATTACTTCAAGGGAGTGTTTCAGCCTTGGAAAGCATGCCCATGTCGAAAAATCTACAAAGCACACAAAGCCAGGCAGTTGCGCGCACTATTATGCTGACACTACCAATCAAACAGCCAAAATTTCATTGGATATTTCTCGATAAAAAAAGCGTATTTGAAGGCAAGATGACACTGACTATCAAAAGAAAAAATAATACGCAGACATTATTAATCTTTAGCCATGGTCATTTGAGTGCCAATTGGCAGATAATCCCCAGCCTTACCACGCCGTCAAAACCCTATAATGCTCAAGGTATGTATTTCCAATTAAAATCAACCAAGCGTTATTTAACCGCGCCCAATGATCAAATCATACTGCACTGGCATGTGCCTAAAACGCTAAAAGGCATTGGCCCTTGCTTCAGTGGGCAATTGATGAAAGGCGATTATCATAGTCGCACTCGATTTAACGCCTTATTCGATCATCCAAAACTGAAAGGCACACCGTTTTACCAAACACTACAGCTACTTAAAAACAAACACCCCAAAGATCGTCTTGCCTTAATCCAGGCGGTAGAGTACAAAGCTTATCTTGATCGATGGCCTCAACAGTGGTCATTATCTAATATCGATAAGCATGGGGGTTGGCTAAAAAATAAAACGATCAAACAGATTGTCTGTAGTTAAGCATTGTTTATTGTGTTGCAATGAATAAATTGTTATCGACGACTAACCTGTAATGGATTTAGATTAATCCCCAAAGTGACTAGCTGATGCCTCAGCTTATCAACAAATTTTTGGCATACCTCATGGTTTTCCTCAATGGTTGCCCCTTGTTTTTTCAGTTGTTCAGCATGTTGGCCAACCAATTTTTGAATTTGTACAACCAAGAGTTGTCGGCGCTCACAAGGACTGTATTGACAGCGGTTCAAGCTACCGGCTTTTGCTAGCTTATGAGCATATGCTGCTAATTTTTTCACCGTTGGCGTGACATGAAGAATTGAACGCTTGAGCATTTCCAACTCTTGTTTAGCTGGTGCCATTCCATCTAATAAATCGCTCTGCACGTGGCTGGATTGATTTTTTGATTTTGCTGTTAGTCCTGGGTTATCTCTTTTTTGCGCAATGTCTGCTGCTTGTTTTAATGATTCTAACCTCTGTTTTTTCTCCACCATTGCTTGGTTGTCACCGAGTTCACCGGTACGCTTACGCCCGGAAAGAGAAGGTTTTCTGCTCATCAAGTCTGTGTGTAAAAAATTTGTAGTATCAATCATAACCAATATCCTCACGACACACCAGCCTTCAATTTGCGTTGGTTGCACAAACTAAAAGATGCAAAGATTAGCCTGTTTCGCTATAATCCCGCGATCTTATGTTTGTGTTTATCATTCCAATGCCAATTTACGAGTACCACTGCCAACACTGCCATCATGAGATTGAACGCCTACAAAAAGTCAGCGACCCAGTTCTAATCACCTGCCCATCTTGCGAGCAAAACAGCTTAAAACGCATGATTTCAGCAGCAGGATTTCGCTTGAGTGGTGGCGGTTGGTATGAAACCGATTTTAAGAAAGACAAACAAAAAAATCTAGCAAATACGGAAAAATCCGAGACAACAAAAACTTCAGAGAAAAAGGACTAATTATGCGCAGTCATTATTGCGGCACAGTAACCGATAATCTATTAGAAAAAACCGTTCACATTTGCGGTTGGGTACACCGCCGCCGTGATCATGGTGGTATTATCTTTGTTGACTTGCGTGATCGCACAGGGTTATTACAAGTTGTTTTTGATCCCAAACACGCAGACATGTTTGCGTTAGCAGATAGCCTGCGTAGTGAGTATGTGATTCAGGCAACTGGCCGTGTACGCTTGCGTCCTGAGGGACAGGAAAATCCGAATATTACCACCGGCAAAATTGAGATTGACGCGACTAATCTCACGATCCTCAACCAAGCGCAAACCCCGCCTTTTCCACTGGATGAACACCAAAATGTTGGCGAAGATGTTCGCTTGAAATATCGTTATATCGATTTGCGCCGACCAGACATGCAACAGCGCTTAGTCACGCGCACCAACATTACACAAGCCATGCGAGAATTTTTAGTCTCAGAAAATTTTCTCGATATCGAAACGCCAGTATTAACTAAAGCCACGCCTGAAGGTGCTCGCGATTATTTAGTCCCGAGTCGCACGCATGGTGGGCAGTTTTTTGCACTGCCACAATCTCCTCAGCTCTTTAAGCAATTATTAATGATGTCTGGTATGGACCGCTACTATCAAATCGTTAAATGCTTCCGCGATGAAGATTTACGGGCAGATCGCCAGCCTGAATTCACTCAGCTAGATATAGAAATGTCATTTGTGGATGAACAGGCCGTAATGACGCTAGCTGAAAATTTAGTCCGCCACCTATTTAAACGTGTTTTGGATATAGAACTACCGCACCCATTTCCACGCATGCCCTATGCTGAGGCAATGTCTCGTTTTGGCTCAGATAAGCCAGATATGCGTAATCCCTTAGAATTAGTTGATATTGATGACTTAGTTGCGGGGTGTCATTTCAACGTATTTGCCACACCGGCACAAAGTGAAGATAGTCGTGTCGCCATTTTGAAAGTTGCCAACGGCTGCGAAAAAATGACACGTAAGATGTTAGATGGCTATGGTAAGTTTGTAGAAATTTATGGCGCCAAAGGTTTAGCTTATATTAAAGTCAACGACCTGACTGCTGGCAATGATGGTTTGCAATCGCCGATCCTTAAGTTCTTAGATGAATCGCTCGTCAAAGCGATTTTACACCGTGTTAATGCCGAAAATGGGGATGTTATTTTCTTTGGTGCCGATAAATACGATATCGTTTGTGCTGCACTTGGCGCATTGCGCAATAAAATTGCTGATGACATGAATTTATATCAAGGCGACTGGGCGCCCCTGTGGGTAACAGATTTCCCCATGTTTGAAAAGCATGAAAATCGCTGGCAAGCGATGCATCATCCATTTACTGCACCATCAGTTAAAGATGCTGATGAGCTCCGAGATACACCAATTGATCAACTCTACTCACGTGCTTACGATATCGTGCTCAATGGCTATGAAATTGGTGGGGGCTCGATACGTATTGATAACACTGAGATGCAGCAAGCTGTCCTGGGATTACTGGGGATTGATGAGCAAGAAGCACAAGAAAAATTTGGTTTTCTACTCGATGCATTAAAATATGGCGCACCACCACATGGGGGGATTGCTTTTGGTTTAGATCGTATTACCATGCTAATGACAGGCACTGACAATATTCGAGATGTCATTGCGTTTCCCAAAACACAAACCGCGAGTTGCTTGTTAACATCAGCCCCGTCAGCGGTTGAGATAAAACAGCTACAAGAATTATCAATTCGAGTTAACACAACCAAAAAGTCGGAGGCTTGAGCAATGGCAGGTCATAGTAAATGGGCAAACATTAAACATCGCAAAGCCGCACAAGATGCGAAACGCGGTAAAATTTTCACTAAATTGATTCGTGAAATTACTATTTCTGCCCGCTTAGGTGGGCCAGACCGAGAAAGCAATCCGCGTTTGCGCGCTGCTGTACAAGCAGCACTCGGTGCAAATATGACCCGTGATACAATCGATCGCGCAATCAAACGTGGCGCAGGCGGTGAAGATGGTGCCAATGTTGAGGAAATTCGCTATGAAGGCTATGGCACTCAGGGTGTTGCCATTATGGTTGACTGCATGACCGACAATCGCAATCGCACTGTCGCTGAGGTACGTCACGCTTTCAATAAATATGGTGGCAATATGGGCACATCTGGATCAGTGGCCTACCTCTTTACCCAACAAGGTGTTATCAGCTTTTCACCTGGCTGTGATGAAGACCGAATTATGGAACGGGCCTTAGAACTTGGCGCTGACGATGTCGCGAGTCATCGTGACGGCTCTGTTGATGTCATCACTTCATTTGAACATTATGCGCAAGTTGCTGAAGGCTTGGAAAAATCTGGGCTAAAAGCAGTGCATAGTGAAGTCACCATGACGGCATCAACTGAAACCCTACTCGATTTTGATGGTGCGCAGAAGTTACTAAAAATGATTGATGCGCTTGAAGATCTGGATGATGTCCAAAAGGTCTATAGTAACGCCGATATTCCTGATGAGATTATGCAAAAATTATAGGTGTCATCTCATACCAACCATGAAGAGATCTTAGTGAGCAACAAAGCCAATTCTTCAACCATCATCCTCGGCATTGATCCTGGCTCCTGTATTACCGGTTTTGGTCTACTCCAAATTACAAACCGACAATGCCGTTATCTTGCTAGTGGCTGCATCCGCGTTAAACCTGGAGACACGGCTGATCGTTTGCAGCAAATTTTTCTCAATCTCGAGGAAGTGATCAAACAATACCAGCCAACAACAGCAGCAATTGAACAAATTTTCATGCACCAAAACCCCGGTTCAGCTCTAAAGCTTGGACAAGCTCGTGGTGTCGCCATTGTTGCTTTAGCCAATCACAACTTGAACGTCAGTGAATACTCAGCTCGTCAAGTGAAACAAGCGGTTGTTGGCTATGGTGCTGCCGATAAACATCAAGTTCAGCAAATGGTAAAATCGATTTTAAACCTCACCGCCACACCTCAGGCAGATGCAGCGGATGCTCTAGCTATTGCGCTATGCCATTATCACAGCCAACAAAGTCTGGTCAAACTGGCGGGAGCTAATCGAACCGTCCGTGGCCGACTACGATAAGAGAATGAATATGCGCGCCAAATACGGCTTATTGCCCCTGTTTTTAGCGCTATCAGCTGGCATACATGCTACAGAAGTCAACTTCCTCAACTGGGCACAATACATTGGACCACAAGTTATTCCTAAATTTGAAAAACGAACGGGAATTCAAGTTAATCAAAGCTTTTTCAACGGCGCAGATATGCTAAAAGCCAAACTACTTGCTGGTGGCACCGGTTATGATGTTATTATGCCTGCACTAGCAGATATGCCACAATATTTACACGCCGATCTATTACAACCTATAGATAAATCAAAACTGCCGAATTATAAACATCGGAATAAAACCCTTTATCAACTCACAGCAAAGATTGATCCGCAGAATCGTTATGGCGTTATCTATACCTATGGCACCACAGGGATTGCTTATAATGCTAAGTTGATCAGAAAATATTTAGGCAAAGATGCGCCGGTCCATTCCTGGAAGATTTTATTTGACCCCAAATATCTAAAAAAACTCCAACATTGTGGCATCTCATTTCTAGATGAACCAACGCAGGTATTTGGCATCACCTTGAATTATTTGGGCTATAACCCGAATACCCAGGATCCAAAGCAGCTTGAAGCGGCAGCAAATTATTTAATGAAAATTCGCCATTATCTGACCTATTTCGGCAACAACCGCTATCAATACGATTTAGCCAGTGGCAACCTGTGTATTGCCATGGGTTATTCTGGCGACACCTTGCATTCGCGGCGTGTTGCGCAATCATCAGGTGATAACGTCGATGTCCGCTATGCGCTGGCCAATGATGGCGTTCCCATTTGGTTTGATATGATGGCAGTGCCGAAAAACGCGCCTCACCCTAAAGCAGCCTTAACGTTTATTAATGCCATGATTGCCCCCAAAGCGGCTGCAGCCATTAGCAATCGTCTACAACAACCCAATGCAACACCCGCCTCTGAACCTTATCTAGACAAAACGCTACAACAACCTAGTGCAACACCAACGGCCAGTTTACTTAAACATGCTTTTATTCTTCATGACCCAACACCAAAAACACAAGCTCTTGTTAGCCAATTATGGTTTAAAGTGCGCTATGGGGTTAACCTCAATGGATCGATGTGACAACACAATCGATGCACAGTGATATTTTTTAATACGCTAACGCTATTAGGTAGTGGTTTGCACAAGTCGGTAATGAGATTTTCAGGTAAAATTTTAGACAAGCATATACTCTGGGTCTATTGTATGTTAACCTTAAATCTCGATGATATATTCCCCGACAGCAAGCTGTGGAGTTTTGTCCCGACTCATTTTTCGCTGATGCGGCAAAGCAGCGCTCATAGCGATTTAAGGGAGGTTGGCGCCGCTCTCTTTAACCATTTCTAGGCGTTAATGTATAATTAAAGGAGGCTCCAGTGAGCACAGGTACAGTTAAATTTTTTAACGAAACAAAAGGCTTTGGTTTTATCAAGCCAAGTGATGGTGGCAAAGATCTTTTTGTCCATAAGAGTGATGTAGAAGGCTCAATCCGCGATGATGATCAGGTTGAGTTTGAAGTAACTTCAACACCTAAAGGCCCTGCGGCTACTAGTGTCAAAAGAGTCTAATTAAGAGCCTATAGATAACTTTTGTAAAATGATGACTATCCATGGACTTAGAACATATTGTTGCCGTAAGCCTGGATAGTACTTACGACCATGTCATTCCCGCGCAAGCGGGAATCCAGTTTTTAATTGTTGGATCTAAGTCTTCTCATGGATGACATATCATTGAATATGAGCTGAGTACAGCACCAATTTTTTCTTTAATAAGGATTTAGGAGAATGCCGCTATGACGATGGAACTACTCTCTCGGCTACAATTTGCTTTCACCGTTAGTTTCCATATTCTATTCCCCGCTTTTAGCATTGGTCTATCAACATTTTTGATGATTATGGAAGCCACTTGGTTAATAACCAAAAAAGATATCTACCTGAACATCACGCGCTTTTGGCTCAAAGTATTTGCACTAACCTTTGGTATGGGTGTCGTCTCAGGTATTGTCATGGAGTTCCAATTTGGCACAAACTGGGCGGGATTTTCAGCGGTTGTTGGTCCAGTACTCGGTGCTCTGTTCACCTATGAAGTATTGACTGCTTTTTTTATCGAAGCTGGGGCATTAGGTATTATGCTATTTGGCTGGGGGCGTGTGAATAAATACGTTCATTTTGCCGCAACTTTTATTATTTTTATCGGAGTCACTCTGTCTGCATTTTGGATTTTATCCGCCAACTCCTGGATGCAAACACCCGCTGGCGCCACGTATGAACAAGGCCGATTCATTATTCACAATTGGCTGCAAGTGATTTTTAACCCGTCAGTCTTTATCCGCTACACCCACATGTTAATCGCTGCATATATCAGCACTGCGCTGATTATTAGTGGCGTTAGTGCTTTTTATTTAGTGCGCAACAAACACCAACAATTCAGCAAAAAATGCTTGTCTTTTGCCCTTTGGGCCTTATTATTTCTGAGCTTTAGTCAGGTTATCATTGGTGATGACGTGGGTCGCGAAGTGCATCACAACCAACCGATTAAAACTGCGGCTATTGAGGGTGTATGGCATACCCAATACGGTGCGCCGCTGCTGTTATTTGCTTGGCCCAATATGACGACACAACAGAATGATTTTGCTATTGGCATTCCCAAACTTGCGTCGCTAATTAACACACACAAAATGAATGGCAAACTGATCGGCTTAGATTCTGTCCCTGCCAAAGATCGCCCCTATGCACCCATTGTATTCTGGTCATTCCGTATCATGGTTGGTATTGGCTTGCTGATCGCTCTCGTGTCGTTGATAGGCTTAGCCTTGCGCTTAACTCGCAGACTCTATCGTAGCCCTTGGTTTTATCGCTTATTAATTCCAATCTCACCGCTAGGTTTTGTCGCTCTCTTAACGGGTTGGTACACAGCAGAAGTTGGCCGTCAACCCTGGGTAATTTATGGCATTGTTCGTACGGCTGATGCGGTTAGTGACTTAAAGTTTTGGCAAGTTGCCAGCTCAATATCCGCGATAATTCTGATCTATATTCTGGTTTTTGGTGTTTTTTATTTGCGTTATTTGCTAAGAATTTTTAAAACAGGCCCTACGGAACTGGGCACTGAACGCATGCCCTTTGCTTATTTTCAAGCACATGATGATGAAACACTGCAAGGAGGATCAAAAAATGCATAGTATCGCGCTTGCTTGGTTATTAATCATTGGTTTTGGTTTTACCATGTATGTCATTTTGGATGGCTTTACACTTGGTATTGGGATTATTTCACCCTTATTATCCTTGGCTGAACGCGATCTAGCCATGAGTGCTGTTTTACCTGTCTGGGACGGCAACCAGACCTGGCTGGTGTTTTCACTCGCGGCGTTATACGGCATGTTTCCAGGGGCATTCTCGTTACTGTTACCAAAAATTTATCTCCCTGCCATTTGTTTGGCTTTATTATTATTGTTTCGTGGTATTTGCTTTGAATTTCGCCTAAAAACCAAAAAAGGTATTAAGTTCTTTGATGGCCTATTTGCCATTGCATCGATTTTGATTGCGTTAATACATGGTTATATGTCTGGGCAAGTGATTATTGGGTATACACAACCACATTTTAACAGCCAAGGGCTTCCACTAAAAATTATCGTAGCGATCACCATGGTTTTTGGCTATAGCATGCTCGGTGCAACACGGTTAATGCTTAAAAGTGAAGGTGATTTATTCCAACGTGCCCGTCGTATAGCCTTGTTTTCAACAAGACTATTAGCGTTATTTGCGGTAATGACTTTTTTGCTAACTTTACGCCAACACATGGCACTGTTGGATAACAAGCTTGCTATCTTTATCACCATTGGCACAGTGGTTGTGATAATTTATGCCATACAGCAATTAATGATTATGCGCCAAATGCATCTGACCCCCTATTGGCTCGGCGTCCTAACGTTTGTCTTGGTATTCTTTAGCCTCGGTACTTATATTTTCCCGTATATGGTCCCGTATCAACTCACTTATATCCAAGCAGCGGCAAGTCCTGTGACACTGAGGTTCACTTTGATTATCGCCATCATTATGATCCCATTGTTGCTGGCTTATACCTTCTATAACTATTTTGTATTTCGTGGCAAAGTACGTGAAAAACTTCATTATTAGCACACCTTAAGCAACCAAGTATTTTCCTCAGGTTTAGGCTCTTTAACAACCAATGCTACTTACACCCCCCACCCTGATGAATTAGGATAAATAAATGGCATCTAGTAACACCAACATTGAGCTCTACCCTATTGGTATTATCTGTACGCGCTGCGGTATCAAACCAGTCACTTTGCGCGCTTGGGAACGTCGCTATGGCTTATTTGTACCGCGCCGTACACCAAAAGGCCACAGACTTTACTGTTACGCGGATCTGGCACGTATTAAGAAAATACAATTTTTACTCAGCCAAGGTTACGCTATCCGTCAAGTCAAACAACTACTGAAAGAAAAAATATCGCAAACAGATACGCAACAGCCGGGTTTGGTTATTGATTTTGAGCGACTAGCAACCAGCTTAAAGCAAATGAATACAACATTAATCTTACAAGAGCTTGGCCATTTTATCCGAGAATATAGTCCTGAAATTTTTGCCGATCAAGTTTACCCACAAATGTTAGAATACTTAAACCAAAACCTATGGCCAAAACACTCACAAGCAGAATTAGCACGCCAACTGTTACTTGATTTGTTTTGCGATCGGCTGAAACAGTTTTTACTACAGGCAAAAACACACAAACAACAGCCACCCATTTGGGTCATTGGCTATCGCACAGGCATGATTAGCACCCGGATTATTCAAGCATTACTTATCGCTAATATTCTCAGTGCACGCGGTCATGATGCCATGCTCATCAATAATTGTAGTCATCTGAGTGATATCATCGCTCTAGCTAAAGAACATAAACAGGCGAAAATTATTATTTCAACCACGCCTGACGCATTTTATCAGTCGCAGATTATCAACATATTGGCGCAAAGCGCAGCTAAAAACGTTTATGCCTATGCAACATCTTGGCCCAATGAACACCCACGCTGTATTGATAGTAAGTTAGCGAATATCATTTTCACGCAACTATGAAATATACCACTCCGCCACAAGCAGCGGGGTATTCACTTTAATATATATGGCTAGCCATAAAGCTCATCTAATGCGCCTCTCCCCAATTATCGCTTACCCCAACATCAACTAGTAACGGCACATCAAGCTGTGCTGCTTGCTCCATTTGTTGCTTAATCCCCACAACTAGTCTATCAATATCTTTTTCTGCCACATCAAAGACCAACTCATCATGCACTTGCATGATCATTTTTGCATCGAGTTGAACCTCATTTAACCACGCCTCAACATGAATCATCGCGCGCTTAATAATGTCTGCCGCAGTCCCTTGCATTGGCGCATTAATAGCCGCACGTTCAGCAGCTTGGCGCAATCCAGCCTGCTTTGCCTTAATTTGTGGCAAGTATAATCGTCGACCAAATAGGGTCTCAACATAGCCTAATTCCTGTGCTTGCTCGCGCGTGCGGTCCATATAATTTTTAACGCCTGGATAACGATCAAAATAAACTTGTCTATATAACTGTGCTTCCTCACGCACAATACCCAGTTGCTTAGCTAAACCAAATGCAGACATGCCATAGATCAAACCAAAATTAATCGCTTTGGCTCGACGTCGCTGCTCATGAGTGACTGCCTGTGGTGACAGAGCAAAAACTTCTGCCGCCGTGGCACGATGGATATCAACACCCTGTTTAAAAGCGGCTAATAACCCAGGATCTTGTGACAAATGCGCCATAATCCGTAGTTCAATTTGTGAATAGTCAGCAGCGACTAATTTCGCTCCTGTACGGGCGATAAACGCTTGGCGGATTGCACGACCATCATCGCTTTTAATCGGGATATTTTGTAGGTTAGGATCAGTTGAAGATAAACGACCAGTTGCCGCAACGGCTTGATGATAGTGTGTATGCACACGATGCGTGTTCGGATTGACCTGCAATGGCAATTTATCGGTATAGGTTGATTTTAATTTACTGAGGCGTCGATGCTGTAAAATCACCCGCGGCAAAGGATAGGTTAATGCCAGTTCTGTTAAGACATCTTCTGCCGTTGAGGCTTGACCTTTCGGTGTTTTTTTAAGCACTGGCAACCCCATTTTTTCAAATAAAACATCTTGCAATTGTTTCGGGGAGCTCAAGTTGAAATTTTGTGCGGCCATTTGATAAGCCTCTTGTTCCAAGCTTTCAATTTTCTTCGCCAGTGCCTTACTTTGTTGCTGTAACAATTGACTATCGATGATCACCCCGTCACGTTCGATTGTTGACAGTACCGATAGCAAAGGCATTTCCATCTCAAAAAACACGGCGGCCAAGGAAGGCGCGTCATCCAATCTCGCTTTCAATAATTGGTATAACTGCCAAGTGATATCCGCATCTTCGGCAGCATAATGACTCGCACTGTCAATTGGCACTTGAGAAAAACAAATTTGCTTGGCACCTTTGCCGGCAACATCTTCATAGTGGGTAGTCTCATAATTTAAATGACGCTTCGCCAAACTATCCATATCATGACGCCCTTGCCCTGCTTCAAGCACGTACGAAGCCAGCATGGTATCGAAGTAAATCCCCTGTAATGTAATACCATAGTTAGCCAATACCTTGAGATCATATTTCAAATTTTGACCCACTTTATGAATTGTCGCATTTTCAAAAACAGGTTTTAGTGCCGCTAATACACGCTCTGCTGGTAACTGATCAGGACAAGCTGGATACGCATGACCGAGGGGGATATAGCAAGCCTCACCTGAGCTCATGCAAAATGATAGCCCGACTAACTCGGCTTGCATTGCATCTAAACTCGTGGTTTCAGTATCAAAGCAAAAGCATGTGGCCTGCTGCAATCTGTCTAGCCAACGCTGCCATTGATCATCAGTCAAAATCGTTTCATATGCTGTTCTAATCTGAGGTTGTGACTCTGCTTGAGCAGTCAACTCTTTGAGCCAACTAGTCATTGACCAGGCTTTTAGTAGGGATACAAAGACTTCCTGATCACTCTCCTGGATAATGGCATCCCCTACCGGCAAATCACCATCACATTTAATCGTAGTCAATGTTTTGGCTAAATGTAACTGTGCTATGTGCGCGCGGAACTTGTCTCCCACTTTGCCCTTAATTTGATCGGCATGTGCAATGAGGTTATCCAAGCTGCCATACTCATTAAGCCATTTTGCTGCTGTCTTAGGACCCACACCAGGCACACCTGGAATATTGTCCGAACTATCACCCATCAAGGCAAGATAGTCGATAATCAATCCCGGTTTCACACCAAATTTTTCTTCAACGCCCCGACAATCTAACTGGGTATTTTTCATGGTATCAAGCAAGATTATCCGATCACTCACCAGTTGCGCCATATCTTTATCACCAGTTGAAATAACGACTGATTGTCCAGCTTGTTCCGCTCGCTTGGCCATGGTGCCAATCACATCATCCGCTTCAACCCCTGTTATTGAAATCAATGGCAAACCATAGGCTCTAATTAGATCGTGCAAAGGTTGAATTTGTGTGCGTAATTCATTTGGCATACTGGCACGATTGGCTTTGTACTGATCATAAAGCTCATGACGAAAGGTTTTGCCTTTCGCATCAAAAACCACCAGTATTTGTGAGTCAACATAGTCTTGACGCAAACGGCGCAGCATATTCATGACCCCAAGAATCGCACCACTAGGTTCCCCCGCAGCATTGGTTAAGTTTGGTAAAGCATAGAAAGCGCGAAACAGATAAGAAGATCCATCAACTAAAACTAAGGGAGGCTGGCTTGACATCATATTAAATTGGGCATGATTTTTAGTTACTCTAGCATCATTGTCACCATTGACAAACCCCTTGGTACTGACCACAGCCTAATGCTACAATAGACGCACAATATCCATGACTCTTTGACGATTGCCTCATGCGCAAACTTTTGGCTACATGCTTTGCTTTCGCTGCTGTTTCTGGCTATACCACTGATTTACAAACTGTTTATCAGCAAGCTTTGAAAAGCACTCCCTCATTGAAAGCTGATTTGGCAACCAGCAATGCTGTCCAAGCGTCCGCCAATGTCAGTGGCGGCGCCTTATTACCCCAAATTGCCTTATCTGCTTCAGGAAATATTGGACTCATTGGCAATAGCCATTATGAGCAAACACGAGCGGGCATCAGTCTGAGTCAAAGCTTATTTGATATTGGCACTTTCAGCACCTGGCGCAGCGCACAACAAACAGCAAATGCCAGCAATAGCACCTATCACTATCAATTGCAGCAATTTATTCTAACGGTTGCAAAAGACTATCTCAGTATACTGCAAGCAACGGACCAGGTTGGCTATGATAGCAGTCAAATTGATTTTTTAGCGCAAACCCTGAAAGAAACCAAGCAGAAACTGCACGTTGGGCTTAATACAATGACTGACGTTAAGCAAGCACAAGCAAAGTATGACGCGGCTCTGGCACAAAAAATTATTGATACGAACAAACTGGCTGTTGCGAAAGAACAATTGTTTACGCTGACTAATACACATTATCAGAACTTTGCCCCATTAAAAAGTAATTTTCCATTTAACAAACCCAAGCCAGCTGATATTACCCTATGGGTCAAGCGTGCCAAGTCATACAACCGACAATTACAATCTGCACAACATAACAGTGCGGCGGCAAGGAACACCCTGTTGGCAGCAGCGGGTAGCAACTGGCTTCCGAGTATTAGCTTAACCGCCAATTACGGCAAGATAGCACAGCATACGACTGGCAATGCAAGCGCGGTTTTGGGCCCTGCCAATCAAACCAGTGCGTCCATTGGCTTAAGTGCCACCTGGAGTTTTTGGCAAAGTGGTGGCGGCATTGCTAACACAATTCAGCAAGCTGAAACTTACGGTGCCGCCCTGGCAACCCAAGATGAAACGCAATATCAAATAGTCAATAAAACACGGCAAGACTATCTCAATGTGATTGCTGATATCGCTAAAGTTAAAGCATACCAACAATCTGTTAAAGCGGGCCAGAGTTCACTAAATCAATTTCAGGCAGCTTATCAAGTTGGCACACAAACTATTGTGGGGGTCTTGCAAGCGTTGACTCAGCTCTATCAGGCACAGCAAAATTTTTCAACGGCTGAATATCAATACATCATTGATTGGCTCAACCTACAACTGGATGCTGGCAGTTTAGATCACAAGGCGATCAGCTATCTCACGACTTGGCTTGATCACAGTTCTCATGTTACTCAACATGCTGTTGGCAAAACAACCTCATGAATCTACTGGTAGATCAAAACCAACCTGGGGTGCTTGGCATTGATATTATCCCCGAACAGGACTATGACCTTTGGTTGGCACAACAAACAACGCAACAACAAAACTGGCTAACATCACAATGCTTTAGCACAAGCGCTGGTCAGTATGCGCTGCTTGCTGACCACAATGGTCAACTTGAAAAAGTGATTTTGATTGGCAATGTAGAAAAAAACCCTGATCTACTGACATCCCTGGTTAAAAAATTACCCCCTCGAGATTATCGTCTAATTAATGATCATGGCGTTATGGAACAATTGGCTTTTGCCTGGGCCTTAGAAGGGTATGATTTTGCTCGCTATAAACAAACGGATACAGCGCTGGCACGCTTAGTTGTTCCCCGAGCAATATTGACAAAAATTCAGCCTCAAATCGATGCCTGTTTTCTCGTGAGAGATTTAGTCAACACACCAGCTGAGGATATGACGCCACAGACACTAGAGAATATTGCGCATGATTTGGCGCAGTCCTATCAAGCATCCTGTTCAGTTATCACTGGACAACATTTAATCACTAACAATTTTCCAGCAATTTATGCTGTTGGCCGTGCTTCGCAACACGCACCACGACTAATTGAATTGTGCTGGGGAGAAAAAGATCACCCGAAGATTTCTGTTGTTGGCAAAGGAGTTTGTTTTGATACAGGGGGGTTAGATCTTAAACCCAGCTCGGCCATGTTAATAATGAAAAAAGACATGGGTGGTGCGGCACATGCGCTAGCCCTAGCCAAGCTCATTATGCACCATCAGCTACCAATTTATTTACAACTACTCATTCCTGCAGTGGAAAATGTGATTGATGCCCATGCCTATCGCCCTGGTGATATCGTTAAAACACGCAAAGGATTAAGCATAGAAATTGGCAATACAGATGCCGAAGGGCGAGTAATTTTATCCGATGCACTAGCTTATGCCAGTGAGAGCAAACCCAATATGATCATTGATTTTGCGACACTAACTGGCGCAGCACGAGTTGCTTTGGGCCATGAAATACCGGCATTTTTTAGCAATGATCAAGCGCTCTCGGCACAATTAGAAAAAGCCAGTCAAAAAACTAATGACCCAGTTTGGCAATTACCACTACATAGCCCTTATAAAGAATTGATTAAAAGTCATATCGCTGATATCAATAACAGTGGCTCAACGGGTTTAGCTGGATCAATCACTGCTGCACTATTTTTACAACACTTTATTTCGGACCACATTCCCTGGCTCCACTTTGATTTATCAGCCTGGAATGATCATCACCGACCAGGCCATCCCACGGGGGGAGAAGCCATGGGCTTACGAGCCGTTTTCGAGATGCTAAACTCGGCGCACAATGCATTAATGGGCTAGACAAATAGATTGTTTTTAACTTCTTCACTTATTGCGTTTAAACAATGTAAAAGTCAGTAAATTATCACGATGACTATGGCTTGACTTGAGCTATCTTAGTGCGTATTTTGCGGCTAGATTTTTTTGATACTACGCAAGGTAAAAAATGAGAGAATATAACCGAATTGTCTATTTAATTGGTGTTATCGCTGCGTTAGGTGGCTTGCTTTTTGGTTTAGATCAAGGCTTTATTGCTAATTCATTACAGACTATTTCTGCAACGTATAAACTCACTGAAATTCAAGGTTCACACTATGCTGCCGTACTGGCCTGGGGCGGCATTATTGGCGCACTGTGCTCCGGGTTTCTTGCACGCAAATTGGGTCGTAAAACCTCACTGGTGCTAGCAGGCTTTATTTTTTCACTGATGTCGATTACGTCAGCATTCTTACCCCCCTTACCTATTTTAACTGCTTGCCGTTTTTTCTTAGGTTTTGCCGTTGGCATCGCCTCATTCTTGGTCCCGCTTTATTTATCTGAAACCGCACCAACTAAAATCCGTGGCGGTATGACCTCCCTTTTTCAGTTAATGATTACCATCGGGATTTTCTTAATTGCAGTAACCAATGTCTACATTGCCCGGTTGCTTGGTCATACGGAAAAATCTTTATCAACCATGTTTTTAGTCATTGTGGTTTTTGCAGTGATTATGTTTATTGGCACCCTATTAATCCCCGAAAGCCCACGCTGGCTGATTCTTAAAGGGCGACATCAAAAAGCAAAATCCGTGCTCAAAGAAATTCGTTCCTCCAAAACGGAAGTTGAAAAAGAAATTGAGGATATCCGCCGTAGTGTTGCACAAAATCAAGGCATTGGTTTTAGCATGCTTCGCAAAGGCTTTTTTTGGAAAGTGCTTTTTATTGGTGTTGCACTGCAGATGTTTCAGCAACTGGTTGGCATTAACTTAATGATTTACTATGCACCAACCTTCTTTGGTTACGCAAAAATGACTGGCATGGTTGCCCTACTTGCCGTGCCTGTTGTCAATATGCTGTCGACTTTTCCAGCAGTCAAACTGATCGAACACTGGGGGCGTAAACGCTTGTTATATACCGGTGCGGTTATTATGTTGCTTACCCTATTAACGGCTGGTTTTGCCTTTTTATCGGCGGCCCACCACCATGGGGACCCCACCATGACTGAACGAACTGTACTGCTGATTGCTGTTGTTATTTATATTATTGGCTTTGCTGTTTCTTGGGGACCAGTTGCCTGGGTGATCTGTGCAGAAATTTTTCCTTTAAAAGGTCGTGAAATTGGCATGACTGTCACGACCATGGTGAATTGGACTTTTGCTGGGGTGGTCATGGCAAATGCACTCGCGTTTATGAAGCATTTTGGTGATGCATCCATCTTTTTTGTCTTCGCTGCATTTTGTGTTCTTGCAATTATTTTTCTCAAATTATTTGTGCCTGAAACTAAGAATATTAGTCTTGAACATATCGAGCGCAATCTTGAAAAGGGTGTTAAACTCAAGCACATTGGTGCGCAAAATCCGTATGGCAATTGATGGCGACAACTAAAAGTAAAATACACTATTTGTGCAATGACTGTGGTGCGGACTTTCCTAAATGGTCTGGTCAATGCACAGAATGTGGCGCTTGGAACAGTCTTGCAGAGTTTCGTCAGCCCCCTCATCAACAGGTCAGTAAGTCAGGTATTGGCTACGCTGGCGCACAGACTGCACTTCAACCAACCGCCTTAGCTCAGGTGCCTGCAGCTGATATTCAACGAGAAGCCATCGGCATTGCCGAATTTGATCGTGTTTTAGGTGGCGGCCTGGTCCAAGGAAGTGTCATTCTGATTGGCGGCGACCCGGGTATCGGCAAATCAACACTTATTCTTCAAACTACTTGCACATTAGCAACTGACAACCAAGTACTCTATGTCACGGGTGAAGAGTCATTACAACAGGTCAGCCTTCGGGCGCAACGACTGCAGTTAACATCACCGTCACTTCACTTACTCACAGCCACCTGTATTGAAGATATTATGAGTGCTGCCACACAGCAAAAAGCCAATATATTGGTTATTGATTCTATTCAAACCATGTATAGCCAAGCGCTACAGACTGCTCCAGGCGCTGTTGGCCAAATTCGGGAAAGCACAGCGCAGCTGGTACGCTTTGCCAAGCAAACCCATACCTCATTATTTTTAATTGGGCATGTCACCAAAGATGGCGCTTTAGCTGGGCCACGTGTTTTAGAACATATGGTTGATACTGTGCTCTACTTTGAAAGTCAGGCAGACAATCGTTTTCGTATTCTACGAACAGTAAAAAATCGTTTTGGCGCGGTCAATGAGCTTGGTGTCTTTGCGATGACAGATCTTGGCTTGAAAGAAATTAATAACCCCTCAGCTATTTTTTTATCACACCGTGACCAGCAAACACCTGGTAGTGTTGCCATGGTGACCTGGGAAGGTAGTCGCCCGCTGCTGGTGGAGATTCAAGCCTTAGTTGACAACACCAACAACCCGAATCCAAAACGCCTGACATTAGGTTTGGAGCAAAGTCGACTATCGATGTTGCTGGCTGTTTTGCATCGTCATGGTGGGGTTAGTAGCTATGACCAAGATGTTTTTATTAACGCGGTAGGTGGCATCAAAATCTCTGAGACTGCCTCTGATTTAGCTGTTATTGCCGCGATTTCATCCAGCCTCAAAAATCACCCGATTCATGCACAAACCATTATCTTTGGTGAAGTGGGCCTATCCGGTGAAATTCGTCCGGTGCAAAGCGGTCAAGAACGACTAAAAGAAGCGGCCAAGCAAGGCTTTACTCACGCGATCATTCCAAAACAAAACCAGCCACAAAAGCCGATCACAGGACTCAAGTGCCTTGGTGTGTCAACGATTGGTCAAGCACTCTCTGCGTTAAATGATATGAGTTAGTCTCGATGAGTATTTTATGATACCTTTTCCTACCCATAAATTACCCCGTGCCGGCCACGCGGTATGACTATTAACAACCTATAAGCGATGTCGCATTTTATGAGTACGCAGCAAAAAGCCCCCTGGTCTAGTGAAGAAGAAGTCCACAAGCTGAAAGTCCCCCCCCACTCTATTGAAGCTGAACAATCGGTGATTGGTGGTTTAATGCTAGAGAATGAGGTTTGGGATCGCGTATCAGAAAAAGTCAGCGCCGAAGATTTTTACCGCAAAGAGCACCGCGTCATCTTTGCAAAGATTGCGACATTAGCCGAAAAAGCCAGTCCCTTCGATGTGATCACTCTCAGTGACATCTTGGAAAATGATAATACATTAGAGCAAGTGGGTGGTTTAGCTTATTTGACTGACTTAGCGCGAAATACACCGAGTGTTGCTAATGTTAACTCCTACGCCGACATCGTCCGCGAACGCTCAGTCATGCGCCAATTGCTATCAGCCGCCACCGGTATTGCAGATTCTGTTTATACACCAGAAGGCCGCAGTAGTTCGGATATTCTCGATTTAGCTGAGCAGAAAGTATTTGCTATCGCTGAACATGGCGTTGATAAACAAGGGGGGCCAGTTGCCGTTAAACATATTATGCCTACGGTTGTTGAAAAACTGGATGAGCTCATGCAAACCAAAGGTGGTATCACAGGTATTGCAACGGCTTATCAAGACCTTGATGAAATGACATCAGGATTACAACCTGCAGACCTTGTGATTGTTGCCGGCCGTCCCTCTATGGGTAAAACAACATTTGCGATGAACATTGGCGAACAAGTCGCGATGGATGCTGAAAAACCTGTCTTGCTGTTTAGTATGGAAATGCCCAAAGAAGCGATTATGATGCGTGTACTCTCCTCTTTTAGCCGCGTTGACCAATCATCTCTACGTTCAGGTCAGCTAGATGATCATGACTGGAGTAAAATTTTTTCTGCGATGTCTTTAATCAACGAACGCATGAACCTCTATATTGATGACACACCAGCACTCAGCCCATCCGAAATGCGCTCACGGGCGCGTCGTGTTGCGCGCGAGCATGGCGGGGTTAGTCTGATTGTGGTCGATTATTTACAGTTAATGCAAGTGCCAGGCAGTAATGAAAACCGCACCAATGAAGTCTCAGAGATTTCACGAAACCTCAAAGCCTTAGCCAAAGAACTCAATGTGCCATTAATCGCTTTGTCACAGTTAAGCCGTAAATCTGAAGACCGGACTGACAAACGCCCTATGATGTCTGATTTGCGTGAATCTGGGGCAATCGAGCAAGATGCTGACGTGATTATGTTTGTTTACCGTGATGAAGTCTACCACCCAGACACCGAAGATAAAGGCACGGCTGAAATTATTATCGGCAAACAACGTAATGGGCCTATTGGCATGGTCCGCTTAACGTTTATGGGACAGTATTGTCGATTTGATGACTATGCCGCGCAACAAGTTGGGAGCTATAACACATAATGGGGCTGCTGCAAGCTGGTTTATAGCGAGCAATAGTTAGACGAAAAAAATTAAAAAAGCGGAGTTTACACCTAATAAATGAGCAGTTTTTCATTTTTTTCAACAACGCTAGTGCCGCTAGAAACTGGTTTGCAACAGTCCCATAATATACTCCGTGCTTTGAGGCATATTTGTGTTGTAGGAAGATAACTTGAAAATATAAAAACCACCCCCATCTAGGACAATATCCTCTCTCAAAAAATAGCCTGCACTCTGGGCTGATGTTATATTAAGGACACAACATGCAAAGCATTCATGGCACCACGATTTTAGCGGTGCGCCGCCATGGTCAAGTTGTTATCGGTGGTGATGGTCAAGCCACAATGGGCGACATGGTCGCCAAAGATAATATCAAAAAAGTTCGTCGCATCTATCATGATAAAGTCATTGCAGGATTTGCCGGTGCGACTGCTGATGCATTCACCTTGTTTGAGCGCTTTGAAGCTAAATTAGAACGTCATCAAGGTCACTTAGAACGTTCCGCAGTTGAATTAGTACGTGAATGGCGTTCTGATAAAGCACTGCGTCGCTTGGAGGCCATGCTACTTGTTGCTGACG
>CBFIHN010000013.1:0-34527 GCA_965662575.1 Gammaproteobacteria bacterium
CCTCCTGTGCCTGAGGCTTCTCCTAGTGCGGCTGAAATCCCTCAAAGTAATCAACTACCTGGTTACACGGGTCCTGGCTCTTATGGTCCCAACGGTGGATATTTTCAAGAGATGAGAGAAATGGGTGCCAGTCTTCCCGGTGGTGGTGGGGAAGATTCTGAGCCGGAGACAGGTAGTGGTGCCGCACCGTCAGGTGGTGCCAAGCCAAGTGGGGATAACCCAGTACCGAAAACTGGTGATGCAGCGCAAACTGCTGATGCAGCGCCAACTGGCGATAATGAGGGAGGAGAAGCCGTGTCATTGGGTCCACCTCCTACTGACCCTGATTTTGTGGTAGCTGGAAACAATAAGGGTGGACTGCCGAAGGCACCTGGTTCTATGGAACCTGAAAAAAATGTGACTGGTCTGCTAAATCGGAAAAATCTTCGTCATGTCCCTCGTGTATCTACACTAGAAAAGATAAAGAATTGGTTTTGGGGTACTCCAGAAGGGAACGCGATTCCCAGGTTTGGGAGACCTGGAGACGATTCTATATTGCCACCTCCTGATGAAAGTTAAAAAACTCGATAGGATGATTGGATCACTATAATACATGATAGTAAAAATTTTCTGTTACCTCTTGTGTAGCAATACAGGCAGCATAGTTTGATGCAGGTTCAAAGCTTTGTAGTTTCCAGGTAATATCATCAATTTCATTGCTGATGAGTTGTGCCGGTTGGGTGCAGCTTACTTGGATTTTATGCAGACCTGCCACAATACCTAGGCCAGAGGCTTTGAGTATGGCTTCTTTTTGAGTCCAGAGGTGAAAAAATGCCTGTGCCTGCTGGTTGCTTGGCAGTTCAACCAAGGCTTTAAATTCTTGAGGATGGAAAAATCGTTTTGCAATGGCTAAATCAATCGTGAGATCAATTTTTTCGATATCAATACCAATCGCTTGATGTAAAGTAAAGGCATAAGCCACGTAGTTGCCAGAGTGTGATAAGTTAAACGCCAAAGAGTGATTGAAGATCGATGGCTTTCCTTTATTTGAGTAGCTAAATACAATATCTTTTGCTGGTTGTTCCAGATAGTGTCCCAGTAGTTGTCTTAGGGTAGCTCGGGTGATAATAAAACGTTCTTGTAATTGTCGGCGCTTGAATTGATTTGCTCTTTTGAGCTCATCGCTACTCAGTATGGTTTGGTAATTTAATAGGACCTCTGGCTGAGCCGGTTCAAGTTTTAGCAACCAAATATGAGAGGTTGCAGGTGTTAGTTTTTTGATGTTGTAAGAGGTATCGAGCGTGCTCATGACTTAAGATGTGTGTTCGTGTTGCCTTAAAATAGGTATCAATTTGTCGAGTACACCATTGATATATTTATGGCCATCAGTAGCGCCAAATGTCTTGTTGAGGCTGACATATTCGTCGATAACAACACGGTAGGGAATGTCCAAGCGATGCATAAGTTCGTAGGTGGCTAGGCGTAGAGTGGTTAATTCAATGGGGTCAATTTGTGTGAGGACAATATCTGTTGTTTTTTCAATGGTCTGATTAATAGCGCTGAAATTTCTAGGTACTTGATGGATTAGGTCGCTAAATAGTAGCCAGTCTACATGCTTGATAAAACTGTTACGTTCACGGTATTGCCGCTCGAGACTTGTTAAGTCGGTTTGATTTAACTGCCACTGATATAAAGCCTGTAACGCAAATTCCCGGGCGCGACGGCGTGCTTTAGAGCTAGAGCCTAACATATTATTTAAAGATCGATATGAATTGACGTTAGTATAACTGAAAAAAAGTGCTTTCGCACAAAGCATGGCGGCCTGGTTTGGCCTGGCCAGTTTAAAGGATTTTTTTGCCAAATAGCCAGGCAAAGCAAGCAATAAAACCGTAGCAAAATAATAGTAACAAAAAAGAGTGCTGCAAGCCGAATAAGTCAGCTAAATGACCTTGTAAAATGGGGATTAAGGCACCACCAATATTAGCCATGACTAGCCAACCAGCCGCTGAATTCTTGACTTCGTTACTTTTAAATAGGGAGAGCCCCAAAGCAAAAATGCTGGGAAACATAATAGAATTAAATAAGCCCATGGCTAATAAAGACCACATGGCAACTTTGCCGATGGTGAAGCTGATCGATAAGACCAGTAGAACATTAATTAACGCATAGACGAGCAAGACCTGATGCTGTTTAAATAGGCATAGAATATAGGATCCGAGAAAACGCCCTATCATGGCCCCGCCCCAAAATAGGGCCAAGTATTGGCTGGCTTGATTGATGGACAGATGCGCAATAGCTGGTAATCCTAAAAAACTGATAACCAAGCTGCCTGCTGACACCTCTGCACCAACATAAGCGAAAATGGCAATAATGGCTAAAAAGAAATAAGGTTGACTAAAGACTGGCTTAATAATTCCCTCGTTTTTTGCTGATACTTTGATTGGGACATGATCATAGGCTTCAAAGGAAGTTCGTACAATGAGACCGATAACCAGGGATAAAAATACAATCATTGCTGCATAAATATAAGGCAACGTTGCAATGGATATGAAGGCACCGACTAAAAGCGGTGTGAGGACATAACCACAGGAGTTAATCCCTTGCGCTAAAGATAATCTCGCTGAGGCTGACTGGCGATTTCCCAGCAAGGTAATGAGAGTGTTTGCTGATACTTGTAGCATGACAACGCCACAGGCTAAAACAAACAATGCTAGCAAAAATAGTTGATAGGTTGCTGATTGTTTAGCCAGCAGAAATACCAAACAGCCAGCGATAATAATCAACAATCCAAAAATGGTGCTACGCTTATACTGCCATCGATTGACTAGCTTTACCATCGGTAAGGCCATAATAAAGTAGGCCAAAAAAAACATAAATTGTACGAGTAACGCTGAAAAATAGTTTAAGTGAAACTGCTGTTTGAAAACAGGGACCAATAAATCATTGAGGATAGTTGCCACCCCCCAAACAAAAAACAGAACACTGACACCAAAAAATAATTTGGGGCTTGATGATAGTGGGATATTTTTGCTCATGACCATTTAATATTGCTGATCAACTAATTCACAAATACTGTGGCAGATTAACGTGTGCATTTCTTGGATGCGCGGTGTGTTATGTGAGGGGACTACGATAGGATAATCGACTGCATCAGCCAGGGTGCCACCATCTTTTCCTAATAAGCCGATGCTTGTTATGCCCTTGCGTTTGGCCACTTGGGAGGCTAACAAAACATTCTCGCTATTACCGGAACTTGATAAACCAATTAACACGTCACCTTCATGTCCCAGCCCTTCTAGTTGTCTGGAAAAAACTTCTTGGTAACTATAATCATTGGCAATCGCGGTGAGTGCTGAGGTATCAGTTGTTAAGGCAATAGCCGGCAAGGCCTTGCGTTCACGCTTAAAGCGCCCCGTTAGTTCAGCAGACATATGTTGTGCATCGGCAGCACTGCCACCATTGCCGCACCAGAAAATGGTACTACCAGCTTGTAAGCGCTCGGCAACGTGCTCAGCTATTTTGATGATAGAGGCTTGATGGCGAAGTAGCCAATCGCAAAGTATTTTATGCTCGTCTACGGCCAATTGAATTAACTGATTCATGGTTGATACCTCGTCCTTGATTAATGATGTCAGTATCATCATTCTGGCAATTGAAACTGGTATAATCAAGTTTGTAGGCATAAATTGATTGTTGCAAAGGACAAGAAATATGAGTACTGATGAGAATGTTTGCAGTCAGAAAAATTTTTCCCGACATGCCGTTTCGCCTGTGTCAAATCAATTAATGTCTACGGCGATCAATGGTGCAACATGTTCAAGTTCTGTTTATATTGGTGTTGATATCGGTGGTACTAAGTTGATGGTCACCGCAATAGATGAATGTGGCGAACAAAAAAGCGTCTTAAAAGCACCGACGCCTGAGGAATGCGAGGCAGGTATCCAACAAATCAACCAGATGATTGAACAAGTTGCCCAAGAGCAAAAAATTTTGGGTATTGGTGCTGCGATTGGCGGGCCATTAGATCCACTGACTGGTGTGGTTAGCCCTGTTCATCAGCCCGCTTGGCGGAATTTCCCATTGAAACAGGTGATGGAAGATCGATGGCAGTGCCCTTTTCATGTGGATGTGGATACCAATGTCGCTGCCCTAGGTGAGTATCACCTTGGTGGTTATGACGAATCAAAATTTTTATACATGACGCTAAGTACCGGTGTTGGTGCTGGTTTTTTGATTGATGGACAAATTTATCGGGGACTGTCTCATCCAGAAGTTGGTCACCAAGCAATTAATCATCGAGTCACAGGGCCTGGCAAAGTTAGCTGTGACTGTGGGTTGGAAGATTGTTTGGAAGGCATTGTTTCTGGTACAGGCATTCGTCGCATTTATCAACAACCTGCAGAGCAATTAAAGCCAAGTCAGTGGCTAGAGGTTGGCTATAACCTGGGTCTTGGTCTGCGTAATATTGCTGCTATTTTATCACCACAAATCATTGTATTAGGAGGCGGTGTTTCCATCGGGGGTGGGCAAATGTTGGTTAGTCAAGCTAGTCAGGTTATGCAAGAGCATCTTAAGCTGGTTACCCCGCCGATTCTTCAGCTATCAAAACATGGTTATAACACGGCCTTAATAGGTGCTTGTTATATCGCTGCCAACTCTTGAGTCGTCTATTTAGTCGATTGTGAATAACTCTGTTTTTGCTGTTTTTGAGCGTCAGCGTCGTTATTTGAAAACTTCTGTTGCTCATGTGCCAGGTATTTGATAGAGCCCAACCACTTAACAACGTCGTCGTAACGGCTGGTATTAATGGCGGAGAGAGGGGGATTCGAACCCCCGATACGGTTTCCCGTATACACGCTTTCCAGGCGTGCTCCTTCAGCCACTCGGACATCTCTCCTAAATTGGGGTTGAGAGCATACGCGAATTTGCTAATAGGCGCAATTTTCTAGTGCGCTGTATTCGCTACGGTCTTATTGCCAGCACCAAGAAAAGGCATTAGCGGTAGTATCAAAAGTGCTAATCCAGCAAATAATAGATTGGCATCATTAAAGGCAATCATATTACTTTGTAAACTGACAGTTGAAGCAAGGTGTGCATAGGTTGCCGGTGTTTGGAGTGTTAGGTGATTGATGTTTAGCCAATTGTTGAGTGCTTGGCTAAAGGGATTAATATATCCGCCCAGTGTGTTCCATAGTTTTTGTCCTTGTGTCGACATGATCGTGCTAAATAGGGCAACACCAACAGATGCCCCAACACTGCGGAAAAAATTAAATAATCCGGATGCTGTGTCCATAGAGTTGGCGTTTAAGCTTTGATATGCCAAGGATGTGAGTGGAACAAAGAAAAATCCTGTCCCAATACCTTGTAAGATATTTGGCCAAAATAAATTCGCGGGGCTAACTTGTAGATTGTAACCTGTCATTAAATAGGTCCCAGCAAAGTAGAGAAGGGCAGCAATTACAATGCTAATACGGGCATCTAGATACTTTAAAACGACTGGTGTTAGTAGTATCACTAATAAGCAAGCGGCACCGCGAGGCGCTAAAATTAAGCCAGCAGTTGAGGCGGGATAACCTAAAAAAATTTCCATCCATAGCGGTAGCCAAGAAAAGCTGCCAATCATTGCAGCACAATAGATAAACATGGCTATGCAGCTGAGTACATAATTGCGATCTTTGAATACCTGGAAGTCAACAATATTTTTCTCATTGCCAATGCCTCGAAGGATAAAAAAGAAGACGCCCAGGATGCCAATAGTACTAAATAGCTGGATGAGGTGTGAGCCAAACCATCCTTTCTCATTTCCTGTGTCTAAGACATATTGGATTGAGCCAACGCCGATAGCCAATAGCGTTAAGCCGCTCCAGTCAATGGTCTGCTTAATACGTTGTGTATCATTGATATAACGGGTTGTCAGTAGGACGGCGATAAGGCAGACAGGGACATTGATGTAAAAAATCCAGCGCCAACCCCAATGGTCAGTGATATAGCCACCCAGAATTGGGCCAAGGATCGGGGCGAGCATGATGCCTACGCCGAATAGTGCCATGGCTTTGTTGCGTTCTTTGCCCGGGAAAGTTTCCAGTAAGGTCGCCTGTGCAACCGCCGGCAAGAAAGCACCAAAAACGCCCTGTAAGCCGCGAAAAATCACAATCTGAGTTAGGCTGGTTGATAAGCCGCATAGGGCAGAGGCTAGACCAAAACTCATTGAGCTGAACAGCAGTAGGCGCTTGCGCCCTACCGATTTGGTGACAAATCCGGTCAATGGCATAAAAATAGCTGAACTGACAACATAAACAGTGATTGTCCAGGTGATTTCAGTCGGTGAGGCAGCAAGGGCGCCTTTCATATCCAGCATCGCAACAGAGACGATGGTCATGTCGAGCACTTCCACAATAGCAAGCAAGATGACCGTAAAAGCAATCATCCAGCGAGTGTTGTTCTCTGGCATTATAATTCCGCTTGTTTCTCGGGATCTGTCTCATCAAAAGATGTGCCGGTTTGCGTTGTTGAATCCGTTGCCAGTTCTGTTCGTTGATTCGTTGATGTGATGGTGGCCCGAGGTTGCGGGGGTGCATTGCTGTCTTTACCGACGCTTTGTATCAGGCTGCGTAGAAAATGACGCAGGGTTTCCGTCATGATAGTAAAATCTGCGTCAAATCGTGCTTGGTCGGTTTCCGTATAAATATCGCGTGCTTGATCTTGTATGATCTCTAGGTATTTAATGCCACCGATAGAAAAATCCTGTTTGAGTGTGAATAGCATTTGTTCGCGCCATGATAGGGTTAGCTGTGCGACTGTACGGCCTTCTCCAATCAGTGCTTGAATATCTTCAGCGAGTAGATTTTGTTTCTTGCAGCGGATAGTGCCACCTTCAGCGCTATCTTCCAGCACGCAGGTGTCCTCAATGGTCAAATCTTCAGGATAGTCGTTGCGTTGTAACCAGGCCGTCATCATCATGGAAATGGGCTCAACCTCAGGGAGTTTAATTTTTAAACTACCTAAAGAGCGGCGTAAATAATCACAAAAACTTTCAGCCTTATTTAGGCTGGATGTATTCACGACCAACCAATTATCCTGTAAGTCAATGTAGGCATAGACTTGTGCATGGCGAGAGAATGCGCGTGGAAGCAAGCTTTGGTAAAGCTCCTCCTTTATTTGTTGCTTTTCTTTTTTGCGAATTTTACGCCCTTGGCGGGTTTCAATATCCTGTACTTTATCGGCCAGCATATCGTTCAATACGCCAGCAGGAATAAGTTTTTCTTCGGTTTTTAAGCACAGCAAGATAAAACCATTGGCACTATGCATTAATGATCCGTCTTCCTGCTGACTTGGGCAAATCCAGCCCTGGGATTTGGCTTGCATTGCAGCGCATTTTTCAAAAGCAAAATCCTGTAAGCGTTCTGCTAGAGACTCTGCAGACCAAGGGAATTCTTCAGTTAGTTGAAAGAGTTGTAAATTTTTAAACCACATTGTGCTTTGTCTTTGCTGGGGAGAGTTATCAAAGATTATATCAGGAGTTAATCAGTTTTAGGTGGTCATGTGCGACATGATGATCAATTGAGCGGCTGTTGACGACGATCTTTAATAAAAAATGCGGCTAACAACGTGACAATAGCTGCGCAAATCACATAAAAACTTGCCGCAGAAGCGTCATGACTATAGCGAGTAAATAATAGTACAACTAACGGTGCCAACCCACCAAATAAGCCAAAACTGATGTTGTAGCTTAGACCAATGCCACTGACTCGAGTATCAGTCCTAAATAACTCTGACAAGGTTGCTGGTACCACAGAGATGGCTAATGCAGCTAATAAATCTAAACCAATCAATGCTAACCAAAAATATAGGTTAGTCTGATTGTGTAGGGCGCTAAATAACGGATAGGCAAATATTGCCATGAATAGAGCACTGGTGATGAGTAGCTTTTTGCGGCCAACATAATCAGAAATAAAGCCAAAAAAAGGAATTGAAAGAGAAAAAATTAAAATACTCATGGTATTGACCATTAAGGCATGGTGGAGTGGCCAGTCGTGCACATGTTGCAAATAGTGTGCCATGCCTAAAAAAACGACCCCGATAATGACGGCCATTAAACAGACTGTCGCGATCCCGACAATCAATTCCCGCCAATTTCGGTGTAATAGCTTTGCAATGGGTATTCGGACGGGTTGATGTTGCTTTTGTCGTTTTAAAAACTCAGGGGTTTCAGTTAAGCGATAGCGAATATATAAGCCAACAACAGCTAAAATTGAACCCGCAAAAAATGGCAACCGCCAACCGAAATCCAACATGGTTTGTTGACTGAAGACACTATCGATTAGACCAGTGACAGCAGAGCCCAAAACCAGGCCAATATTGACGCCAAAAAATAGCCAGCTACAGTAATAGCCACGACGATGATTTGGACTGTGTTCCGCGACAAAGGTTAAAGCGCTCGGAAACTCACCGCCGATAGAGAGGCCTTGAACAATTCGGCAAAGCAGTAAAATGGTTGGTGCGGCGATACCGATGCTTTGATACGTGGGTAAAATAGCGATGAGAAAAATAGGAATCGCCATCATGAATACGGAGAGGACCAACCCCTTGCGTCGTCCCTGTCTATCGGCAATATGGCCAAAGAAAATACCACCAAGCGGTCGAGCTAAATAACCGATAGCGAAAATTGCTAAGGTTAGCATCAGTGCGACAGCCTGGTTTTCCTTGGGGAAAAATAATTGTGCCAATAAGCTGGAGAAGAAGAGATAAATAACAAAATCAAACATCTCGATAATACCGCCAACAACAGCGCTAACAACGATTTTAGATTGATACATAATTTTCATAACGGCATATTTACATGGTTTGGATCTTAGCGAGTAACTATGCTGGCCGCAATAATGAGTCTGTTGGGTAGGGCTGGACACAGGAGTGATCGATTTGGACACCTCGTTCATCCATCAATTCTTCAATGGCACGATAGCTCAATGGGTAAGATAATTTCGAGCGCACTGCCATCAAAATAATATCTTTGGGAAAACGGCGAAACTTAAAGCTAATCATTGCATCATCCATAAGCTTAAAAAACGAGTATAACAACCCAAATTCAAAAAAAAATTAATGCGACAGAACCGTTTGCGGCGGTCTCTGTATGGCATGATGGTACTTGATTTCAGCCATTGGCTTCGGCTTAATATCTTCAGGGGTAGTTTATTTTTAGTGGCAAGATATAATGGGGGGTTGTGACATTTTTAGGAATCTGGTTTGACTCATTCAGCGTTATTTTGCCTTTCACCATTAGACGGTCGCTATCAGCGTCACATGACACAATTAAGTCCCTTGTTAAGTGAATATGGGCTGATTTATCATCGGGTGCTGGTGGAGGTTCGTTGGTTGCAGTGCCTGGCTCAGTGCCCTGATATTGCTGAAGTTCCGGCGTTGTCACAGGATGCTCAGCATGGTTTGCAAGCGTTGCTTGATCAATTCTCAGTCGACGATGCGCAATTGATCAAGGATATCGAACAAACAACCAATCATGATGTTAAAGCGGTAGAATATTTCCTCAAGCAAAAATTTGCTGCGGACCAGCATTTAACCCACGTTTCAGAGTTTTTGCATTTTGCTTGTACGTCTGAAGATATCAATAATCTAGCTTATGCACTGATGCTGACAGGCGCGCGTGAGCAAGTCTTGTTGCCACAAATTGATCAGCTGTTGTGTCAGCTGGCAGAGATGATAACGGATTACAACGCAGTGCCGATGCTTGCGAGAACACATGGGCAAAGTGCGACGCCAACGACAATGGGTAAAGAATTTGCTAATGTGCTATATCGACTCAAACGCCAACGACAGAGTATTGCGCAAGTAACTATCTTGGGTAAATTTAATGGGGCGGTGGGCAATTTTAATGCACACCACGTTGCCTACCCGGATCTTGATTGGCCAGCCTTATCTCGCCGTTTTGTCGAATCTTTAGGCGTAACCGACAACCCCTTGACCACACAAATTGAACCACATGACTTTATAGCAGAATTGTGCCATGCAATGTCACGGTTTAACACCATTTTGATTGACTTTTGTCGGGATTGTTGGCAATACATTTCTCTGGGATATTTTTCACAAAAGACAATAGCGGATGAAGTAGGCTCTTCAACGATGCCGCATAAAGTTAATCCGATTGATTTTGAAAATGCCGAGGGCAATTTGGGTTTAGCTAATGCAATTATGTCGCATTTGGCTGGTAAGTTGCCTATCTCGCGGATGCAGCGTGACTTAAGTGATTCAACCGTATTGCGTAATGTTGGTCTGGGGTTCGGTTATACCCTATTGGCTTTAAAATCCTTAGCTAAAGGGTTGGGTAAATTATTGATCAACGAAGATTTTTTGGCACAAGAACTTGATCAACACTGGGAGGTGTTGGCAGAGGCAGTGCAAACGGTGATGCGTCGTTATGGTATTGCTGAGCCTTACGAACAGCTGAAGGCATTTACTCGGGGTAAGGCGATGACTATGGCGTTGATGCAATCATTTATTCAAGAGCTTGCTTTGCCTGATCACGTTAAAGCAGGGTTGTTAGAGCTTTCCCCGCCTCGTTATATTGGTGAGGCAAAAAAATTGGCTGAGCTAGCAAAAAACTGTTATAATTGATGCTTGAAAAAACTGATTCAGAGAGTCGGTTTGATGGAGGTTTAACGTGGGAAAAACATTAGTTCCAACATTCAACAATTTGCCGGTATTAAGCGCCAGCACGCCAGTCCATACGCTCGATGCCTATATTCGTTTTGCTAATGATGTGCCGATGTTGACGGCTGAGGAAGAATACGAATTTGCTGAGCGGTTGCAGTTGCATCAAGATATCGAAGCAGCACAAGCTTTGATTATGTCGCATCTGCGTTTTGTCATTAAGATTGCTCGTGGTTTTTCTGGTTATGGTTTGGCCATTGCCGATTTAATTCAGGAAGGCAATATTGGGTTGATGAAGGCGGTAAAACGCTTTAATCCAAAGCTGGGAGTTCGTTTAGTCTCTTTCGCGGTGCATTGGGTCAAAGCTGAAATGCATGAGTTTATTATTAAAAACTGGCGTGTCGTTAAAGTCGCTACTACCAAAGCGCAGCGGAAGTTATTTTTTAACCTACGCAATAGCAAAAAGCGTTTAGGTTGGTTTAGCCAACAAGAAGTCCGTGAGGTGGCAGCAGAACTTAATGTGAAGCCTGAGGACGTGCTGGAAATGGAGCAGCGTTTAAACGCACATGATGCGGCTTTTGATGCGCCTGCTGACGATGACTATGAGGACCAGAGTGCTTTCGCTCCTAGTGCCTATTTAACTTCTGCTGAGTCTAGTCCGGAACAGTCTCTGGTCAATGACGATTGGCAAGCTGACTCACAGTCACGTTTGCAAGATGCTTTGGCGCAGCTTGATGGTCGTAGTCGTGCTATTTTACAGTGTCGATGGCTGGCCGAAAAAAAAGCAACATTGCATGAGTTGGCGGCTGAATATGCTGTTTCTCCTGAGCGTATTCGTCAGATTGAAAACAATGCCATCAAAAAACTCAAAACGCTGATGGTTGCTTAGGCAACACGCATCGCTCATATCCGCTGTTGTACTTAATCAATGCTCATCAAGCTTGCATTGCCGCCCGCGGCTGTGGTGTCGATGCTGGTGCAGCGTTCAACCGTTAAACGTTGTAGATAGTGTGGGCCGCCTGCTTTGGGCCCGGTGCCCGATAAGCCT
Organism: Gammaproteobacteria bacterium; assembly: GCA_965662575.1. Lineage (GTDB taxonomy): Bacteria > Pseudomonadota > Gammaproteobacteria > Francisellales > CACEW01 > CBFIHN01. The sequence continues at coordinate 11,690 of CBFIHN010000013.1, forward strand.
TGCCCACCAAAAGGTTGTACACCAACAATGGCACCCACTGTATTGCGATTAACGTAAAGATTGCCGGCTTGGATGCGTTTGCAAACATAGTCAACAGTGCTTTGTATGCGGCTATGAATGCCAAAAGTCAGGCCATAGCCAGTTTGATTAATTTGTTCAATCACCTGATCTAGCTGTTTTGCTGAGTAACGCACAATATGTAAAATTGGGCCAAATACTTCGCGGTTGAGTGCACTAATATCTGGAATTTCGCATAGGCTGGGGCAGATAAAATGACCATTCAATTGCGGCGACTGGGTTTGGTGAGATAAATAACCCTGTTGTTGCATCGCAGCCAAATGTAATTGCAAATTATTTTTTGCGACAGCATCAATCACTGGACCAATATCCGTGGCAAGATTCATCGGATCGCCGACGATGAGTTCATCCATGGCACCTTTGATCATCGTGATGAGGTGGTCGGCAATATCTTCTTGTAGGTATAAGACACGCAAGGCTGAGCAGCGCTGACCGGCGCTGTCAAATGCGGATAACATGACATCTCGAACAACTTGTTCTGGCAGGGCTGAGGAATCAACAATCATCGCATTTTGACCGCCCGTTTCGGCAATGAAGGGAATTATCGGACCAGGGTTTTGTGCTAATGTCTGATTGATATACTGCGCAGTTTCAGTGGATCCTGTAAAAATAACACCGGCAATTCGTGGGTCGCTAACGAGTGTTGCGCCGATATGCTTGCCATCACCAGGTAATAGTTGTAAGACCGCTGTTGGAATGCCGGCTTGATGGAGTAGTTTGACCGCTGCATAAGCAATTAAAGGCGTCTGTGCCGCAGGTTTTGCAATGACACAGTTGCCGGCGGCAAGTGCTGAACTGACTTCACCTAGAAAAATGGCTAGTGGAAAATTCCATGGACTAATGCAAGCAATGACGCCACGACCTTGTAGCTGTAGTTGGTTCAGTTCGCCGGTGGGTCCAGGCAGTGTCGTGACTGCCAATCGTCGACGGGCTTCTTGTGCATAATAGCGACAAAAATCAACAGCTTCACGGATTTCTGCTTGTGCATTAGCCAGTGTTTTTCCAGACTCTTGTATGATAAGGCCCATCAAGGTGAGTGCTTGTTCTTCAAGTAAGTCAGCACAGCATTCTAGGTATTTTGCGCGTTGTTCAACATCCGTTGCTGACCAATCTTGACAGGCGGATTGTGCATCAGTAATCGCTTGGCTCACTTGCTCGCTTGTTGCTTCAATAACATGACCAATCGGCTGCTGTGTCGCGGGGTTATAAACAGGTTTTGGTGTTTTCGTGGCTGTTACATTTTGCGCCACCACAAGAGGGTGTGCATGCCAAGTCTCTGCTGTCGCGACATCTATTTTTTGTGCTATAACGCAGAGTTTTTCCCGGTTTTGTAAATTAAATGCCTTTGCATTTTTTCGTGCGTCGCCATAGAGTTTGCTGGGCAGTGGAATATGTGGGTTTGGTTGAGCAGCTAATGCTTGAGCTTGTTGCGTTGGGTTTTTTAGTAGCATTTCGATAGGGACATTGTCGTTGGCAATGCGATTAACAAAGGAAGAGTTGGCACCATTTTCCAGTAAGCGGCGTACTAAATAAGCTAACAGGTGTTTGTGATTACCAACTGGCGCGTAGATTCGACAGGGGATATTGATGCCTTGTTTGCCGACAATCTGATCATACAGGGCATCACCCATGCCATGTAAACATTGAAATTCAAACGCTTGATTCGGTTTAGCTAGGGATAAAATCGTCGCCAGTGTGTAAGCATTGTGTGTTGCAAACTGTGGATAGAAGGCCTTGGGATTGGCGAGTAATTTTTGTGCGCAAGCTTGATAAGATACGTCAGTGTAAACTTTGCGTGTATAAACAGGGTAGTCGTCTAGACCTAGTGTTTGTGCCAGCTTAATTTCACTGTCCCAATACGCGCCTTTAACCAGTCTTACCATCAAACAGCGTTTACTGCGTATGGCTAAGTCTTCTAGATATGCGATGACGGATAATGCGCGTTTCTGATAAGCCTGTACAGCTAGCCCAAGGCCTTGCCAGTGATCAATGTCTGGTTCAAAACACAAGCGGTCGAGTAGCATAAGTGACAGCTCCAGACGATCTGCTTCTTCCGCGTCAATTGTTAAGCCAATATTATAGTGAGCGGCCAATATGGCTAGTGGCTTAAGACGGTCATATAGCTGTTGATGTACGGCATCAACATGGTGTAGCTCATAACGCGAAAATAGGGCGGATAATTTAATCGAAATACCAGCGCTATCAATGACATTTTTATCTTGATTCTGCTTGCCAAGTGCGTGGATTGCGTTTTCATAGGCCTGATAATAAGATTGGGCATCCGCGTCAGTATAGGCAGCTTCGCCTAACATATCATAGGAATAGCGGTAGTCGCGGTCTTCACGTTTTTTTGCCCGTTTCTGTGCCGTTTTAATTTGTTCACCGAGAACAAATTGTTTGCCCAAGATTTTCATTGCTTGTGTAATCGCTTGACGGATAAGTGGTGCACTTTGGCGACGAAGTAATTTTTTAAATATCTGAGCGAATTGGGTGTTTGAATGGGGCTGCTGGATAATCTTGCCGGTGAGCATTAAGCTCCAGGTTGCCGCATTGACAAACGTTGAATCATTGGAACCTAAATGTGCATTCCAATTGGCATGGCAGATTTTGTCTTCGATGAGTTTATCGGCAGTTTCACTATCGGGAATGCGTAACAGTGCTTCAGCCAGGCACATTAAAGTGACACCTTCCTCGTTGGATAAATCATATTGCACCATAAAAGCATCCAGTCCACCGCGATGAGTGCGAATTTTGCGCACCCCAGATATCAATTGCTTTGCCTGTGTTTCGATGTCGCTGAGTGTTGATTGATTTAGTGCTGTTTGTTGAATGAGTTCTTGAATGAGTCGGTTTTCATCGGTTAAGTGAGCTTGTGATAATGTGGCTTGGTGTTTTGTTAGCATTGCGCTTAAGTATGAGCTGATTTGCATCGTTCTGTTTTTTTCTTTTCACAATGGTGATATTTCCTGATCATAATCGTTTAATATCGTGGCTGTAAAGCTGTTTTTATGTGCTGATATTGGGACTGTTGCAAACCAATTTCTAGCGGCACTAGCGTCGTTGAAAAAAATGAAAAACTGTTTATTTATTAGGTATAAACCTACATTCCCGCGATCTCCTGAGGGATTCCGTAAATATTGCAGGCAGTAGCTCCTAGCAGCCTAATGATTTTAATTCTCAAGTCATTGAGATTGGTAATAATGGGGCCGTTGTAATCTAAAGTTTAGAGATTGTCAAACGCTATTGATGCCTGACACCAAAGTTAGCAAGAGCCTTTTGTGTTAATTTCTGTTTAGTATTTAATCTTTTTGAGGGATAAATCTAAATTTGAGACGGACTCCCTTCAATAAAACGCTTAAGCTCGCGGGTCGCTCAGATCTTCCATAAATTGCAACAGCAGACACTTAAAAATACGAAGCAGGCCGTAGCCGTCATAAGGGTTATCCTTTTTCAACTTTCTTAAGCTACGCTCAGCATTCTTGGAACTCCAGATTGACATGAATTTGCGATAGCTGTGAGTGGGGGAAACTAAGTCTTCTAGGCTAACCATTTCAATTTGATGCATCACTTAAAACCATAAAAATCCATTTCGTATTATTTTAACAAATTCCCGCCTAATGCGCTTTAGATTTCAACAGGCCCAGCAAATCTTCTCCAGGCTAAAGAAATGTTTATGTGTACTCAAAATATTTATTTTCAGCCAATACGGTTTTAACTACCGGGTTAAGCACGTGGTAAAGCCCTTCTCCATCCTTAAATACCAAGTCTTGAGATATAAGGAAATCAACGGTTCGCTGGATACTGGATGAAGAAAGGCTTAACCTTAGAGAAAACTCCTTTCCCCTAATTTTTTTTTCAGGAACTTGAGCGAGACCCGCCAAAACAGCTCTCTGATTCACAGTTAACTTGCTTAACATATCGGACACCCAATCGGTTTTTTGCGCATTTGTATACGTTTCCCAGGTTGTTTCTACGTCTTCATCTAGTGGTGGCACTTCCTGATCCCAAAGCATTCTGCAAAGCCTATTAACGTAGTAGGGGTGTAACTCAGTTAAAATCAGTATTTTTTCCAAGCTCGATTTAGCAATCGCTTTTCCCCAGCGTTTTTTTGCTGCCTGGCTGATGAAAGGTTTATAGTAATCAGGGTGGATACGGTTTAGCCTTACTTCGTCACATAAATGGTATAAAGGTCTATCTTTATTTTTAAACATCTCTTCTAGCAGGGTTCGGTTACTACCAGAAAAAACGTAAAATACGTTTTGGCTTCGCTCTACAGCGTGGCGAATACTTGCCTCAAGAGAATGTGAATTTTCTAAGTTAGCGATTTGCTGAAACTCATCCATGACGAATATCAGTTTCTTATTCATTTCTTGAGCGGCACTATCTAAATTCATGAGCAGCTTCATGATCGTTTCTTCAGGGTCTTTTTCGTCTGGGCTTAATTTTATTTTTTGACCGAATGCTGACAGTTCAATAGTCGGATTCATGCGAGAAAAAACCCCCAGTAGTTTTTGCTTTGCTTTTTTTGATCCGGGCATAATTTCAGAGAGAAGCTGGGTGACGCCATCAACAACCGCATTTTTAACGTATTTGCCAGAAGTTGCAGGCAAGAGGTCTATCGAACTGAAAGGCATTTTTTGATCTTTAGTGAACTGAGCAATGAGACTGCTTTTCCCATATCTGCGCGGTGAAATAAGTACGATGTGTGTATTTTGATCCAGCCTCCTTTTTATGTATGCTCGCTCTTTTTCTCTATTACAAAATGCGTGCCCCGTGACAATTCCTGTAGGAAAATAAACTTCTGTCATCATGTTGTATTCAACCTCGAAGAGTCATATGACAAATACTACACCTCAAGCGCTTGCGACGCAAGTTGCGTCGCGCAATCTGCATCATGAGTATCAATTTAAAGGATGTCAAGTACCCTAAAGTCTCATTTGTTTTGAGCATTTTGCTCTGAAAGCTTTAACTTTATGGGGCTGTTGCAATCTAAAGTTTAGAGATTATCAAACGCTATTGAAGCCTGACACTAAAGTTAGCAAGAGCCTTTTGTGTCAATTTCTGTTTGGTATTTAATCTTTTTGAGGGATAAACCAAATTTGAGATGGACTCCCCCTAGGATAAGCAGAGACCTGGCGGATCAAGAACAGCTAGTCTTTTTAAGTTAAGGCACATTGCATTCATAAATGCAGCAAACTGATTTTTAGCAACGCCCAACCTAGCGGACATGCTGATTGCGCTTAGAAAACATACGTTCATAGGGTGACCTAATCATTGTGTACCAACGATCTCTGTCTTTGTTTCTACCTTTCATGTTGTTTTCCTTGTTTTTTAATTTTTTCGCCTAACTATTGCTCGCTATAAACCATCTTGCAACAGCCCCATATTATAAAATTAATTTGTGATTTATTTTGAGTTTGGTATAGTGGATTTGTGTTTATTCGTTGATGAATTATGCGACAACCCAAAGGCATTGCTATTTTTTTCTTCACTGAAATGTGGGAGCGTTATGGCTTCTATATTATACAGGGGCTGTTAGTTTTATATCTTCTGAGAGTGAAAGGTTACAACGATGCACAGTCTTATGCCTTGCTCGGTTCTTTTACCGCCTTAGCCTACATTTCCCCCATCATTGGTGGTGCATTAGCCGATAAACTGTTGGGGCATATTCATGCTGTTATCTTGGGTGCTATCTTATTATTTTCAGGTTATGCTTTATTAGCTGTTGTCGGTGCGAAGCAGATCCTGTTTTTTGCAGCCTTAGGGTTGGTCGTGATGGGAACAGGCTTGCTAAAGCCTAATGTTTCAAGTCTTTTAGGACGGTTATATGCACCAGAAGACTCGCATCGTGACGCTGGGTTTACACTATTTTATGTTGGTATTAATGCAGGTATTTTGCTAGCAACTTTTGGTTCAGGTTATTTATTGCGTTACTTGGGTTGGTCGATGACTTTTTTCACTGCATCGATTGGTGCGGTGTTGGCTGTGATCATTTTTTCTTTGGGGATGGTCAGGCTGCGTTTGGCAGCGACTCCTTTTCGCTGGACACTAAAAATAACCAGTGCCTATATCGTTACTGCCGCCTCAGTCATTATCAGCGCATTAATTCTTAAATCTTTATTAATCGCTGATATTGCTTTTGCCATTGTTTGTCTTGCTGTTGTTGTTGTATTGGTATTTAGTAGCCTGAAGGTGAGTCGCCGTCGACGCTTTAAGATGATTGCCTACAGTTTGTTGGTTGTCTTGTCGGTTATTTTTTGGTCATTGTATTTTCAAATGTTTTTATCGATGGAAGTTTTTGTGTCGAGAATGGTTAATCATCATATTTTTGGACTTAACGCACCAACGCCCTTGTTCTTGGGTATTGAGGCTATTGGTGTGGCAGTTTTTGGTTTCATCATGGGTAAATATTGGGTTGAAGGAAAAACTAAAGGTTATCATCCATCCATTCCAATGAAATTTGCGCTGTCATTACTCTTTATTACGCTAGGTTTTTTCGTGCTTTGGGCAAGCTTGGCAACGCTGGCGCCACAGCATCAGTTATCGGGTTACTGGTTTATTCTAGCTTACCTTTGTGTGTCAATCGGCGAGTTACTGATTTCACCAATTGGCTTGTCAATGGTGACAAAGTTAGCACCGCCACGTTTAGTTGGTTTGCTGATGGGGATTTGGTTTGTTTCCCTCGGGCTTGGCGGTAAATTAGCGGGTGCAATGGCCAGTCTAGCAGCGGTGCCCAAAGATACTCACGCTCATAGTCAACATGTCATTTATCAGCATGCGTTTTTGATTTATGTTGAAGTCGGTGTCATGGCGACGATAATAGGCTTTTGCTTAGTGCCTTTGTTGCGCTATCTGATGGGTTTAAGCTACATGAAGTGCATTTGAGTTGAGCGAAGTGATGTGTCTCATCATGCGGTGGTTGACTAGTCTTGCTGTAATCAGTGCATTAGCCGGTTGTGCAAATGATGGTTTCCTCAAGCCCAGTGCGAGTCCCAAGCGCAGTTGGCAGCATTATTACCGGCAGCTTAAACAAATAACACAGTGGCGGATATCGGGTGTTGTTGGTATCAAGGCTGGCAGTGGTGTCAGTAATGCTAACTTTAGCTGGCATCAACATGGCTCAAATTATGCTTTAGCATTTTATGGGCCATTTGGTCTAGATAGTCATTCTCTTACTGGCAATGGGGCTACTGCTGAATTGAAAACCAGTGATGGTAAACGTTATTATGCGCCTACCCCCCAAGCTTTGATGCAGCAGTTTCTTGGTTGGTCTGTTCCTTTATCGGGTTTAATTTTTTGGATTCGGGGTATTCCGGACCCAAGCGCTGTGGCTGATTACCAATTGAACCAGTATGGTTTATTATCATCATTGAAACAACAGGGGTGGGTGATTAATTATCAGGCCTATCAAATGACGACAGATGGGCCATGGCCTAAACGCCTGCAGTTGACAGCAAAAAATTTGACAGTCACGGTTGTGATTAACGCCGTTCATTGATTAATAGAGATTTTGCAAATTACTGTTTAACGAGGCGAGCTGGCGTCGTTGATTGTGTCTAGCGATTATTTGCTATCGGTCAATTTACAATTACTTTTTTGTGCCCTCAGTAGCAGTTTTTTAAATTGATGTTGTACATTTTCTAGGGGAATATAGTGGTGACCAGATGCAACACCATCATGACTATCTGCCACATTGGGTTGAAAACAATATTCGGTGTGGCAGTCACTGGGAATTACGTAGGCCGGTGGTGTATAAGTAAATAATATCAAGCTTGGGCAGTTAACGGCAAAGGCCAAATGCATTGGGCCGGTGTCGCCACTAATCAAACATCGTGCATGTTGCATTAATAGGCCGAGTTGGTCAAAATTTAACCGATTGAGGTGGGTAATTTTTTGGTGTGTGATTTGTTGTTTGAGCTGTAAAGATAAGGATTCTTGTCCAGGATTTTGGATGATCAAAATTTGTAGGTTGTATTGATCAGTAATCCATTGTGCTAGCTGTGCAAACTGACTAAGTGGCCACATCTTCTTGGTATCACCCGCGCCAAGGTTCAATAGGATGAACGGTTGATTAGGCGATAAATTTTTTGTTGATGGTGTTGGAAAAAAATGTGGTCGGCAAGCAAAATCAAGTGGTTTTATGCCTAAAGGCTGTAAGATAAAAGAGAACGCTTGCCCCCAGTGAGGGGGTAAGTTGGATGTGCTTGCTTGGTGTGTGTAAACTCTAAGCCACTTTACCCAACACTTATTTGTGGCAAACCCCAGGCGTTTTTTTGATTGAATCAAGCGAGTCAATAACAAGCTACTGCCACCGCCATAAAAATTCATCACTAAATCAAATGGTTGTTGACGCAATTGATAGAGTTTGTGGAGGAAGGTAGTCAGTGTTTTTAGACGGGGACGTGGCATGGTTAAGCAGTCATTGATGTCGGGATGATTAGATAGTAGCCCAGCGCGGCCAGGCTCAACAATGGCAGTAATTTTTGCCTGAGGATATGCGCGTTTGAATTGTTCTAGTGTTGGGGTGCGTAGCAAAACATCACCCATTAATCCCCACCAGATAATACAGACAGTGTGAATAGGTTCCTTTTTCAGCACAGAAGAGTTATGAGAAATGTTTCCGGCCGACCATATTATCCAACGTGGGGGTAAAATGCCATAGGTTAGAGTGGCACCTAATAAATGAGCAGTTTTTCATTTGTTTCAACGATACTAGTGCCGCTAGAAGCTGGTTTGCAACAGTCCCATAATATGCCATGTGATAGTTTTCTGATATGCTGATTGTCTACTAAATTAGACAGAGACAGGCCATATGATTAACACGCAACAACGCCGAGTTGACTACCACCAGCGTAAACAGCGAGTCATTCGTCAGTCACAAGCACTACTTGCCTCAGGTCATCAAATTGCCTTGGGGAAAAAGACCTCGAATCTATTTCGCAATCGTCAGCAGGCATCACACCGATTGGATGTGACGGATTTCAATCATGTGATTGAGGTTAACGCCGATGAGTTATGGATAGAGGCTGAGGCAATGACCCCATTTTCCACCTTGGTTGAAGCGGCGTTGCAGTATGGGTGTTTGCCAACGGTGGTGCCAGAGTTGAAATCGATTACAGTTGGCGGTGGTTTGACTGGGGTGGCGATTGAGTCTTCATCGTTTCGCTATGGCTTGGTACATGAGAATATTATTGAGTCAGAAATTTTATTATCTGATGGTCAGGTGGTGACTTGTCGTGCTGATAACGAATATCGTGATTTATTTTATGGTTTTCCGAACACCTATGGTTCGCTCGGTTATGCACTCAAAGTGCGTATGAAAATGATTAAGGCCAAGCCTTTTGTCAAATTGACGCACTTGCATTTTACTGACCCTAAGGCTTATTTTGACAAAATGCAGCAAGTCTGCGAGGACAACCGTGATGGCGGTGATATTGCTTATATCGATGGCACGATTTTTTCAGCACATGATTTGCACCTAACTCTTGGTGAGTTTGTTGATCAAGTGCCATACACCAGTGGCTACAAGTGGTTATCGATTTACTATCGATCAATTAAAAAACGTGATCAAGACTATTTGACCGTTGCCGATTATATTTGGCGTTGGGATAGTGATTGGTTCTGGTGTTCAAAGAATTTTTTGATGCAGAATTTTTTGATGCGGTTATTGTTTGGTCGATGGGTTTTGAATTCGGTGGCGTTTTGGAAAATCATGAACTTTGCGCGTAATAATGCGGTCTTTAAATGGCTTGAGTCTAAATTGACCAAGCCATCAGAAACAGTGATTCAGGATATTGAGGTGCCGATTGATCGTGCGGTTGAGTTTCATCATTTTTTTCATCATCAAATTGGCATTAAGCCGGTTTGGGTTTGTCCGGTACAAACCTATGATTCACAGCATGCCTATGATTTTTATGCATTAGATCCCGGTCGGTTATTTGTGAATTTTGGTTTTTGGGATACGGTGCCTAGTCGCCAAGAAACTGAGCATTACAACCGTTTGGTTGAAGCGGAAGTTAGCCGATTGGGGGGGCACAAATCGTTGTATTCCGATGTTTTCTACAGCAAAGAACAGTTTTGGCATATTTATGACCATGATCGCTACCAACAACTAAAAAATAAATATGATACCAAAGCGGGCTTGCGTGATTGGTATGACAAAATTTCTGCGAAGTCGTCATAAGATCGGTTTTGCGCGAATGACAAGATTCAAATGTGTATCCATGGTAAAATCGACACCATGACATCGTTAGTTTATCGTTTATGAAAATCTTAGTGCTTGGGGCAGGGCAGGTTGGTAGTACCCTGGTTGAATATCTTTCTGAAGATCATGATATGACGGTAGTTGACCTCGCTCAAGACCAACTTTTAGCCTTGCAAAACCGTTTTGATATCCGCACTGTCGTGGGCTCGGCATCGTACCCCCACATTTTAGAAAATGCTGGTGCTGCTGATGCTGACTTATTGTTGGCTGTGACGAGTAGTGATGAGTCAAATATTGTGGCTTGTCAAATGGCACATTGCTTATTTAAGACCCCAGTAAAAATTGCTCGTGTGCGTTGTCGCGAAATTGCCAATTATCCGGATTTATTTGCTGAGGATAAGTTGGCAATTGATTATTTGATTGACCCTGCTGTGTTAGCGACGCAGCGTTTGAAACGCCAGATTGAGCATCCGGGAACAGCCATGGTGTTGGATTTTCTTGAGGGCGCGGTTCAGTTGGCGGCGGTTCGAGCAACCCCACCGTCAGAATTGATCGGCCATAAGTTATTGGAACTTTATCAAGATCTTGATGAAATTAGGGCGCGTATTGTTGGGATTTTACGTGGCAATGAATTTTTTGTGCCGGATAATGACACTGTCATTGAGGCCCATGATGAAGTATTTTTCTGTACGCAAGCAGAACATACAAACCAGGTGATGCAGAGTTTTCTTAAGAAAAACCTTCGTTATCGCCGAATTATGATTGCTGGTGCTGGCAATATTGGTAGTGGTTTGGCTAAAGAACTCGAGTTTGATTACAACATTAAAATGATTGAACGCAATGCGGCACAATGCGAAATGGCGGCAGAGGCGTTGCAAAATACTGTCGTATTGAATGGGAGTGCGTCAGATGCAGAGTTGTTAACCAATGAAAATATTGATGAAGTTGATTTGTTTTGTTCACTGACTAACGACGATGAAGCGAATATCATGGCGGCGATTGTTGCGAAGCGCTTGGGTGCAAGGTCAACTATTGCTTTGGTTAATCGTCAAACTTACGCCCATTATTTGATTGAACGCAGTCCAGACATTGATATGGCGTTGTCGCCACAGCAGGTGACCGTTGGTCGCATTTTAACGTTTTTACGTCAAGGCGATATGATTAATGTTTATCGTTTACCGCATGGTTCTGCTGAAGCCATAGAGCTGGTTGCGCACGGCGATCCTCTGAGCTCTAAAATTATTGGTCGTAGTATTGAAAAAGCCAAATTACCCAGTAGTGTTGCAGTCTGTGCTTTAATGCGTGGCAAAGAAATTTTTATCGCCGATCCCAGTTTGGAAATCCAGGTCGGTGATCGCGTGGTATTATTGGTGACTGATAAGTCAGCGATTAGTACTGTCGAAAAATTGTTTAAGGGCAATTAATCATGCGTTTTATGGTGACCGCCAAACTATTGGGTGTGTTGTTGATGTTGTTTAGTATCAGTATGCTCACGCCGATTCCGGTATCAATGTATTATCATAATCATGATGCCAGCCCGTTTCTGGTTGCATTTGCCATTACCTTAATCACAGGTTTTGTGTTGTGGATGTTGGGCCTGCGTAGCAAGCAAGTGTTGCGTACGCGCGATGGTTTTATCATCGTTTTTGCCATGTGGTTTGTCTTGGGGATTTTTGGCTCACTGCCTTTTATGCTCTCTTATAGTCCACATATTCCTTTAAGTGATGCCTTCTTTGAAACCATCTCTGGTTTAACCACCACCGGTGCTACCGCCTTGAAACAGATCGATGGTTTGCCACAGGCCATTTTATATTATCGTCAGCAACTACAGTTTTTGGGTGGTATGGGGATCATTGTGTTGGCTGTTGCCGTGATGCCATTGATTGGTGTCGGTGGCATGCAGCTGTATAAAGCTGAGACTACAGGCCCCATGAAAGATAATAAATTAACCCCACGGATTACGGAAACGGCTAAGGCATTATGGCTGATTTATGTGGGGTTAAATATTGCGTGTGCGCTGGCGTATTGGATTTGTGGGATGACACCTTTTGATGCGATTGGTTATGCCTTTGCGACGATTTCAACGGGTGGGTTTGCAACCCATGATGCCAGTATTGCTTACTATCATACCGATCTGATCTATATCGTCTCGATAATTTTTATGCTCTTAGGGGGGACAAATTTTTCATTGCATTTTATTGCCTTTCGACGCCTGAGGTTGAAGCCGTATTGGCAAGATGCCGAGTTTCGAGCCTATATCTATATTTTCTTTTCTTTGTCATTGGTTGTGGGGTTGGTGTTATACTTTAGCCATCTGGAAGGTGGTCTGACCAATGCAATCATCGCCGGTTTTTATCAAGTGATTTCTTTTGGCACCACCACAGGTTTTGTCTCTGATAGTCATTATCCAAACTGGCCCTTGTTTTTGCCGTTGTTGCTGATATTTGTTGCGATGCTCGGAGCTTGTGCCGGTTCAACAACGGGTGGGATTAAGGTCATTCGTGCCGTTTTATTTCAGCGACAAGTCGGTTGTGAAGTCAAACGCTTGATCCATCCCAATGGGACTTTTCCCTTAAAGCTCGGCAATCAGGTTGTGCCTGCCAGTGTTATGAGTAGCGTTTGGGCATTTCTATCAGCATATATTTTAATTTTTATTGTCTTATGGTTGGCACTAATGGCAACCGGAGAAAATATGATTACCGCCTTTTCTGGTTTAGCGACTTGCATCGCTAATGCGGGTCCCGGATTAGGGGCGGTTTCTAATAATTTCGCAGGCGTGACCCCGCTTGCACGGTGGATTTTATCCATCGCGATGCTCATCGGGCGTTTGGAAGTTTTCACGGTTTTGGTGTTGCTCAGTCCGCATTTCTGGCGTAGGTAGACAATAATGACAGTACAGACAAAGGTTATCTTGTGGTTAGTTTGTTTAGCGATTGCTGCACAGTTAGTGGCTTTTATTTTTTATGCCGTAGACAAGCGTCGCGCAGTGAAAGGCAAAACAACAGAACGTTTGCCTGAATCAGTGCTATGGTTCTGGAGCTTTGTTGGACCTTTAGGTTCTTGGTTGGCTATTTATAGATTGCGCCATAAAAATCGCAAATGGACATTCTTATGTATCACTTGGCCGTTGATTGTCTTAGGTGTTGCTGCCTATGCGATGGTAATCTGGTATTGTTGGTTGTAGGTAATCTAACGACAGTTGACACAGTGGTCGGTCAAATATTTGTTATTATGTTGGAAAAAACACCCTGCTGTAAGCGCTAAATGCCCTGTCTGTTTAGTCACAACTGGGTGCTAATAGCCGTTCGGCTTGCTCTATGCTCAAGCCTTTACGTTTCGCGTAGTCTTCAAGTTGCTGCTGATTGATTTTGCCCAGGCCAAAGTAACTCGCTTGTGGGTGAGCAAAATACAAACCACTGACAGAAGCGGCAGGGAGCATGGCCAAACTGTCAGTCAGTGAGACGCCAATTTCTTGCTCTGCATTGAGCAAATCAAATAGGGTGATTTTCTCACTATGTTCTGGGCAAGCAGGGTAACCATGTGCTGGACGAATGCCTTGGTAGCGGCAACGAATCAGTTGATCATTGGTTAGGTTTTCCGCGGTGGCATATCCCCAAAATTCTTTGCGAATGCGTTCGTGTAAATGTTCAGCAAAAGCTTCGGCTAAGCGATCGGCTAAAGCTTTGAACAAAATGCTTTGATAATCATCATGGTTGGCGGCAAACTCAGCCAGTTTATTTTCCATTGCCAAGCCTGTGGTGACGATAAACGCACCGATATAATCAGCGGTTCCTTTTGGCGCAATAAAGTCGGATAAGCACTGATAAGCTTTGCCGTCAGGACGTTTGCTTTGTTGGCGCAAATTGCAGAAGCGCGCAATCACTTGGTCGCGAGACTCATCAGCGTAGACTTCAATATCATCACCAATGCTGTTGGCAGGGAAGAGGCCAAAACGTGCATTGGCGGTTAACCACTGTTGCTCAACCATTTGTGTGAGCATGGTTTGTGCATCATCATAAACTTGACGAGCTTGTGCACCCACAACCTGATCATGCAGAATTTTGGGGAAGCTGCCGGCTAGCTCCCACGTTTGGAAAAAGGGTGTCCAATCAATCCGTTCAACTAACTGGCTTAAGGGGTAGTCTTTGAGTGTTTTTGTGCCGATAAATTGTGGTTTGACTGGTGGTTGTGCTTGCCAATCGATCGGTGTTTTATGTTGGCGTGCATAATTCAGATCAACAAACTCAATGGTTTTTTGCCGCTTTTGGTGGCGCTCACGTAACCGTTGATATTCGGCTCGGGTCTCGGTAATAAATTCTTTGCTTTTTGTTGCGCTGAGTAATTGACTGACGACACCAACACCACGTGAGGCATCGAGGACATAAACTGTTTGGCCGTTGCTGTAATTCGGTTCAATTTTGACAGCAGTGTGAATTTTCGAAGTGGTTGCACCACCAATTAATAAAGGGATATGAAAATCCTGGCGTTGCATTTCTTGTGCGATATGTACCATCTCATCGAGTGATGGAGTAATTAATCCACTTAAGCCAATTATATCAGCCTGATGCTCTTTGGCGGCATCAAGAATTTTTTGTGCTGGCACCATAACCCCAAGATCAATGACCTCATAGTTATTGCATTGCAGGACCACCGAGACAATATTTTTGCCGATATCATGTACATCGCCTTTCACGGTGGCCATAATCACTTTGCCTTTGCTGCTTTGCTGAGGGTTGGCGAGTTTTTCTTGTTCTAAGTAGGGTAGCAAATAGGCAACCGCTTTTTTCATTACTCGCGCACTTTTGACCACTTGTGGTAAAAACATTTTGCCTTCACCGAATAAATCACCGACAATATTCATCCCGTCCATCAGCGGGCCTTCAATTACCTTGAGTGTTTGATCAAACTCATGGCGCACTTCCTCGCTGTCAGCTTCGATATAATCATTAATCCCTTTGACCAAGGCATGGCTAATGCGCTCGCGTACGGGTAAGTCCCGCCAGGCAAGATCTTCAACTGGTTGTTTATTTCCTGCTTCACCACGAAATCGTGCTGCCACCTCAAGCAATTTTTCAGTGGCGTCGGGGTGGCGATTAAATAAGACGTCTTCAATTGCATCGCGTAGTTCAGGTTTAATTTCAGCATATACCTCAAGCTGGCCGGCATTGACAATGCCCATATCCAGTCCTGCTTGAATCGCATGGTATAAAAAGACCGCGTGCATCGCTTCGCGGACGAGATTGTTGCCGCGAAACGAGAATGAAAAATTGCTGACACCACCACTGATCATTGCACCTGGGCAAGTTTTTTTAATCTCAGCACAGGCTTCAATAAAATCTAGGCCATAGCGTGCATGTTCTTCAATGCCGGTCGCTACTGCAAAAATATTGGGATCGAAAATGATATCTTCAGCTGTAAAGCCAACTTGTTCTGTTAACACCTGATAGGCGCGTTGGCAGATCTCCACTTTGCGATCTTTGGTGTCTGCTTGGCCTTGCTCATCAAACGCCATCACAATGACAGCTGCACCATAGCGTAGAATCTGTTGCGCTTGTTCAATAAAGGCAGCTTCGCCTTCTTTCAGGCTAATTGAATTGACAATACCTTTGCCTTGTAAGCACTTTAAGCCGTTTTCAATCACTGGCCATTTCGAAGAGTCAAGCATGATCGGGACTCTGGCGATATCCGGCTCTGCGGCAACTAGATTTAAAAAGGTTTGCATTTCAGCCGCAGCATCAAGCATCCCTTCATCCATATTGATATCTATAATCTGTGCGCCACCTTCAACCTGCCCACGAGCAACATCGAGTGCAGTTTCATAATCTTTCTCTTTAATTAAGCGCGCAAAACGTGAAGAACCCGTGACATTGGTTCGTTCGCCGACATTAATGAAGTTAGAGTCTGGACGAATTATCAATGGCTCCAAGCCACTTAAGCAGCAATAATGTTCAATGTTGGGTTGTTGGCGTGGTTGAGTGGTGGCCACGGCTTGGGCAATCGCAGCAATATGTGCTGGTGTCGTACCACAGCAGCCACCGACAATGTTTAATAATCCTGCTTGGGCAAAGCTTTTAAGAATTTCTGCCATGCTTTCAGGGGTTTGATCATAGTCACCAAATTCGTTAGGTAAACCGGCATTGGGGTGGGCGCTGACAAAGGTATCAGCGATGTTGGCAATCGCTTGGATATGTGGCCGCATTTGCTCGCTGCCTAAAGCACAGTTAAAGCCAATCGAGAGCGGTTTGATATGACGGACTGAGTACCAGAATGCTTCAGCCGTTTGGCCTGATAAGGTTCTGCCTGAGGCATCGGTGATCGTTCCTGATATCATCACCGGCAATTGCGTGCCATGCGAAGGATTAGTGGTGTGATCAAAATATTGTTCAATCGCAAACAGTGCGGCTTTGGCATTGAGCGTGTCAAAGACAGTTTCGACCAGCAATAAATCAACGCCACCTTGCACTAAACCATCAATCGCTTCGAGGTAAGTGTCAACTAGTTGATCAAACGTGACATGACGAAATCCTGGGTTATTAACGTCTGGTGACAGTGAGGCAGTGCGGTTGGTTGGTCCGATCGAACCGGCGACAAAGCGGGGTTTATCTGCTGTTGAGTATTCGTTAGCTAATTGTTTAGCAAGCGTTGCCGCAGCACAGTTTAGTTCAAAACTTAGTGCTTCTAAGCCATAGTCAGCTTGTGAGATACGGTTAGCATTAAACGTATTGGTCTCAATAATATCTGCGCCAGCGGCTAAAAATTGACGATGGATATCAGCAATAATCTCTGGTTTAGTGAGGGTTAATAGATCATTATTACCCTTGAGGTCATGGCTTGAATCAGCAAATCGTGTGCCACGAAAATCAGCTTCTGCCAACTTGTGGCGTTGGATCATGGTGCCCATGGCGCCATCAAGAATTAAAATCCGTTGTTTCAGTAATTGCGCGATAGCGGTGTTATTCATTAAAACAAGATGGCTGGTATCGAGATATCGTATAAATGATACCATCTGGGGCTAGTGCTGTCATTTTGAATCAGGGCTGTAGCGAATGCCAAAGCCCTGTCAATTCGCGGTATGTTGCCTGTTAGGCAGGTAATGCCGCTTTGGCTTTGTCAGCCAATTGTGCGAAGGCTGCTGCATCATGCATCGCCATATCGGCTAACACTTTACGATCGATTTCAATATGCGCTTTTGCCAGTCCATTCATGAACGTACTGTAGCTCATGCCGTTAAGGCGGGCAGCCGCATTGATACGGACAATCCATAAACGACGAAATTGACGTTTCTTCTGTTTGCGATCACGGTAAGCATATTGACCTGCTTTGATGACTGCTTGTTTAGCTACGCGATAAACGCGTGACCGTGCGCCATAATAACCTTTGGCTTGTTTTAAAACTTTCTTGTGGCGGGCGCGGGCTGTTACCCCTCTTTTTACTCTTGGCATTTTCTAATCCTCTTTCAATCTATTTAACTGTATTGGGTAACATCTTGTTGATGCTGGCCGTGTCAGAATCATGAATTAGATCCATGCCGCGAAGGTGACGCTTACGCTTAGTGGTCATCTTAGTGTTAATGTGAGCACGGTTAGAAGCGCGGTGTTTAAACCCGCCGCTACCGGTCTTTTTGAAGCGCTTGGCAGCGCCACTATGGTTTTTGATTTTTGGCATTTTTCTCTCCTATAGTAAGACCCGGGTATCGGAGGTTATCCTCGATTTGCCGGGTAGCCATTGTGGGACTGTTGCAAACCAGTTTCTAGCGGCACTAGCGTCGTTGAAAAAAAATGAAAAACTGCTCATTTATTAGGTATAAACTCCGCTTTTTTAATTTTTTTCGTCTAGCTATTGCTCGCTATAAACCAGCTTGCAACAGCCCCATTGTGGAATGGTTGCACATCCGTACTGATGCGCGTCATTCAATTATGATTTCTTTTTCTTTGGCCCGACAATCATAATCATTTGTCGACCTTCCATTTTAGGGAATTGTTCAACAGCGCCGTATTCGGCTAAATCTGCTTCCAGGCGTTTTAATACTTTCATTCCCAGTTGCTGATGTGCCATTTCACGACCGCGAAAACGAATAGTTACCTTCGTCTTATCGCCGTCAGTTAAAAACCGAATCAAGTTGCGCAGCTTAACTTGGTAATCGCCTTCTTCGGTGCCAGGTCGCAGTTTAATTTCTTTGACCTGCATTTGCTTTTGTTTTTTCTTTGCTGCGTGACGTTGTTTATTTTGCTGGAAAATGAACTTCCCATAATCCATGATACGGCACACGGGTGGCTTAGAGCCGGCAGAGATTTCGACTAAGTCTAATTCGGCTGTTTCTGCTTGGTGACGTGCGTCATAAATCGAGACAACACCGACCTGCTCGCCGTCAGCATCAATGAGTCGGACTTCTCTGGCATCAATATCGCCATTAATACGGTTTTTTTGTTTATCTTTAATGAGTTGTTACTCCATCTATTTATTATCACAATCTTTATGCAGCTGTTCGAGCAATTGCTCGACCTGAATGCTGCCTAAATCAGTGCCATCGCGCAAACGTACCGCCACTTGATTGTCATCAAGCTCTTTATCACCAATAACCAGTTGATAAGGGATGCGCTGCAGCGTGTGCTCGCGGATTTTAAACCCTATCTTCTCATTTCTCAAGTCTAATTTGGTTCTAAAGCCGGATTGTTGCAATTGTTGTGCGAGTTTTTGTGCATAGGCATCGTGCCGATTGGCAATGGTCATGATCACTAACTGCACGGGGGAGAGCCATGTCGGTAGTCGTCCGGCATGATGCTCAATGAGCATCCCAATAAAACGCTCGATCGATCCTAAGGTTGCTCGATGGAGCATGACCGGTATTTGTTTGTTACTATGCTCATCAACATAGCTGGCGCCTAATCTCCCTGGCATAAAAAAATCGACTTGCATGGTGCCGCATTGCCAAGCACGGCCGAGGCAGTCTTTTAAATGCAGTTCAATTTTTGGTCCGTAAAAAGCCCCTTCGCCGGGGAGGTATACGAAGGTTATATCATTTTGATGTAAGGCGGCGGCAAGAGCTGACTCAGCTTGATCCCAGCTGGTGTCGTCGCCGATGCGATTGTCAGGACGAGTCGCCAATTTAATACGAAACTCAGTGAAGCCAAAGTCTTGATAGATAGCAAAAGCCTGCTGCATAAATTGTGCTACTTCACTCTGAATTTGATCTCTGTTGCAAAAGATATGGCCATCATCTTGCACAAACCCACGGACACGAAATAAACCATGTAGCGCGCCAGAAGGCTCATTGCGATGACAGCAACCAAATTCAGCCAAGCGCACAGGCAGGTCGCGGTAACTGCGCAAACCTTGGTTAAATACCTGTACATGGCAGGGGCAGCTCATCGGTTTGATGGCATAGTCGCGGTTGTCCGAATGGGTAGTAAACATTTCATTGGCGTATTTTGCCTGATGCCCAGATTTTTCCCATAAGCTTAAATCGGCCATCAGTGGTGTGCGAATTTCTTGATAGCCCGCTTGCTTTTGTTTGTCACGCATGTATTGCTCAACGCATTGCCAAATCGCCCAGCCTTTTTCATGCCAAAATACTTGGCCGGGCGCTTCTTCTTGCAGGTGGAATAAATTCAGCGCTTTGCCAATTTTACGATGGTCGCGTTTCTCCGCCTCTTCTAAGCGGTGTAAATAATCTTTCAGTGCGTGCTTGTCAGCCCAGGCGGTGCCGTAAATCCGTTGCAGCATGTCATTGTTGGCATCACCACGCCAATAAGCGCCGGCAAGACTCATGAGTTTAAAGTGTTTAAGGTGGCCAGTGTGTGGCACATGCGGTCCACGGCATAAATCAGTAAATTCGCCTTGTGTATAAAGGCTTAAGGTCTCGTCTTGAGGGATATCGCGAATAATTTCCGCTTTATAGTGTTCACCCATGGTATCAAAAAAGTCGATTGCCTGACCGCGTGGCATGTCAGTCCGAGTAACAACCAGTTTCTCTTTGGCGAGTGCTTTCATTTTTTTTTCAATGGCTGGTAAGTCCTCGGGTGTAAACGGCTGTTTACGTGAGAAGTCATAATAAAAGCCGTCTTCAATCACAGGGCCAATAGTAACTTGAGTTTCTGGATAAAGTATTTTGACTGCTTGTGCTAATAAGTGGGCGCAAGAATGACGAATGACCGCTAAGCCATCCTCATCTTTGGCTGTGATGATTTGTAAGTGACAATCTTGGGTGATAAAGGCGTGGGCATCCTGCAGTTTGCCATCAATTTTGCCGGCAAGCGTTGCATGAGCTAAACCATCACCGATAGTTTTGGCAACATCTAAGATAGAAGTGGCTTGAGAAAATTGACGAACACTGCCGTCGGGTAAGGTCACGTTAATCATCACGTTCTGAATGTATTTAATCGCGCAATTATTGAAGATTGCCGGGGATAATGCAAGTGGCCTGGGTCCCCGCTGTTGTGGTTTTTATGCTTTAATAAATCAGCCCGCCGCAAGCAGCAGGACTTTTTCTTAATAATTTCTTAATAAAATAAAAATACAATGCGAGACTACCCTTATAAGATCAGTTTCGTGATGAGCGCGGGCAACGGTTAGGAATAAGCTAGTTTAGATGAAAATTGTTGGTGGTTTTTTGGTTTTTAGCCTGTACTGTTGTGCAGCAGCCTATGCTGCTGATAGTCAGGGAAGTGTCACGGTGAGTTTAGAGATTCCCTCTTCCTCAAGTGAGAGTGTCGTTGTGAGTAAAATAAAACCGTTTACTTTAAAATTAGCCGATGCCGATGCTGAGGGGACGATAAAAGGCGGTACAGCAGCTTGTGTCATGAGTAAGTCGGGCGGTAAATACCAGCTGACTATACAAAATTTCACAAAAAAAGATAATCAGTTCACCATGACGGCTAAAGATCCGAAAATCAAAGACGTGATTTACTACGATGTTAAATGGTATACAAAAAAGACGCCGACAGAAGGCAAGGGTACCGCTTTAACGCCCAGTGTGCCTAGTAAACTGATTGCGCATGATAGTTCAGGAGAGACAATAGATTGTGGTTCTGAGAAGCTGAATAGTTATTTTGAGGTCTCAATTGCCAAGTCTGCCTATACGGGTAAAGCGCCAGCTGCTTATGAAGCAAGCGTTGATTTGCTCTTTGAGCCGCCGAGTTAAATGTTTTTTTATTTTGCTTAATATACTTTTAATATATTAATAGTATATTTAAAAAAAATTCCAGCAGATTGGATTTTTTTGTTAAAATATTTCATGTATAAAAACGGTTATAATAGCCAAAACCATAGGAGGTCTTTATGCTAAGAATAGTAAAAGTATTTTTTAGTTTTTTTGCTTGCCTTCTTGTGGTTCAGAGTTTTGCTGTGACCCAAGGTGGTTTGGGGAGTGAATCTGTCGGCAAGGTCAATGTTAGTCTTAAAATACCTGCCAAGATTCAGATTAGTCATTTAAATGATATTGTACTCAATGTGCCGACAGATCAAACAAAGTCGATTATGGGGGGAACAAGTGCCTGTGTTTACACAAATGCTAAGTCTTACTCAGTAAAAATAACAGGCTTTGGTACAGTTGACGGCACTGATATGCCGATTCTACCATTCGGAGGTGACAACTCGAAAGGTATCGGGCTTTTTGTTCAGTGGTATACAAAAGGCAATCCATCTGATGCTGAGGTGGGGACACCAATTGTTCCATCAAAAAAATTTACTATTGCAGGTATTCAAGGTGTTTCTACTGATGCTGCTTGTACTGCTAGTGGTGGTGCAAATGCCTATTTGCGGATACGGATTGACCCCCGGTTTTACACGACAAAACAAGCTGGTAATTATGTCGCTGATCTAACCTTAACAGTTTCTCCTGACTAGGAGGGTAATCGCTGGTGTATTTTTCAGTTATGCTTAGCATTATTCGTTATTTTGGGCTGTTTTTTATAGGGGTTTTTTTTGTCATATCAGCAGAGGCTCAACCATGTCCCCCTGGCTTTACATACTGTACAAGTGGGTCATTAGACCTTACGGCTAATGTGCCGGTTGAAGTGCAATTAAGTCACCTAAAAAATATTCATTTTAACCTGGGGTTGGTGAATGCGCCGATTCTATCCGGTGGTGAGTCTGTGTGTGTCTACTCCAATGCAACAACAGGGTATAGGGTTAAGGCAGACATCAAGGGTAAAAAAAGTTTTGAGCTAGCTAATGCAGCTGATGGGAAAAATATCCCTTTTTCACTGAGGTGGTATAACCGCTCTGATGATCAGTCAGGTGGGGGTGTGATATTGAATTATAATCAAGACTCCACTAATATGACGCCCTCTGGTATTGTTCCAGATTGTGGTGGTCCCAATAAAAACGATGCGTATCTCAAAGTCGTCATCAATAAATCGGCCTATGAGGGTAAACCAGCAGGGGATTATGTTGCGGATCTTAATTTGATCGTTAGCCCGGGTGTGTAAAGTCAATCAAGATTTTATTCGGTTGTTATTATCTAGAGGAAAATTATGTTAAGACTCGCGAATTCAATTAAGAAACCGCCACCCCTGGTTGTATAGCAACCAGCTACTTATGCACGCCTGACCGACAG
>CBFIHN010000014.1:0-34129 GCA_965662575.1 Gammaproteobacteria bacterium
GTGGGGAAGAAGACCCTAACCCTGAGCCGCAAACAGGTGGTGCAGCCCCATCTGGCGGTGCCGCGCCAAGTGGGGATGCTACGGGAGGAGAAACCGTGCCTGCAGATGATTCTGATTCTAGTTCCAGTACTTTTGACCCTAATGAAGCAGCTCAGGAGCGGTTAGGAACAATGGAAGAGGCACCAACCATGCAATCAACAGAAGAGGCACCAACCATGCAATCAACAGAAGAGGGACCAATTATGCGACCAACACCAGCGCTAAACAAAACTCCTATTCCAGATGGCCCTGCCCCTGATTTAGAAGAGCCTCTTCCTAATGCGGGAACACCTCAAGTTAATACTGCAAACCCATTGGATAATGAAGAATTTTCAAGAAACAGCGGGCCTGTCTTTAGTGAAAAGAATTTGCAAAAAGCAGCTCAAGGCGCTAGTTCACTAAGATCTGAGGAGCTTCGTGTTGAATATAGAGAAGTTTTTCCGTCATAGTTTGTAACTTTCTTAATCTGTATGAGTCATGATTTAATCTTGTATCTTAGATCAGCAATGGAGGGTATTTTTCTATTAAATTATCTTAGAAGGCAGAGAGTCTCAGGACTATCGCATTATCGATAGTCCTAGCCCTTCTCATGATGAATTTTTGACTACATAATCCATCGTCGATGCTTGTTTGATCATGGCACGACATAACTGGAACTGTGTTTGTGCACGTTGTAAATTATGTTTTGGATGCGATACTTTAAAATATTGATCACCATTAAGATAATCGCTTAAAAAGCGGACGCCTAAAGCAAATGGAAAAATTTTGCAGGATGCCACTAAGGTTTCTTTTTCTAGTGTCGTTAAATATGGATTCATTTCATCCATGAATCCATGGACAAAAGCAGTAAATAAATCTAAATCAATGTTGACTTTGTTTATGTCGGCTTCATCTTCATCTGCGGTGCTACACATCGCACGCACGGCATCAGCAAAGTCATAATAAAGATAACCTGGCATCACCGTATCTAAGTCAATCAAGCACAATGCCTGCCCTTGTCTATTTAATAAAACATTATTAAATTTTGGGTCATTATGTGTTACACGTTGTGGTAGTTTTCCTTGCTCAATTAAGTCTTGCATCCTTTTCATGCTATCGGCATGCTGATCAATGAAGGCGATGTCTGTTTTTGCTTCAGTAACGCGTTGCGATTGATTGTCAGTCACTATTTGTTCAAAGTTTTGTAGATGTTTACCTAAGTGATGAAAATTTGGGATGGTGTCGATTAAACGACCAGGGGGAAAATCACGTAGTAAACGCTGAAACTGGCCCAGTACTTTACCGCCTTGATAAGCATGCATCGTCGATAGCGGCCGGTTATAGCAATAATGCGGTGTGATCGCTAAAAATAAACGCCAATAATAACCATATTGATCATGATGGTACGGCTGACCGTCTTTAGTGCAAATAACAGTTAAGGTGCCTTGATCTGGATCGGCAGATTCTGCCACAAGTTTGGCGCGTAAATGCTGGGTAACTTGCAAGATATTATGCATTAGGCCGGGAATATCATGAAAAACTGCGTGATTCATACGCTGTAAAATATAACTTTTTCCACTCTGCATGGTGATTAAATAACTGTCATTAATATGGCCCCTACCATAAGGTTTGGCCGAGATAAAATGACCTTCAATGGCAAATTGGCTGAGTATAGTTGCAATCATGGGTGATGAGATATTGATCAGGTGTTCGCCCCTGGTGTCAGTGTGCTGATGATAAAAAAAATAGACACAGGCCTACTTTTTACCCTGCATGATGGGGTCTTGTTGTTCAAGCGGGGCCTCTTGATCTTCGAGCTCGACTTGCTCAATCTTGCCAAAGCGACTGGTGATTTTTTTGGCAGAGATGTTAACGTTGCGGACATCTTCATTGGCTTGTGCAATATGACGTTCTAGCCCGTCCATGCGCTTTTGAAAACGACCAAAATCAATCGCTAATGCTTGTAAATGTTGTTGAATCACGCTCACTTGTTTGCGCGTGGCATCATCTTTTAATACCGCACGGATGGTGGTTAAGACGGCCATCATAGTGGTTGGCGAGGTTAACCAGACTTTTGCTCGGTGAGATGCTTCAACTAAATCTGGGTAATGTGCATGAATTTCGGCAAATACGGCTTCAGCGGGAATAAACATAATGGCGCCATCGGCAGTTTCGCCAGGGATAATATATTTGTTAGCAATACTATGGATGTGGTATTTAATGTCTTGACGAAATTGTTGCTCGGCAAGACGTCGATCTGCCTCTGCTAGATGTTCTGCTGTGAGGCGTTGATAAGACTCCAGTGGAAACTTGGCATCGACCACCATATTGCCAGTGGGCTTAGGTAAGTAGAGTAAGCAATCAGGGCGTTTATCATTGCTTAAGGTTTGTTGGAATGAAAAGTGATTCTCCGGCAGCATATTACGAATCAACGCTGAAAGCTGTACTTCACCAAAAGCACCGCGTGAGCGTTTATCATTCAGTAACTCCTGCAAGCTGACAACGTTGCTGGATAGCTCGCTAATTTTTTGTTGTGCCTGATCAATTAACGCTAAACGCTTGAGAATATCAGCAAAAGTTTGATTGGTTTTTTCAAAACCTTCATTTAAGCGTTTTTCAACTTGACCACTGATGTCGAGCAGCTTTTTTTCTGTGATGTCGGTGAGTTTTTCGACACGTTGAGAGACGACTTTTGCATTGGCTTCTAGGGATAATCTCAGTTGGCTGTTCAATTCCTCTCGGCCTTTTTGCAAACCATCGTGTAAGCTTTGCAAGCTTTTGAGTTGGTTGTCATTTAGCTTTTCTAATAATGATTGTTGCAGGGATTGTGCCAGCTGTTGCTCCAGTTTTTTAGACCGCACGGTCTGTTGCCAACATGACAGTAAGACCACAAGGCAAAGAATCAGAATCGTGATAACCAAGAGGATAAACATGATTGACCTTGAGTTAATCCGTCACTAATGGCAGAGCCTGTGCGACGGTTGCACAAACATGATCAACACTAAAACCAAATTGGTCAAACAATTGCTTTGCTGGTGCAGAGGCGCCAAATTGATTCATGCCAATCACTAAGCCATGACGACCAACATAACGATACCAGAAGTCAGAGACCCCGGCCTCAATGGCAATAGTTGCGATGTCAATTGGTAGTACCTGACATTGGTACGTAGCATCTTGTTGCGCAAAAATTTCAGCACAAGGCATGGAGACTACCCGTATGCCAAGACCTTGTTCTGATTCTAACTTTTTGGCAGCTGCCATTGCCAGAGCCACTTCAGATCCGGTGGCAATGATAATAAGATCCAGTTGTTGATGGTCTTTGAGGATATAACCGCCGCGGGCAATCGAATGTAAAGCATGCTCATCGCGGTGTTGATGTGCTAGGTTTTGGCGTGAGAGTATCAACGCGCTGGGTGTGGTTTGGCACGCAACTGCTGATATCCAGGCCGCTGCTGTTTCGACCGCATCGCAAGGGCGCCAAACATGTAAGTTAGGGATTAAGCGTAGACTAGTGATATGTTCAACAGGTTGGTGGGTTGGGCCATCTTCACCCAGGCCAATTGAATCATGAGTGTAGACAAAAATTTGCTGTTGTTTCATCAGCGCTGCCATGCGCACAGCATTACGCGCATAGTCTGAGAAAACTAAGAATGTTCCTGTGTAGGGGATGAAACCACCATATAAGGCCAGGCCATTGGCAATAGCACTCATACCAAACTCGCGGACACCATAGTTAATATAGTTCCCACAAGGTTCTGATGCTGTGATGGCTTTGCTGCCAGACCAGTTGGTATTGTTGGAACCCGTTAAGTCAGCAGAGCCGCCTAATAATCCAGGTAACATTGGCCCCATGGTTTCTAAAGCCATTTGTGAGGCTTTGCGCGTGGCAACGGTTGTGGCTTGTTGGTCAATATCTCTTAACCAGTTTTGGCAGAAGGTTGGCCAGTTTTGTGGTAAATCTCCACGCAAGCGTTGCAATAAGTTTTCAGCTAATTCAGGGTATTGCGCTTTATATGCTTCAAATTGATTGAGCCACTGATCTTCTTTGTCTTGGCCTTTGGCTTTGGCATCCCAAGCTTGGTAAATAGCCTGGGGAATTTCAAATGGTGCGGCAGTCCATTGTAAGTGTGCACGTGTTTTTGCAATTTCGTCATCACCCAGTGGTGCACCGTGGCTTGATGCTTTTCCTGATTTATTGGGTGAGCCATAACCAATGGTGGTGCGACAACAAATTAATGTCGGCTGTGAGGTGTTTGCGCGGGCCTCGTCAATGGCTTTTTTAATCGAATTGGCATTATGGCCATCAATGGCTTCAATCACTTGCCAACCGTAGGCACGAAAACGTTCGGGTGTGTTATCAGAAAACCAGGGCTTGACTTCGCCGTCAATTGAGATCCCATTGTCATCCCAAAAAGCAATCAACTTACCTAAGCCCCACGTGCCGGCCAATGAACAGGCTTCATGGGAAACGCCTTCCATTAAGCAGCCGTCGCCTAAAAAGACATAGGTATGGTGGTTAATGATTTGATGTCCCGTTTGATTGAACTCTGCTGCCAGCATTTTTTCAGCTAGCGCCATTCCGATGGCATTAGCAATGCCTTGGCCGAGTGGGCCTGTCGTGGTTTCAATGCCTGGGGTGTCACTATATTCCGGATGGCCTGGTGTTTTGCTATGCAGTTGACGAAAGGTTTTAATATCGTCAATCGAGACATCATAACCACTTAGATGCAATAAGCTATAGTGCAGCATGGAGCCATGGCCATTGGATAAAATAAAGCGATCGCGGTTGATCCAGTGTGGGTTATTTGGGTTATGGTTTAGATATTGGTTCCACAACACCTCGGCAATGTCGGCCATTCCCATTGGCATGCCAGGATGACCTGAGTTGGCTTTTTGTACGGCATCGAAACTTAATGCTCGAATCGCATTAGCAAGAGCTTGAGGGTGCGGCATGGCAAGGTGTCCTTATCAAGGTTAGTTAACAGGTATATCTCGTGGCTTGCAACAGAGTGATGTCTTAGTCATAGACCCAATGAGATAAATACATAGCGCGGACCTTACCCCAGACAGCATCGCCCTCGCTCATCAGTGCTTTTTTTAGCATGTATTCAGATTGTTTGTTAAAGGCATCTTGACGATTCATGGCAACGTACACTTCTAAGAGTTTCAGTCGTAGGCTGATATTGCTTTTGTGTTCACGAAGTGCATTGAGCAACTGTTTTTCAGCCGATTCGAGGTTGCCTTCAGCCATTTTAACCATGACATCAGCCAATACTTTGCCTTCACCTTCGATATTTTTATCACGGGTTGCCATCGCATTGCCTGGAATTAAATGACGCAGTGATTCACCAATGGTTTCATAGCGCGTCATTTCACGCGCATTCAGGTTGCTATGGCCTAAGCGCTCAGCCGCACGTCGTGTGCTTGGCGAGCGATCATGTGTACTGCGCTTAGACAGGAGATATAGAACGAGGCTAACGATAAATAGAATAAACCATAGCCAGGACCAAGGGAAATGGTTGCTTTCCGATGTTTGGGTGGTGGCGATGGGTTTGCTAGCTAGTTGTTGCTGTAGCTGGACGACTTTTTGTTCTGATGAGGCATGTGCTTGTTCGGCAGCTTGTGCAATTTGTTTAAGTTCGGCAATGGTGTTCTCTAAGGTGGCCATTTTACTCATTTTAGTGACTTCATGAAACGGGGGCGTGCCATTGGAAACAACAGGTGCCGCTTGATCTTGCGTTGTGGCAAGTGCTGCTTTCAGTGCCGCTGCTGAGTTGGGAATTTTTAGTGTTGTACCAATTTTGAGAATAGAGTGGTTTGCACCGCGAAATGCCTGTGGATTTAAGCGCTCAATGGCGTTAATCAGTGTGTTGGTGTTGACGCCGGCAATACGATGTTTGTTGGCGATGCGCCATAGGGTGTCACCAGATTTTGTTGGGCCATAAGTTGTCATAGACCAACTGGCCATACTGCAAGATAGTAGTAACAAACTAATCAGAAAGCGACAAATCACTATATTTTTACCATGAGTGAAGATGATAAAGACAATTTTAGTGGAAAAATCGCCACAAAGATAGTTGCTAGTGCTGTTGTGGTTACGCCTTGACATCCTGGGATACTTGATGAAGTATTTGACACAACATGTTGCTCTTCATCGTGGGACTGTTGCAAACCAGTTTCTAGCGGCACTAGCGTCGTTGAAAAAAATGAAAAACTGCTCATTTATTAGGTATAAACTCCGCTTTTTTAATTTTTTTCGTCTAGCTATTGCTCGCTATAAACCAGCTTTCAACAGCCCCATCGTTGTCGAGGCTAAGTCGCTTGGTGGGGGTGAGATATTATTTTGGCCAGGGGTTTCACATAGGAGAAAATCCAGGCAGCAGTTAATCATAGGTAGGTAGGAAATAATGAAAAAAGCAACAATTGGGTTTGTCGGAGGCGGCAATATGAGTAGAAGTATTGTGGCTGGTCTTATCGCTGATCAATACCCGAGTGAGTGTCTGATGGTATTAGATCGTCATTTGGATAAATTAGACGCGTTCTCACAATGCTATCAAGTTGCCACTACGACAGATCCTGATCTGTTAATCGCGAAAAGCGATGTGATTATTTTATCTATTAAACCACAAGCTATACCAGATTTTGCTGCTTATTACGGACAGGCGATCGCGAATAGAAAACCCTTGCTCATTTCAGTTGCCGCGGGGATTGATTTGCAAACGTTAGGCCAATTTTTTGGTATGCAAACAGCGATTGTGCGAGCGATGCCTAATACGCCAAGTTTTATCCAAACTGGCGCAACAGGGTTGTTTGCAAACGCTGTTACCTCTAGCCAGCAAAAGGATGCGGCAGAGAAGATATTACGTGCCGTTGGTGTGGTGGTGTGGTTGGAGCGAGAATCTTTAATTGCACCATTGGCTGTTATTTCAGGTTGTGGGCCAGCATATTTTTTCCTGATAATGGAGATCTTAGACAAACTGGGTCAAGACCTAGGGTTGGACGCAAAGACAGCCCATTTACTGAGTGTGCAAACAGGCTTTGGTGCGTGCAAAATGGCATTAGAATCTGGGGAATCCTTGCGTGAGCTGCGCCAAAATGTTACGTCCAAAGGGGGCGTAACGGAGGCAATCTTGGCTCGTCTGGAGTCGGAAGGCCTTTATGATATCTTTGAAAAAGCATTGTCGGCCGGCATTAAGCGTAGCGATGAGTTGGCAAAACAGTTATCATTTCCCAAACAATTGAATCAATCACAGAAGGATTAGTTGAGGTGAGTAGTATTCTGCAGGCCTTAGGGTTTTTGGTTAACATGGTTTTTACCTTGTATCTCGTTGCGATCGGGTTGCGGTTTTTATTGCAGTGGGTGAAGGCCGATTTTTATAATCCTGTCTGCCAATTTTTGATCAAGGTAACTAATCCCGTTTTGGTGCCATTACGACGTCTTGTGCCCGGGCTATTTGGTTTGGATATTGCGGCCTTACTGTTGATGTTAATTGTGCAAATCCTTGCCTTAGGGATTTTAGCCATTTTGGCTCAGTACCCTTTGACTTGGTTTATTGTGATTGTTGCATTGGTGAAGCTTGTGCTGCTATTTATCCACCTTTATTTTTTTGCAATCATTCTGCGTGCCGTCAGTAGTTGGTTTAATCCAAATCCCTATCATCCCATGACGCAGTTACTGATTAAGCTGACCGAGCCCTTATTGCAACCAGCGCGACGAGTGATTCCTTTGATTGGTGGTATTGATTTATCACCTGTTGCTGTATTAATCATTTTACAAATGATCGCCATTTTGGTCAGGGGTTTACTCTAGCATGCTGTTTGATTTGGTGTTGAGTTTGCACATTATTGCTGTGATCTGTTGGTTTGCCGGCTTATTCTATTTGCCTCGGCTGTTTGTTTACCACGCGATGAGTGAGCAGTCAGTCACTAAAGATCAGTTTACAGTGATGGAATACAAACTTTATTACTATATTATGCACCCGTCGATGTGGGTCACCGTCATCACGGGTGTGGTGTTGGCACATTTGGCTATATGGCATGGTTGGTGGTTACATGCCAAAGGTGCTTTGGTGCTACTATTAGTGATTTATCACTTCTACTGTGGGTACTTTTTGAAGCGGTTTGCGCGTCATGCAAACACAAAAAGTCATCGGTTTTTTCGAGTGTTTAATGAAATACCAACGATTTTGCTTGTTGTGATTATTTTGCTGGTGGTTGTGAAGCCTTAACACAGTGGCAAAAGCGTCAACTATTTTTGACGGAAAGTGATGCGGCCTTTGCTTAGGTCATAAGGTGTTAGTTCTACCGTTACCTTATCGCCGGTTAAAATACGAATATAATTTTTGCGCATTTTGCCAGAGATATGTGCGGTGACAATATGTCCGTTGTCAAGTTCAACGCGGAACATCGTGTTTGGTAACGTCTCAAGGACGGTCCCTTCCATTTCAATGCCTTCTTCTTTTGCCATGGATTAATATTTCCTCTGATAGAAATTGCCGGTATACTGCCTGAAACCATTCAAATAATCAATGTTTTCAATGAATAGCAACCAATTGCGTCAGTTATTTCTTCATTATTTTCAGCAGAGACAACACCAGGTAGTGACCAGTGATTCTCTTATTCCTGCGGGTGATAACACCTTACTATTTACCAATGCGGGAATGGTGCCATTTAAAGAGGTGTTTTTAGGCAAAGAAAAACGTCACTATACGCGTGCGACGAGCAGCCAGCGTTGTGTGCGCGCAGGCGGTAAGCATAATGATTTAGAGAATGTGGGCTATACAGCTCGTCACCACACGTTTTTTGAAATGCTTGGCAACTTTAGTTTTGGTGATTATTTCAAAAAAGATGCCATTCATTTTGCTTGGGATTTTCTAACCCAAGAACTCGATATTCCGGCGGAACGCTTATGGGTAACGGTATTTGATCAAGACCAAGAATCTGCTGATATTTGGCTGAATGATATTGGTGTTGACCCCTTACGTTTTTCAAAAATTGGTGAGAAAGATAATTTTTGGTCAATGGGTGATACTGGGCCTTGTGGCCCGTGTACCGAGATTTTTTACGATCATGGTGAAGATATTGCCGGAGGTCCACCGGGTTCTCCGGATGAGGAAGGTGATCGGTATATCGAAATCTGGAACTTGGTGTTTATGCAGTACGATCGAGATGCCAGTGGCAAGTTACATGATTTGCCAAAGCAATCGGTTGATACGGGGATGGGGCTTGAGCGCTTAGCTGCCGTCATGCAGGGTGTGCATAATAATTATGAAACTGATTTATTTATGCCGTTAATCCGGGTTGCCGGTCAACTGCTTGGGTGTTCTGACTATCGCAATCAATCACTACGCGTCATTGCCGATCATATTCGTTCTAGTAGTTTTTTGCTGGCTGATGGGGTGATTCCGTCAAACGAAGGTCGTGGCTATGTGCTGCGGCGGATTATTCGCCGGGCAATTCGCCATGGCCATCAATTAGGTATGCAGCAGACGTTTTTTTACCAATTGGTGCCGGTGGTTATTGAAATAATGGGGGATGCTTATCCTGAGCTTAAGCAAAAGCAAGCGCTAATTGAACAGTCACTAAAGGATGAAGAACAACAGTTTGCGCGCACATTATTGCATGGAATGAAAATTCTCGAACAGGCAATGAATGCATTGCGTGATAAAAAAACCATTGATGGTGAAACGGTCTTTAAGCTTTACGATACCTATGGTTTTCCTGTTGATCTGACGGCAGATATTGCTCGTGAGTGCGACTTGCAGCTGGATTACCAAGCCTTTGACAAGGCTATGGAGCAACAGCGCCAACGTGCGCGTGGTGCCAGTCAATTTGATGCAAAGCGGGTATTGCCAGGTCTCAATGCCTTGCAGAGTGAATTTACCGGCTATCAGTCGTTGACTGAAACGACGGATGTGCTGGCAGTTTACCGGGAAGGCCAGGCGGTCAAACAATTGACCCAAGGTGATGAGGGGGTTGTTGTCTTAGCCACAACACCTTTTTATGCTGAAGCCGGTGGGCAAGTTGGTGATCTGGGTATTTTACATATGGCCAGTGGTGAGTTTCAGGTTGTGGATACACAAAAGCAGGGTGAAGTTCTTTTGCATTATGGCTGCATGCAACGGGGTGAGCTGAAGCCAGGGATGTTGGTCACGGCCGAAGTGAATGCTGACGTTCGAGCAAAAACAATGGCTAATCATTCGGCAACACATTTATTGCATGCAGCGATGAAGGTGATATTAGGTGATCACATTGAGCAGCGGGGTTCGCATGTCAATAGCGAACGTTTGCGTTTTGACTTTGCTCATAAACAGGCTTTAACACACGCACAACAAACAGCAGTGGAAAATTGGGTCAATGCACAGATTCGCCACAACCATGAAGTACAAACAACAGTTACATCACAGCAACAGGCGATTGAGCTGGGTGCTATTGCGCTATTTGGAGAAAAATATGCCGATGAGGTCCGGGTTTTAGCCATGGGTGATTGTTCGCTTGAGCTATGTGGAGGGACGCATATTACACGTACTGGTGATATTGGTTATTTCAAAATTAGCTCTGAAGCGAGTGTTGCGTCGGGTATTCGTCGTATTGAAGCGTTGACTGGACAAATGGCCGTTGAGCAGGCACAGATAAATGAGCAGTTGCTGAATCAAGTTCAAGAACAACTCAAAATGCCAAAGGAGAAAATCAGTCAAAAGTTGGTACAGTTATTTGAAAAAATGAAAAGCCATGAACAAACGATTGCTGATTTGCAAAGCAAAGCGGCTGGTGATATTGCACAAGCGCTTATCGCAAAAGCAGACGTTGTTGATGGTGTTTATTTTATTACAGAAGCATTAAGTCATGTTGATGCTAAAGCATTGAAAGCATTAGTTGATCAATTAAAAAATCAGCTAGAACAAGCGGTGATTGTTTTGGCTAGTGTGGCGGATGGTCGGGTGAGTTTGGTCGCTGGTGTTAGTCGTGCATTAACTCAGGAATACCATGCTGGCAATATCATCAAGCAAGTTGCTGAAAAAGTTGGTGGGAAAGGTGGTGGTCGAGCCGACTTTGCACAGGCCGGGGGTAATCAGCCAGATAACTTGCGTGTGGCACTACAACCCGTTTGGATGCCTGGTAAAAATTGACGGGTTGTCGTGGTTAACATAGACCACCCCACAAGGGATGACTATTAATTAATCGATATGTCGGCGATTTTCATCAGAGCTCCCTAGCAAGTGGAAACACTAGTCGGAACTCGGTATATTCTCCAAGCACTGCTTGACAGCTGATGGATCCACCATAGGCTTCCATAATCAATTGGCAATAGCTTAAGCCAATCCCAGTGCCTTGAGTCCGATTAGAGTAAAAGTTTTTAAACGCTTTTTCCACTTCATCTTCATTCATGCCTTTTGCCGTGTCACAAAAATACACAATGCCTTTGTTATCTTCAATTGTGGCGCGGATAGTGATTTTGCCACGTTGTTCTTGTTTGATAAAAAATAAAGCATTTTTAATTAGATTAAACCATAAATTGTTGGTGTGTGCGGCATCGCCTTCAAAGACAAAATTTTTCTCGACGGTTAAGGTTACCCAGTTTTTCTGCCCGGGTTGAAAGGGATAATCATCTAAACTGCGTTCAATACAGGTAGCAATGTCTAATTTTTTGAATGAGCTGGGGTCAATATGCCGTTTTTTAATATCATGCAAGTAACGCTCAATAAGGTTGTTATAGTCCAGGATGGTACTTGATAGCTTATCAATAGACTTTTTGGCCCTGTGTAGTTTTTCGGTAGCAACATCTGGTGCAGAATGACTATCTGGTTGGAGATTAGCGAGAGCCTGATTAATTTGCCGTTTGATGCTTTCCAAGCCAAGCTGCATTGACGCGATGGGGTTCTTGAAATCATGGGCAATCGAGCTTGATAGCATTTCAGTTAGCTGCAACATACTAGCTTGTGTGGCAAGTTTCATCTCAGTTTTTTGTTTGTGTTCGGTGATATCAATGGATATGCCAACAATCCCCACGGGATCTTTATTTTTATTAAGCAAAGGCATTTTATAAGAAAGAAAATATCTCGGGCCTCCTAGGAAGCTTGCCAATTCTTCTATACATTCAGGCTGATTAGTTTGCATAATCCTGTGTGCAGTTTGCATCCAGTTTCCTGTATCACTAAGCGGCAACAGTTGAGCAAGGGTCTTTCCAATGATTTCAGCACTAGAGCCATAGCCCAAAGATATTGCTTGTTGGTCATTGCAGCTTAGAACCTTGCCATTTTTATCTAAAGCATAAAAATGGCAAGGAGCCTGATCTAATACCTTTGACAGTATTTCAACTTTATATGGTATCATCGGGATTGCTAATTTAGGTATAAACCAGCATTCGTAGTAGTATTGCAATAATCATATTTAAGCTGATTTTCAAAGAAAAAAGTATTGTTAAAGGCCTTTTCATAGTCACGGTTACATTGTATGAGAGCGTTTTTTGCTGCTTGATTAAGAGCTGTTTCATTTTCAGTCACAATTTTGCTTCTTAATCGAGAGTCTTTGGCTTTTTTAAAGTATTTATGCAGAGCTAAAACTTCATCAGGGGAAAGTATATTTTCTTGAGTGGGTCTAAATGCTCCGAGATATTTAATAACCTTGCTATTATCTTTGCATATTTCTGATGTTACCTTTTTAATTAGTTCTTTTTCATTGGTTGTTGGGTCGTTATTCATGAAGTATTGAGTCAGAAGATGCAACTTTTCGTGATCCTTGATATGTGTACTTGTGAGCCCCTTATCGAGTGTATCTTGGAAAAATTGGGATAAAGGTTGGTTACAGTTTGGGGAAACATAGAGGTCCAGAAGACTAGATATTATATTGTAGCCAATTTTATCTTTTGATGGGAATTTCGAAAGCCCCAGTGTTTCCCAGCAGTTTGTGGTGTCTATAGCTTTTTGCTTAGCAATTTCATCTGCTACAGTAAAAATAACATTCTTTTTACCAGTATAGAAGATGGTGGTCTTATTTTCTGCGCATATCCAATAAAATGCCATTTCACAGATCGCATAACGCAGATCATCAAGCGTGATTTCTTCACTTTTTTTTGGAGTTACTGATTTTTTTTGTCTTTCTGGAATAGCTTGGTATAAGAGTTGCTTATAAGCATCATTTTTTTCAATTGATTTTTCAATAGTCTCAACATATCCAGTAAATGTTGCTTTATTGTCTTTCTCCCATGTTTCCCAGTTTGTCAGTCCAATACCTGCATTCTTCAGTTTTTCAATAAGCTCGGGATATTTGGTTTTAAAATTTTCATCGAGACTATTATCTCCCTTGACGCCTGTGTTGTATTGATGCAGGCCGCCTGTCAACATGACTATAAATTTTTCTTTGTGGCATTTCTTAAGGGATAAAAGAATACTTATAACGGTCAATAGAGGTAAACCCTCATTTGATTCGCAATTAACCATGCTGAGGCAAAGAAAATATTGGTCAGCTGACTTTGGCAGATCGATATGAACCTTTATTTGGCTTGTTGCACCGCTAATGCGGAATGGGTGATGACTGATTGATTCTTTCTCTTTTTCAGTGCCTGTATACATAGCTACCTTCCTGGCAAAAATTTTCATCCAGCAATTAAGTTACATTATTGTAACAAAATAATCAATACAGGGTCTACCATTTCCCCCCGTGTTTCTCTCGGAAATAATTGTGTTTAATTCATTTAAATCAATATCTTATAGGGTAATTTAAGATAGTCATATCAGTTTTCTACTAGGTCATTAAGAAATCACTATGTTACTTTATGTCTGAGAAAGTGTATGCTTCGTATCAATGTGAGATACTGTTTTGATCAGGTGTTTTTCTCAACAGCCAACGCTAAAATTTTTTTTAGGATTTGTTTCCTACCTTCATTTAATACGGATGCTATAAAACGAGATACAACGGCACTTATCTTTTAAATCGCAGGCCAAAACAGATTTCTTTACTTGCTTGATTATAATGGCAAATCAGTTCGCCCTTGTGTTGGCGAGCAACTTTTCTTACATAAGTCAAGCCAATGCCAAGGCTCTTGGGTTTGGTTGTAAACCCCCGATCAAATAGGTGAGCCAGTCGCATAGCATCAAGATCTGGCGCTGGGTTAACGAATAGTAATTCCTTGTACTGCTCGGTCTTCCTGCTCGAAATAAGAATAGTATGATCATACTCTTCAACGGCGTCTTTGGCATTGTCAATCAGGTGATGAGTGGCTAGAGTCAGGTCTTGTAGATTACCGTTGATCATAAAGTTTTCGTCTAGTTCTTGCTCTATAGTGACGTTGTCAAAGCTGCCGGGAATACCTCTTTTGAGGGC
This sequence comes from Gammaproteobacteria bacterium, assembly GCA_965662575.1. GTDB lineage: Bacteria > Pseudomonadota > Gammaproteobacteria > Francisellales > CACEW01 > CBFIHN01. The sequence goes on from CBFIHN010000014.1 coordinate 14,341, forward strand.
ATCTCTAATCAGTCGTTTGACAGTAAATTTTTGGCAATTTTCAGGCGCGTGATCACCACCTGATGCAAGAAGAGCTATTCGATGGTCAGTCATGTCTGCCGCCTCAAGTATCAGCTCTTGAGCGCTGGCTACATAAGACAGCATGTCAGTATCTGTCTGAGTGTTCAGTTTGGCGGCAATTTTGTCAAGGCGCATTGAACATTTTGATAGCGGACTTTTGATGTTGTGCGATAGGCTATTGCAAAAAGCCGCTAAGTCGCTGACAATCTCATTTTCGTTAATTAGGTCGGTAATATCAATTGAGTTGCCGACGATGAGTACCTTTTTATCACCTTCAAAGAGGCGTTTATGTGTGATGAAGTGATGCTTTTGACCTTGCGTATCAGTAAAGTATTCGTATACCTTGATGTCTCCTTTCCCGGATAGGGTGTAATCGTCCATTTCTTTAATGCGTTTTAGCGCATCAGCATGAGCGACTTTTTTAAATACGTCATCGTCCGATTTTTGGTAAATTTCACCAACATTACTGTAGCCAAGGAATGAGATAAAGTTATCATTAGCCCATACATAGCGACGTTTTTTATCCTTAATGTATAGTAGGCCAGGAAAGTAATTAAATAGACGCGTATTCCTTGTCACCTCTTGGATGCCTTTAAGCTCAACGATGTTTTTAGGCACGGGCGCTCCTTCGCAACCTCACTTAGATCCGAGAATTGTATATCAGTTGCAGAATGCTTGTAAAGCTCTTTAGGAAAAATTTTTTTTAGGATTTTTTAGTCGGGTTTATGCTGTTTTTGTACGCATTTTGGTTGTATTTTTGTTATATTTTACCAAGTGATTTTGTGTTGTATTTTTATTTTTTACACCGCTATTGTTCGTTGTCAATCGGTTTACAACAGCCTTTATCAAGAATGGTGGTTTTCACCAAGCCGGCAATTGTTGTAGTATTCAAAGCTAGTCCTGATTTTAAGAAAATTTTACTATGCTCGATAAAGAGGATCTTATCCGTCAAGCACTTGACTATCATGAAAATCCTAGACCGGGAAAGTTGGCGATTGAATTGACCAAGCCAACAGACACGCAAAATGATTTGGCTTTGGCCTACAGTCCCGGTGTTGCTGAGCCAGTGATTGCCATTGCTGATAATCCTGATCATGCTTATCGCTATACCGGAAAAGGCAACTTGGTTGGTGTGATTACCAATGGTTCAGCAATTTTGGGGTTGGGTAATCGTGGCGCATTAGCTGCTAAGCCTGTCATGGAAGGTAAAGCGGTGTTGTTTAAACGTTTTGCTGATATCGATGTATTTGATATTGAAATTGATAGCAATAATGTGGGTGAATTTGTTGAAACTGTTGCACGCATTGCGCCAACTTTCGGTGGAATTAACTTAGAAGATATCAAAGCACCGGAGTGTTTTGAAATCGAATATGCGTTGCGACAGCGTTTGGATATTCCAGTGTTCCATGATGACCAACACGGCACTGCTGTTGTAGTTGCAGCAGCCATGTTGAATGGCTTAGAGTTGAAAAATAAAAAAATTGAAGATGTTGAGGTGGTGATCATGGGGGCGGGCGCTGCCGGTTTGGCAACGGCTAAATTATTGATTCACCTTGGTGTTCGCAAACAGAAACTATGGATGGTTGATAGTCGTGGTGTGATCCACACCGAGCGTCATGGGTTAGGGCCTTATAAATTTGCATTTGCGCGCCAAACGGATAAGCGCACTTTGGACGATGTGATGGTGGGCGCTGATGTATTTATTGGTGTATCCGGTCCTGACACGGTGAAAGCAGGGCACGTACAGAAAATGGCGAAAGATCCCATGATTTTTGCTTTATCCAATCCAGATCCTGAAATCCGTCCAGAGCTGGTGAAGTCAGTGCGCACGGATGCATTGATTGCAACGGGTCGTTCGGATTACCCCAATCAAGTGAATAATGTTTTATGTTTCCCGTATATTTTTCGCGGCGCGCTTGATGCGCGGTCACGGCGTATTACGACCAGTATGTGTGTTGCGGCAGTTGAGTCAATTCGTCAACTGGTGAAAGAACCCGTGCCGCAATCTGTTCTCGATTCCTATGCGGGTGTTGATCAGTTAGTCTTTGGCGAAGATTATTTGTTACCTAAGCCGCTGGACCCTCGTTTGCGTGAGCGTGTTTCAGACGCGGTAAGACAAGCAGCAGTCGACAGCCATGTTGCTGCAGAGTAGTGTTAACCTACGGATTCTTCCCGTTTGAGGGGGGAGGATCGTTAATTGATTGTCATGCCCGGTGGTTTATCACTTGGACTTAAAGAATACCCCGTGGCTTGTCACGGGCACTTTAACGCCTGGGGTTTCCTAAGGGGAGTGGGCGAACACTCCCCTTGGGTCGCCGTTGGTGTGGCTTTGCCGCATAGGCGAAATATTACTTAGGTATAAAATGCCCCGCTGCTTGCGGCGGGGTGGTTTATTTAAAAAACTCAAAAAGGAGTCGTGTAATGTCTAGAAGAAAAATTGCTTTAATCGGTGCCGGAAATATTGGTGGTACTTTAGCCCACTTAGCGCTACTAAAGGAGTTGGGGGATGTGGTTCTGTTCGATATCGCTGATGGTATTCCGCAAGGTAAAGCCTTGGACTTGGCTCAGTGCTCACCTGTTGAAGGTTTTGACTTTGAGGTCAAAGGTTCAAATGATTACGCGGATATCAAAGATGCCGATGTGGTGATTGTAACCGCTGGTGTGCCGCGCAAGCCAGGAATGAGTCGTGATGATTTGCTGGGGATTAATGCCAAAGTGATGAAAGCAGTCGGTGCGGGTATCAAAAATAACTGCCCCAATGCCTTTGTTATTTGTATCACCAATCCACTGGATATCATGGTCCGTTTACTGCAGAGCTTTTCCGGTGTGCCAGATCATAAGATTGTTGGTATGGCCGGTGTTCTCGATTCCTCACGCTTTCGTCGTTTCTTGGCTTGGGAGTTTGGTGTATCAGTCAATCAAGTACAAGCCTATGTAATGGGTGGTCATGGTGACACGATGGTGCCACTCACTGGCATGAGTCATATTGCTGGCGTTAGTCTCGATGAATTAGTCAAGCAAGGTAAAATAACCGCTGAACGCCTCGAAGAAATTGTTGTGCGTGCGCGTAAAGGTGGAGGTGAAATTGTGGGCTTATTGAAAACGGGCTCTGCATTTTATGCGCCAGCAACATCAGCGATTCAAATGGCAGAGTCTTATTTGCGTGATAAAAAAATCATTGTGCCTTGTGCGGCTAAGCTAAAAGTGGGTCAATATGGCGTTGATGAGCCTTTATTCGTTGGTGTGCCAACTAAGATTGGGGCAGCTGGTGTTGAAGCGGTAATGGAGGTGCCTTTGACAGAGAAAGAGCGTGTTAATCTTCAGGTCTCTATTGATGCTGTCAAAGAGCTGAACAAGGCAGCTGATGACTTAGGGTTATCTAAGTAACTCAACTGAGGCAACAGAGCCCCCAAAAGTGAGTCATTTTAGCGTTGTGTGGCGTGCTTAGCCTACATTGCTTTTAGTTAGATTGTGGTAGGCGAGCTTACATGATGTCCAATTGGCGATTTAATAGTTCTCTTGAAACGCTACAAAAGCGGGCGCAGGTTTTAGCCAACATCCGTGCCTTTTTTACTGAGCGTGGTGTGTTGGAAGTGGAGACCCCTTTGATGGCACATGCGCCAGTGACGGATCCTTATCTCAATGCGCTAGAAGTCCAGTGCAACGGAAAGAGACAGTATTTACAAACCTCGCCAGAATATGCAATGAAGCGTTTATTGAGCATGGGGTCGGGGAGTATTTTTCAAGTCTGCAAGGCTTTTCGTGATGACGAGCAGGGACGCTTACATCAGCCTGAGTTTACACTGCTTGAATGGTATCGAGTGAGCTTTGATGATCAACAATTAATGGATGAAATCTGTGAATTACTTACTGGCGTTTTGGCGTGGCCTCAATGTCAACGATTGAGTTATCATCAAGTTTTTCAACAGCATTTAGCAATCAATCCCCATCAATGTGAGCAAGACCACCTAGAAGCCTTATGTCAGCAACATTGCCCTGAGTTAGTGGGTGATATCCAATTGAGTCGTGATCTATGTTTGCAATGGCTTTTTTCAGAAGTTATCGAGCCTAAACTTGGCCAGAATATGCCTTGCTTTATTTATGATTATCCAGCGAGTCAAGCGGCTTTAGCAAAGGTGATGACTTCTGATCGTGGTGTGCCAATTGCCAAGCGTTTTGAACTATTTTACCGTGGTGTTGAATTGGCTAATGGATATTGGGAGCTCAACGATGCGAGCATTCAACGTCAGCGATTTGAGCAAGATTTAGCGATGCGTAAACAGCAAGGCATAAAATCTGTGCCGGTAGATGAAAAGCTGTTGTCAGCTTTAGATGCTGGTTTGCCTGACTGTGCTGGAGTTGCACTTGGTATTGACCGATTATTGATGTTGTTTTTTTCGGGAAATTCAATTGTATGTCAGGGGTGTTTTTAATGCCTCTTATACGCACTAGCGTTGCAAGATATGCTTGCATCCTTGTTGAAACAACGCTGCTGTGATGTGTGTGATCACTTGTTGGTGGGCATGATTTTCGCTACTAGACTCAATGACTTGGCTGCCATCAGGCTTGCAGACCCGGGCTTTGGCTATGAATTGTGCTTGCTGTTGTTCACAATAGACCGCGATGGGTGAATGACAGTCGCCATCAAGTTGGGCGCAGATGGTGCGTTCAATATCGATGCATTGGTGTGTCTTGAGGTCATTTAGTGGTTGTAATAACGTGTGTAAATCTTTGCGGGAGGCCAAAGTTTCAATGCCGATAGCACCCTGGCTGGAGGCGGGCAAGCAAATCGTTGGTGGCAGTTGTTGTGTAATTCGATGTGTTAAACCTAGTCGTTCTAGGCCAGCACAAGCAAGGATGATTGCATCAAATTCCCTGGCATCTAATTTTGCTAGGCGGGTGTTAACATTTCCACGTAAATTGATCAGTGTGAGGTCTGCTCGATAAGCGCGGAGTTGTGCTTGTCTCCTTGGGCTTGAACTCCCAATAACCGCACCCTGCGGTAGCGCATCGATAGATGTGTATTGGTTAGAGACCAGGGCATCAAAAGGGTTTCCTCGTTTGCAAATGGCGGGTAATGACAGGGTGGCGTCTATTTGGCTTGGCACATCTTTCATGGAATGCACGGCAATATCAGCTTGGTCACGGAGTAATGCTTGTTCTAATCCCTTAACAAACAGGGCTTTACCGCCAACATCGCGTAATGGGTGGTCTTGAATTTGATCACCACGGGTGTTGATCTCAATAAATTCGAGATCCAGTTCCGGATGATGTGCTGTCAATTGATCTGCAACATATTGTGTTTGCCATAGTGCCAGCTGACTTTTGCGGGTGGCAATACGTAAGCTTCTAGAGTGTTTCATTGATGAATTGGCCAATATCATGTAACTGTTCTGGTAGAACTTGGTGGCCCATGGCGTAGGTTTGCCAGTTGACTGAATATCGATGTTGCATTAAAAATTGTGAAGAGTGCTCAGCGTAGTTCAGTGTCACGACATCATCCATCATGCCCTGTTGCATTAAAATAGGTGTTTGCTGATTTTGTTCATGACGGTGGTTTAAAAAATTTTGTGGTATTGGCAAATAGCATGAAAGCGCTAGAATACCTGCTAAGCGTTTTTGATAGCATAGTCCAGTGTAGAGAGCCATCGCACCACCTTGCGAAAACCCAGCGAGCATGATGCGCTCAGGCGCTATGCCAGCGTGTTGCTGTGCTTTAATCAGTGATTCAATTGCCACTGCTGATTGCATAATCCCTTGCTCATCTTGTCTGCCTGATTCGTCTAAGCCAGAAATATCATACCATGCTGGCATCAGATAGCCGCCATTAATCGTTACAGGGCGTTCTGGTGCCTGGGGAAAAATAAAACGAATTGCCAGGTCTGCACGCAGGTTTAAACTAGGGATAACATGAGCAAAGTCATCACAGCTGGCGCCTAAACCGTGCATCCAAATAATGGCTGCATCAGGGGTGTCTTGGGTTTGTTTGATGATACTTTGCATAGTGTTCAAGTTGGATGAGTTCGGTTTAGTGTTCTATTGGTTTAATGACTGAAGCACTACCACTACTTTGTAATTGGATTTCTTTAATTGCTTCAGCCAGAGAGGCTTCAACTTGTTTAATATCGCGGTTTAAGCGATGAATATCTCGTTGAACTGTCAGCAGGCCAATCTCGGCTTTTGTCATGGTTTTTTGAATACGACCGATGTCATCAATTGATTTTCCTTTGGTTTCATAGCCAAATACGGCCGTTAATAAAAAGCCGATCATACAGAAAACACCAATCACAACCATCATCGAGGTCATGCCCATAGTGGAGAGCAAAAAGGGGACTAAAAGTCCGCCTAATGCTGCGCCCGTTTTACCTGCGGCGGCAGCAAAGCCATGCCCAGTAGCTCTCAGATGGGTGGGAAATAATTCAGCTGGTAGCAGGAATGTAATTGGGTTTGGACCCATATTGAGCATGATGTTAAACAGAATAAATCCCGTGAACATAAAAATATAGTGCGTGGTTGGATCATAGAAAATAGTGGACGCTGCAATCAGAAAAAAGCCAATGGCCATGCCAAAAAAGCCAATGGCCTGCAGTTTGATGCGGCCCCAGGAATCGACTAATAAAGTGGCAATAATGACCCCGAAAATTAGAAAAATATCGAGGATCGCTGCACCTTTGATCGCTGCCATATCGCGACTGATTAAATTGGTATGATGACTAAATGCCAGTGATGCGAGAATAACGGGGATAAAGAATTTTACGCCATAAAAGGCAATGTCCATAATAAACCACGTACCAGCAGTCAGCACGGTTCTTTGGATGTACCGAGGGGTAAACAGGTCGAGGAAGGAAGACTTTTCAGATGCTTTTATCGCCTCAAGTTTTAATTTTTTTCCTGTCATCCGTGACACAGCTTCTTCCGCTTTATCATGTTTGCCTTGATGAACTAACCAGCGCGTACTCTCAGGCAGTGTGAGACGAAAGAGTAAAATGACAATGGCTGGAATCACCGCAATACCAAGCATCCAGCGCCATGCATTTGGGTTTGGGTAGAACAGTAGAATAACAATGCCAACACAGGCAGCAGCTAACAAACCTAAAGCTTGAAAGCCAAAGCCACTGACCAGCATTTTGCCACGTAATTTTTTTGGCATGTTTTCAGTGATGTAAGTTGAGCTCACGGGGTAGTCTGCGCCAATACCAATACCCAAAAGAAAACGAAATATGATGAGTGACGTGATATCCCAAGCAAAAGCGGTTAGACCCGCAAAAATAACAAAGAAAACCAAGTTGAATAGTAGGATCATTTTACGACCAAGACGATCCGTAAAACGACCGACAACTGAAGCGCCAAAAATACAACCAATAGGCGCTGCAGTAACCACAAGTCCTGCCATCGCAGGAGTTGGATGGTAAGTATGGATAATAAAAGGCAGTGCGACTGCGATGATGAACAGATCAAAACCATCAAGAAAAATTCCCATCGCTGATAGGAACCAAACTTTCCAATGTGCTTTGCTTAAGGTTGCGTTATCTAGAGCTTTTGCAGCCTCAATACTCATAAAAAAGAGTCTCTATAAGTGATCAAATACGCGGCTAACTATACCCGAATTTGAGATCAGATCAAGCGTTAATGGCTATGTTGTTTTCTGGACATGTTGACTCATAATTAAATGTTACTCTGGTCTCAATACTAGGTCTTTTCAAGATGATCTAATGCCAACTATGCAATACAGAATGAATTCAGTAGTGATGATTATGTCGGTTTATTTGCATCAGTACTGGCACATCGTTTAGAATAATGAGTACGGGGGCGATATGGGTTTCGACGGGAATTTCGAGGCCTTTAGGTGCATGTCGAGTGTGTAGTTCAACTCGTAAAAAACAGCTACATTTTTGCTAATAACTGGCAAAGAAGAAGAGGCTCTTGAAGCCGCAAATGATGCAGTATTGGTTGCCGCTAAAGCAGCATAACCAGTCCGTCGCCTAAACCGCGACACATCACGCAATACAGTTGTGCTTATTTGGCTGTGGCGCGTTCGATTTAAATAAGCTCGTGGTCATCAGTATTGTTTCGCTGATGATTGATTAAACTTTTAGAAACTCGCTGTTAACAGGTCGCCAATCGAACTTTGTTGACAGTTAAATTAATCGATTGGCTAAGCATGTAGATCCTGAGGAATAGGATTTGCGGACGCGGGTTCAACTCCCGCCGCCTCCACCATCACATGTAGTCATGGCATATTAATTGGTCTTATACTGGTTGTTCACGGCAATTGTGCCTTTAATGCTGTGATGGCTTGTTGATAATCATCCTGATTAAAGACAGCTGACCCTGCAACAAAAGTATCGGCTCCTGCTTCAGCAACCGCTCGAATATTATGTGTGTTGATCCCGCCATCAACTTCTAAGCGAATTTTTTTGTCAAGTTGTTTGATGCGTTGGTGTACATCTTGAATTTTACGCAGTGTCGCTGGAATAAATGTCTGACCGCCAAATCCAGGGTTGACTGACATGAGTAGCACGCGGTCGCAAAGTGGCAGTGTGTAATCAAGGTGAGACGTTGTGCTTGCCGGGTTTAAGGCAAGCCCGGCTTGGCACCCTAGGCTTTTGATTAACTGTAAGCTGCGGTCAACATGGCGAGAAGCCTCTGGGTGGAAGACGATGCAGTCAGCACCTGCTTGTGCAAACTTAGTGATGAGTTGATCAACAGGCTCGACCATTAGGTGTACATCGAATGGGGCTTTAATACCATCCTGCCGCAGTGCATCAATAATCATTGGGCCAAAAGTTAAATTAGGAACATAGTGATTATCCATGACATCAATATGGATACGATCAGCACCTGCCGTTATTACCGCTCGCACCTCGTCACCCAAATGCGCAAAATTTGCTGATAATATTGAGGGACAAATATGATGAGGTTGTGTCATTGTTGCCATCCGGGTTGTTGTTTGAGTAAAGCTGCCTGACGAAAACTATTAAGTGCTTCACCCGTTTGGTTCATATCTAACTGAACTTTCCCCAGTGCAATATAAGCTTCGGTGTTTTCGGTTACTGCAATACTACGCTCAAAATACTCTTTGGCTCGCGGGTATATTTTATTGCGATAGCATAGATAGCCTAAACTTAATAAACCACTGGCGGTTGGCGTGATGTTTTTCCACCAAGATTCAGCACGCTCAAGTTGCGCTTGGGTATCCTTGGCTTGTGTGTAACCATAGAGTGCAAATAAACGTTCATCCCAGTTTTGTTCTAGGGTTTTGCGGATGCTTTCTTCTGCTTGAGTTAATAAGCCTAGTTTGAGTAATTTACCGATATAGTAAGCATGGATGACACTTTGTTTACGGACAGTTTTTGGTATCTTTGGCCAGGTATGGAGCAACGCCTCTTTTGATTTTTCTGATGAACGCTTAATTAATCCTTTGTAAGCTCTATTTGTCATTCGTTCACGTTTTTTATCATCCAGTGGTGCACTTTTCAGTTGCGAGAGTACATCAATAGCATCAGTCCACTTCTCAAGGCGCAATAGAATATCAAAGTGGCGATACAGTGCATAAGCATTTTTGGCATTACGTGTGAGCAAGGTTGATATTTTTTGCTCGGCTTGTTGCCACTTTTGTTCTTCAATTAATGCATCAACTTGCGCCAGTAAAATGAGATCGCCATCTTTTTTGGTCTTTAGTCGAGAGGCTTGATGGAGGTAGTCAATTTGTGCTTGGCGATTTCCGCAACGTTTGGCGCTTTGTGCAGCAATCAATAATGATTGATGGCGCATGAAATTCATGTCTGCAAGTTTTTTAAATAGTTTTTCTGTGACTGGCCAATCCTCAAGGAGGACATGGTTGAATGCTTCAAGCAGGAGGTTATCCTGTTTTTGGCGCTGGCGTTTTTTCCAGCCACGATGAAGACGGTTTGGGAAATGCCATAGTGAGCGGCCTAGTCGCCAAGCAATCAGTGAAACTGCAATGATAATGGCCAAACCAAGAATAAATAGCCATAGCGGACTTGCAATTGATAATGTATTAACATGCAATAATACATAGCCGGGTGCTTTTAGGATCACGAATCCAAGAGCTGTTGCTAATGCAATAACGATGAGTAACCATAAGAAACGTTTCATCACTGCACCCCAGTTTGTCCAGAGTCTGCTAAGGCAGAAATTAAGTTATTAAGTTGTTTTAGGTTGGCATCAATGGCAGAGAGTGAGTAGCGAATGGGGCTGTGACGTAATTGCTGTAATTTCTGTTGCCATGCACTTAAAGCTTGGTTTGCCCGGCAATAGCGAGTCACTAGGGCTTGTGCTTGATCTAGAGCCTGTTGGTAGCGGGCTTGTTGATACTGGAAAAGTGCCCAACTTGCCTCTGATAATTTGAGTTCGATACTTTGTAGGACCTGAAAGCGTGTTTGCTGGTTGAGTAGGTTTTCACCAATTGAGGTATCATTGTGAATAACTAAAAGGTCTTTAATCTGTGTCCAGCTATGCTGTAGTCTTTGGCGCCAAGTGAGCGGATGTTTATTATTTTGATCATGTTTGATTGGATTTTGTTCTAGCATAGGAGTCAGTTTAAAGCTGAGTGTCCCGAGTTGTTTTCTTAGTGCAATTAATTGTTGTTGGCTTTTTTCAATGTTGAGCTTTGGTAGTTCGCGTACTTGTGTCATCAATGCGTTAACCAGTGTCATTGCCGGCTGACTTGCGGGAGATAGCGCGAAGAGGTTTTGTTTGACATTGTTCAATTGACTAACAATATCAACAATATTTCCATGTGTATGCAGTTGTTGTTTGATGATGGCCGTGGTGAGTTTTGCACTCAGTGCGCGCAATTGTTGAAAGTTGGCGTGAGATTGGTGTTGTGGTTGTGACTTGGTTTCAGCGATCTTTAGTGCCAATTGTATTTTCGCCAGTTGCTGAGTGGTTTGTCTTTGTTGGTGCGATAACTTTTCTTGTAGGGTGTCTGACAGTGACCGAAGCTGTTGTCTTGATACAGATTGAGATTGTTGCTGCTGCAAGGCGTTGATTTGTTGTTGTAACAACGTGTTTTTGTTTTGTTCAGTTTGTTTGAACTTGAGTCCGTCGATGATCAGTACAGCACAGATAGCACATGTTGCAAGTGTAATAATTACCGCCAGTAAAGAAACCCAGATAGCTGGATTTTTCTTTGTTTTTATTTTTTTTGTATTAATTTTTTTGGGGTTAGAGTTCGCACTAGCTTGTTTGTCTTTTGTCATGGCGGTGACTTATTTTATTGATACCGATGTCAGTAGTTTAACATTTTTTAACTAGGCCTGGTATTAGAGGTTTACCTCAAGAAGGTGCCACTTTTTTACTTGTTTATAGGTTGTTTGATACTGGGTCGATACCCCGCGCGAGATGTCATCCCCGCGACGGCGGGGGTGACATAGGTGATGTATGGGTTACTACCTAAAAGTAGTATGAACCATCAATCGTCATGACATTTGCGTAATGCTTGCTGTAGTCTTTCGCATGCACATATTCGAGGCCAACAAAAGTGTTTTTGAATATTTCTTGTTGAGCCGCTGCAATGATTTGAGATTTTAATTCAGATGCTGGGCCCCTTGCAGGATCATTTGGTAAGCCGATGGCAATACCACGCATGTTGCTGGTATGGCTGTAACCAACTAGGAAGTTAGTTGTTTTGCCCATGATTGGTGTTTTATAGCTTAATGAGGTAGACCAAGCAGATGCATCTTTCGGGTTATTTGCAACAGCACGAGTCGTCTTTAAGTACTCACCAGCCAGTGTGAATTTTTGGTAAGTCACCATGGCGTTAAGGTCTAAAGCGCCAATGTTTTTAGAGTAGACACTTTGATCTGTCGTGATATTACCAAGAGCATCTTTCATCCCTCGAAGGTCATTGATATAGCCGGCACCCATACTGTAATGACTTTGGTTATTCAGCTTGCCGCTATATTGAGCTGTATAGGCAAAGGCACTTAGTTGGCCTTTGACACTATTAAATAGAGCGACATGGGTGTTCAGACCATGCTGATAATAGTTTAGCGTAATCTGCGGTATTTCATCGCTATGAAATGCAGATTTGTCTAAAGAGGAAGTCCATGGGCCGCCACTTAAAAACTGGCCAAATGGAATATAATTTTTACCAACAGTAAGATAGATAGGATTTTTTTCTAAATTACCAAATACCAAAAAGCCCTTATTGACACTAAGTTTTGTTTCACCAACCGTGCCTAGGTTTTTTGCTTCGCCAGAGATAAAAGCTAATGTCCAGGGGTTAATGTTTGCGCTGGCATCGAGCTTTGTGGTGGTAATTGAGAAGGCACTACCACTGGCAGAGGCGTTATTAATTTTAAAAATATTATTGTTGCGCCAGTATTGAGCATCAGCTTGCAAGTAACCGCCCAAGGTAATACTGTGCATGCCTAGAGCCTGTTTTTCTTGCAGTAAAGAGAGGGCAAAGTCTGAGCTGGACAACTTTTCAAATGGGTTGTTCCTGTCAGAATGTATTTGCCAGCCTTGGTCAGCAAAGTGGTGTATTTTTGACAGAGTCCCTTGACTATGTGCGACAGTAGCTTGATTTACTTGATGATTAGCATTAGCAGCAAACACGGAGCTTGCCAATGAGCAAGCAGCAAGACTGATAAGTTGACGAGATAAATTCACAATAACTCCTAGATCATTATTGATTTTAAACGGTATCGACCGCGCATCATAGGCAAGTTAGTGCTTGAAATCAAGCGCTTTGACCGAAGTAAAAAATACTCAATTATTTTCTTTTATATATTTGAAAAGGTAAGCGCTTTGGATAATGATGAAAAGAAGGGTTAATCCCAGCATGCCAAATACTTTGAAGTCTACCCAAATGCTGGTTGAGAAATGGTACATGACGTAGAGGTTGATAAAACCCATGAGTAGAAAGAATAGTGCCCATATCAGGTTTAGGCGTCGCCAGACAGGCATCGGTAGTTTGATATTGGCTTCCATAAGATAGCGGATAATGTTTTTGGGTGCGAGCCATTCACTTAATAGAAATGCACAGGCAAAGAGCCAATTCACAATAGATACTTTCCATTTTAAGAACATCACATCATGCAGCCAAATGGTCGCGCCACCAAAAATAAGTACTAAAAGAAAAGTCATTAGATGCATTGGCTCAATACGTTTGTATTTAAACCAAAGGTAAGCGACTTGAATGGCCGAGGCTGCAATCAATACACCGGTTGCAGCAAAAATATTGTAGGTCTTATAGACAATAAAGAATAAGAGTAAAGGGAAAAAATCGTAGAGAAGTTTCATTTGAGTATAAAAAAGCGCGATAACCTTGGAGGATTATAGCGCTTTCATCGTTGTGACTAAAGTCTTGCCTTATGGGCAGCAGTTATGTTACCTGGCTTGTAACAGCTACTTCAACGTTTGGCGGCTCTTCTGCACAGGAGGTCGTATCTAATTTGGGCTACAATAGCTTGCTGTTTGTCTCGTAGCTTATTCGCCTTTTTCTTCCAGGTGCTTATCCATAGACAAAGTCGCTTTGTAGCCCAGATATAGACTCACTAATAGTGTTACCACAGTCATCGTGTAAAACATAATCGCAGCTCCTAATAATAAGTGTGTGAATCAGCGTGGATATCTTCAACGCCAAGTGTTTTATTTTTGCGCCATACAGCGTAATAACCCCAGAATTTATAGGCAAAAATGGCGAGTAATAAAACAACACCAATATAAAACATACCCATCAATGTAAACGGTGCAGAAGTGGCGTTCCAAGCTGTGATACTTTGATCTGGTACAATGCTACTAGGTACCAAAAATGGGAATAAAGTCGCGCCAAACATCGCAACTGTTCCCGCAATGCCAATGGAATTTAACCAAAAACTGAAGCCACCATTGCCGCGTTTGGCAAAAGTCATACCAATTAATGTTGCGGCATAAGCCACAATAACGGGAATCCATTTCCAAGTATGCACTTGCATACTGTTAAACCAGGCGCCAGTGTGCTCACTGACAATATTGTTTAATGGGTGTGCTGGGGCATTGGTAGGGGAATGTAATAAGACAAATCCTTTGACATGATAAGCTAACATAATGCCAGCAATCGTCATCAGTAATAAGAACACCATGCCAAAACTGCGATATAAGCGGCGGAAGGTATCTTGTAGTTCGCCACGGGTCCGGCGATTTAAATGGACACAACCTTGAGTCAGTGCCATTGCCACAGCGGTTAAACCACACACAATGCCAAAAGGATTCAGTAGATCAAAGAAATTACCATCATAGAAACTGCGCATATCAAAAGCACTGAAGTGGAATGGTAGGCCAACAAATAAGTTACCGATAACTAAACCAAAAGCAAAGATGGGTAAAAATGCACTCAAGAATAATGCCCAGTCCCACATTTTACGCCAGCCATCACGATGGATTTTACTGCGATAGTCAAACCCTGGTGGACGTAAGAAAAAGGCGAACAATACGAGCAGCATGCCAGCGTAAACACCTGAGAACACCGTGGTATAAACTACCGGCCAAACGACGAATAACGCACCGCCAGCGAAGACCAGCCACGTTTGATTACCATCCCAAGTTGCGCTGATTGTGTTGAGCATGACACGACGCTCAACATCATCTTGACGAAAATCGCGATGACGGTTCATAAAGGGCAATAACATGGTAACACCAAAGTCAAAGCCTGCAGTCGTTGCGTATAAGATCAGTACCGCGCCGACTAATACCCACCAGATGACTTGTAATGTGACATAATCGAATATCATAATTGCTTCCCTTATGCTTCAATAGTTTCAAAATGATAGCGCTTATTGCCCAATGAGCTTGGCCCTTGACGACCAAATTTAAACATCAGAAAGAGCTCTACAGAGAATAAAATAATGTAGAAGGCAATAAAACAAACTAAGCTGGTGATAATACTAGACTCATTCAGGGAGGATGCCCCAAAGTCTGTCGGCAAAATGCCTTTGATTAGCCAGGGTTGACGGCCAAGTTCCGCTAGGAACCAACCGGTTTCAGCCGCAATCCAAGGGAGTGGAATGGCATATAGGCTTGCACGGAGTAACCAACGTTTGTTTTGGATTGTGCGACGTGCAACAAAGATCATGCTCAATAAGAAAATCAAGAATAAAAGTCCCCAACAGGCCAGCATCACACGGAATGTCCAGAAGACAGGGGCAACTTCTGGGATACTGTCTTTAGCTGCTTGACTAATTTGTGCAGCTGTTGCCTTGCTTGGTGTGTCAGTGTAGTTCAAAAGTAACATGCCATAACCGAGGTGATTACGGTATTTGTCGAAGGTTGCCATGTCTTGTGCAGTGCCTTTACCTGCCCGGATTTTGACGAGTGCGGCATAAGCCAAAGCACCCTCTTTGATGTAGCTTTGATTACGTTTCATGATGGGCTTCAGACCTTCAACTGTGCCACTTAGGCTGTGAGTTGCAATAATGCTGAGCGCACCGGGTACTTTGAATAGAAGCAAGTCATTTTTTTCTTCTGATTGGCTGGGGAATGCGATGGGGAACCAAGCTGCAGGTGCTTTTTGTGTTACCCATTGACCTTCCATTGCCGCCATTTTAGCCGGCTCGTATTTGGCAACAGCTAAACCATTCGCGTCACCAAAATAAACTGCGAAGATACAAGAACATAAGCCAAAGCCCGCAGCCAACGCGATTGAACGTTTGGCAAAACCCATGTCACGGCCTTTTAGCAGATAGTAAGCACTGATGCCCAAGACAAAAGTAGACGCAGTCATCGCGCCAGCAAATAGGATATGCGCCACACGAACTTGAGCTAGTTCTTGGGTATATAATTGGATAAAGCTGGTTAAGTGCATGGTGAAGGTGCTGGGATCAAAAACTGAAGCGACAGGATGTTGCATCCAGCTGTTAGCAACAATAATATTGACGATCGATAAATTGGCACCAATGGCAAGTAAAATAGTGAAGATGAAGTGAGTTTTCTTCCCGACTTTATCCCATGTAAAAAAGAACAAACCAAACATTGTTGCCTCGGTCATAAAGGCAGTGACACCTTCAATGGCGAGGGGAGCGCCAAATGTGTCGCCAATCAGACGCGAAAATAGTGCCCAGTTTAAACCGAATTCAAACTCCATGGTAATACCAGTCACTACACCCATGGCAAAGTTGATGGCAAACAATTTGCCCCAAAAACGAGCCATATCTTTATAGACTTGCTTGCCCGTTTTTAGATAAGCAGCTTCCATCATAACCAGTATCCAGGTCATGCCAAGTGTGAGTGGAACGAAGAAAAAGTGGAACATTGCTGTGAATGCAAATTGCACTCGAGACAAATCAACCACTAACTCGCTGGGTAGGACCATTTTTTTACCTTTAATATTCGCTATATGCGGCGCGATTTTATTCCAATTTACTTTAAAAGTACAGGATAATTTTTTTGGCAGTATTTTTTTACTATAATTTATAGAAAAACTTTTTATTAAGAAATGATATATAATTGATCTATAGATTTGAATATCTTTTGTTTAAGTGCGGTGAGTGCGGTGAGTGCGGTGAGTGAGGTGATCAATTCGTGTTATTTTATTTAAGGAGTTCAGGGGTAAAACCGATTAAACGCTTATTAAATGTCATGGATGCGGGTTTTACTTTAATAGAGTTAATTATTGTCATTACGATTTTAGGGACTATTTCTGCGGTTGTTATTCCGCTATTCAGTGGTTTGTCAGATGAGGCACTTGATGCGGCAAAAAAAGAAGTTAGCGCCACGGCACGCAGTGGTCACGCGGTGACAGTGGCAACGTTGGGCTCTGAAGTCACCGTCTCTCAGGTCTCTGCGCAATTAAATGGTTCAAACGCAATAGCCAGTGGTATCCAGGTGTCTATTGATGGTGCCAATTATGTGATCCCAACCTATACTGATGCGGATTGCACCACGCCAACTACGGCGGCGGGGGATTTAGTCATGTGTGTGGGATCGATTCCTTAAATTGGTGTTGTATGACTTTGCTTGATATTGATTCGCTATATCGTTAGTCATAAATTCTCCATGCGTTGTCTCGGCATTAAGATTAAGAAAACCCTTTTAATTTTTCAGCTCAGGCCTCAGTGTAACCGCGCCTTCTAGGTAAATATGTTTTATATCTTTTTGGGTTTTGTCGGTATGCCAGTGAATTAACACTCTTAAGCACATGGGTAAGCTATCGGGAACTTTCATTTCATGGCTACACATCAATGGGACATCAGGCCAACCAGGTAGTTCTCGAGCAATAGCGGCTGGAAATGCCGCATTGATGTCTTCTGTCGTTGTAAACCAGGCACTAGCAATATCACAGGTCCGCATCCCATTTTTACTCTGTATTTCCAACAATAGATTTTTTGTTGCTATGCCGATATCAAACGCATTATTTTCTTTAACGGTAATTGCACCGCGCACCCCCCGTGTTGTCATGATTGCACCGCTATAATTTCAACATCAAATAACACAATCTGGCCAGCCAATGGGTGATTAAAGTCGATGGTTACTTCATGATCATCAATGCCGCGGATAATGCCGGGCATGATTTGACCGTTTGGTTGGTTAAACTGAATAATACTACCAATGTCGAGGGGCTCATCAGATTCAACGTTATCTAAGCGACTCTTTGGCATTTGATAAATATTCGCTGGATGTGCTTCACCAAATGCTTCTTCTGGCATCAGCATGATTTTCTTTTTATCACCGGCCTTTAATCCAATTAAGGCTTGTTCAAAAGTATCTGAAAATACTTGCTTGCCTAAAGTTAATGGCATTGCTTGGCCAATATGATGGGTGCTGTCAGCGATCGACCCATCTTTAAGGCGAATATCAAAGTGCAGCAAAATATCGCTGTTAGCGGTGATTGTTTTGTTCATATTTGACCAATTTGAATAACATGATGTGGTGATTATCGCTGACAACAAACGTTATAATCAATATCTACAACGACTTGATTATGATGCATAGAGATAATGTAGCTGTTGAAAACTAATTTCTAGCGGCACTAGCGTCGTTGAAAAAAATGAAAAACTACTCATTTATTAGGCTTTTCCTATACTTTGAACGTCAGAGTTCCAAATTACAGGGTTTTTTTCCTAATGCTATGGATAATCAATAACACGGCACCAATGCAAATGGCTGAGTCAGCAATATTAAAAGTCGGCCATGCCCAGGCTTTATAATATAATTGAATAAAGTCAATGACATAGCCCATGGTCAGGCGATTAACTAAATTGCCCAAGGCGCCAGCTAAAATAAGGCTGAGTCCTGCGGCAAGTAACTGAGCGTTTTTTGGTAACCGCTTAAGCCACAGAAAAATTACGATGCTAACAATTAAGGCTAATCCAATAAACAACCACTGTTGCCAACCGCCTTGGCTGCTTAAAAAACTAAATGCGGCACCTTGGTTGTAAGCAAGAGTGAGGTTGAAAAAGCCAGGAATAACCGGTTTTGGTTGCCAAAGCACGAGATAAGTGTTCGCTAAATATTTAGTGGCAAAATCGAGAATTAATACAACGACTGTCAGCCATAACCAGCGCCATTGGCCATTTTGTTGTTTAGGCATAGTGACGCTCCTCACCAGTTCCGTCGATATTTTCAATACAGCGAGCACACAGTGTTGGGTGCTGGCTATTTTGCCCTATATCTTCACGGCGATGCCAACAGCGTTCACACTTTTCAGCTTTGGCTGTTTGAATGTCAATGCGTAACTCATCGATATCAGATGCTTGGCCTTGGTCTGATAGAGGTTTTAAATGGGCTTGTGAAGTAATTAATACAAAGCGGAGTTCGTCTTTTAATTTGCTTAGTAATTCCAACAACGATTGATCGACATATAAAGTGACTTCCGCTTCAAGTGCTGATCCTAAGCGCTTTTCAGCACGAGCTTGTTCAATGGCTTTGTTGACCTCATCTCTAACTAGCATGATTTGTTGCCAGTCATTCATTGAAAATACGGACTTATTGGGTAAAGCATTAAGTTGTTGATACCACTCGCTAGTAAAGACCGATGAGCCATTTGCTTGTCCTGGGATATGCGGCCAAATCTCATCGGCAGTAAAACTTAAAATGGGTGCTAGCCAACGGCATAGTGCTTGAATGATATGATACATTGCGCTTTGGCAAGAACGGCGTGCTAAGCTGTTGGTTTGGCATGTATATTGACGATCTTTAATAATATCCAAGTAAAAACTACCCATATCCATCGCGCAAAAATGATGAATTCTTTGACAAACAATATGAAGTTGATATTGATCGTAGGCTTGAACTATCTCTTGTTGTAGTTGTCGGGTTTTGGCAATTGCCCATTGATCCAGAGTCAGCATTTGTGAAAATGCCACTATATGTTTTTTTGGATCAAAGTCATGCAAGTTGGCAAGCAAGAAACGTGCGGTATTACGTAAGCGGCGGTATGTATCACTAGTGCGTTTAAAAATTTCATCAGAGACTGCCACGTCAGAAGTGTAGTCAGTTGATGCAGCCCATAAACGCAAAATATCCGCGCCTAATGTTTTGATAATTTGTTGCGGTGAGATCACGTTACCAAGTGATTTCGACATCTTATGTCCTTTGCCATCAACAACAAAACCGTGGGTTAGAACCTGCTTGTAAGACGCTTGGCCTTTGCGTGCTACAGCGCTCAGCAAGGAAGTTTGAAACCAGCCACGATGCTGATCAGAGCCTTCAAATACTAAGTCTGCGGGAAAGTTTAATCCATAATCAGATTCTAAAACTGAATAGTTGGATGCACCGGAGTCAA
>CBFIHN010000015.1:0-32252 GCA_965662575.1 Gammaproteobacteria bacterium
ACATCCCCGCTGGCATTGTATTGCTGCAGGCCTAACAATTGTGTTGCCTCAAGGCTAGCTGAGGAAAAAACCAAGCCAATCGTCGCCAGTGCGACTGAAAAATTCGTCACAGTCATCGTATTTTTTATGAAATTAATGGTATTTGTAGGTTTAATTTGAATTAAATTAGGATGTTAGTGTGAGTTTAGCTTAAATAGGGAGGTCTATCCTAGCGGTTTTCTAAATGTCACTAAAGAAAATTTGCTATGAAAAGCAGAAATCAGCTTATTCGTATTTTTTGCCAAGAGGATGATTTTTGCAAGGAATTAGAGCAATATTGTCCAAATTATTTTTCGGCAGATTTCGATTTAATGATCGGCTAATTGCAAATATGATATCGTGAAATTTTGATTCTGTATGTGAGAAACCTTAATTCTCTTCTTGGTTTTGATGTGATTTTTATATGTACAAAGTCTTTGCTATTGTTCAATGTCGTTTCAACCATATTGAGGATGGAACCAGTGCACTAATTCAAATAATAAATTTTTATGACTTAACAGCTCATAATTAGGTATTTAATATTAGCAATTCAAAAAACGACTACATCGTAGAGTCAGTTACTCATTATATTGAGCAAAGTATATGAATGCCCGATAGCTACTGTAGATCCTATGGGCAAACCGTAGGGTGACGGCTTGTAGGGGAAAGGTATGCAAGTTGGATTTAAGCAAAAGTCAAGTTTACTCCTGTTGCTTGCTCAGGGTAGCCTTTGCCTTGACCTTGGAGAGACGATGTTAAATAGCCATATCTCGATTTTAAATGGTTAATCTTGTATGCTAGCGCCTTTGAACTATGTCAAAGGGTAATTAGCATGCTAATGCAAAAGATGCGCGATCATACGCAAGGTTGGATTATGTGGGTTTTAGTAACTCTATTGTGTCTAATATTTGCATTGTGGGGTGTGAGTTATTATATCGATTCAGGTAGTGCAACAAAGCAAGTTGCTGCCAAGGTTGATGGTAGTCCAGTTTACGACACGGAGCTACAAAATGCCTATCAGCGTGCGCGCCAACAAATGGGTTCGGAACAAGTAGATGCCAAAGCTTTGCGTAAAGAAGTATTACAGCAGCTAATTAATCAACAACTCTTGGTGAATGCTGCCCGAGTTGCCGGGTTAAGTGCGAGCAATGCACAGATAGATCAGTTGATTGTGACGATGCCTGCATTTCAAAAGGAAGGGAAATTTTCTCAAGAGTTATATCAACAAATTCTCCAGCGTGCCGGATTAACTACCGATGGTCTGCGGTTGCAACTTTCGCGCAGGATCCTCATGAGCCAGCTTGAGCGTGGCTTATTTGCGAGTAGTTTTATTCTGCCTAATGAGCAGCAACATTATCAGCGCTTGAGCTTGCAAAAGCGTGGGGTGGTTTATACTTTTTTACCATATAAAAAATTGATGACACAATCGAAGCCAAGCCAACAGCAAATGCAAGCGTATTATCAAGCGCATCAAGTTGACTATACTGTACCGGAAAAAATACAGGTTGCCTATGTTATGCTATCAGTAGCTGATATTGCAAAGAGTATCATAGTCTCAGACTCTGAATTACAAGCGTATTATCAACAGCATAAAGCAGACTATACTAAACCGGAGCAACGGCATATTGCACAAATAGTCTTACAAGTTCCATTGAATGCAGATAAACAAAAGGTCGCCAAAATCACTGCCTTAGCAAAATCAATTGAGCAAAAATTACGTCAGGGACAGTCTTTTTCTCAATTAGCAAAAGCACAGTCGGATGATTCAATCTCTGCAAAAAAAGGTGGCGATATCGGTTGGATTAGTAATACCAATTCAATGTTTGATCAAGCTGCATTTGCTTTAAAATCGGTAGGTTCAGTATCAAAGCCTATCCGCACGAAATTTGGATGGCAGATTATTAAATTACTGGCGATTAAACCAGCAAAAATTGAAAGTTTTTCTCAGGTGAAATCCAAAATTCGTCACGCTATACAGACAGAGAAAGCGCAACGTATTTATGCAACCAAGGGTAATGAATTAGCCAATAGAGCGTTTGAAAATCCAGGGTCATTAGATTTCGCAGAAAACCTTGGTCTGCAAATTAAGATCTCCTCGCCTTTTGCTAAAATGGGAGCTAGTGGTCTATTCGCTAATAAAAAAGTGATTGCAGCGGCCTTTAGTGCCGAAGTTATGCGGGGTGACAACAGTGATGTGATTAATTTATCAGCGAATAAAGCGTTGGTCTTGCGTTTAGAGAAGAAAATTCCCTCACATGTATTGCCTCTGAGTTCAGTGCGTGCTCAGCTTGTTTCAGCTATCCAATTAGCGCAAGCAAAACAAAAGACTGAGGTGGCAGCGCAGCAGTTATTGGCTAAGCTTAAACATCAGTCAGTGCAGCAGCTTACTGGATATACTTGGCAACATAAAGTCATGAGTCGCAATCAAATCGGGGTTGATGCTGTGCTCACTCAGCATGTGTTCTCTAGTGTTAAATCAACCCCTGCAAGTGTGTCTAATCATCAGGGTATCTATGTTTATCAAGTGACAAAAATTTTGCCGGGAAAGGCGACAAAAGATGCCGTAAGTTCACCAATGTTTGCCTATCTAACTCAAGCGTTATTGGCGCAGGATTATCAGTACGCATTACGTCAGCAAGCAAAAATTGTTGTCAATGGATAGGCTGATTAAATCATTAACAGCCTGTAGTTTTCAATGTTTGCTTGCGGTGTTGAAAGTGTTGGTGCGCTTACCTTATCAATGGCAAATGTCTTTGGGTTGTACCCTCGGTTACTTGAGCTATTATTTGTTTAAACGACGACGGCATATTGCGCGTGTCAACCTTGACCTGTGTTTTCCAGAGCTTTCTCAAGTGGAGCGGGAAGTATTGGTTCGTCATGCTTTTCAATCTATTGGTAAAGCAATGTTTGAGGCCCTGTTAGCCTGGTTCGCATCGGATAAAAAACTACAAGCAATACCTTTCAGCTATAAAGGTATTGAACATCTTGAGCAGGCAATACAAACGGGACAAGGTGTTTTATTATGCAGTGGACATTTTACCTGCCTTGAATTGATTGGCCGCTATGTCTGTCAAGACTATCCATTGCATTTGGTTATGAAGCGTAGTCGTAAAGTGAATACTCGGGAATTAGTTGAGCAATCACGAAAAAAATATGCACGTGGCTTAGTTTATAGTGATCAAATTCGACAGGTAGTCCGTTTGCTACGTCAAGGTGAGATTGTTTGGTATGCACCGGACCAAGACTTTGGTCGTGAGTTGAGTGAAATGGTCACGTTTCTTGGTGTGCCAACTGCAACACTAAAAGCGACGGCAAGCTTGGTCAAAGCAGGTAATGCATTATTGGTTCCTTGTTTGTTTTATCGAAATGAGAATAATGCAGGATACACCTGTGAGTTTTTGCCCGCTTTTGATCATTACCCTTGCGGTGATGCTGCAGCTGATGCTCAACGTTACAATAGTATGCTTGAGCCTTATGTACAGCGTTATCCAGCGCAATATTTATGGGTTCATCGACGCTTTAAAACACAACCATTGGGTGCTGGGTCGGTTTATAGTTAATAGTTAGGTGATGAGTTGGGTGTTATTTAGCTTAGAAGCAATCATCCTTATTGATTATTGAGTTTGCCTCAGGTGCTGTTATACTAAGTCTTCTCAATTCAAAAACCTGGAGATAAATTCAAATGGACAGATCACATATTGCGAGCCAACAAGGTGCGTCAGTATTAGCGACTAACAAAGTATTGCGCAATACTTATATCTTATTGGCAATTACGTTAATCTTTAGCAGCGTGACTGCCGCGGTTTCTACGCTGCATAATGCCGCGCCGGTTAATATTTTCTTATTTTTAGTTGTGGCCATTGGTTTTCCATTTTTATTAAATGCCGTGCGTAACAGTCCATGGGCTTTGGTTTTGACTTTTGCCTATACCGGTTTTGTTGGGTGGAGTCTGGGGCCAATCCTTAATTTCTATATTAAAACTTTTAG
Organism: Gammaproteobacteria bacterium; assembly: GCA_965662575.1. GTDB lineage: Bacteria > Pseudomonadota > Gammaproteobacteria > Francisellales > CACEW01 > CBFIHN01. The sequence continues at coordinate 4,006 of CBFIHN010000015.1, forward strand.
TAATGGCCCAAGCTTAATTATGATGGCTTTGGGTTCAACGGGCTTGATCTTTTTGGGGTTGTCAGCATTTGCCATGAATACCAAACGTGATTTTTCACATTGGGGTCGTTTTTTAATGGTTGGTGTTATTGTTGCTGTCGTTGCCATGGTTGCAAATATTTTCTTGAAGATGCCTGCGCTACAATTAGCCATCTCTGTGATTTTCGCGCTTATTTCTGGTGCGTATATCATGTATATGACCAATCAAATTATCCAAGGTGGTGAGCGAAATTATGTCATTGCCACGGTGGTGCTGTATGTCTCCTTGGTGAATATTTTCCTAACTATCCTGCAGCTGTTGGGGATGTTTGGCGGTGATCGAAACTAATTGAATCACAATTTTATATCACTATTCGTATGATTGGCATGTTTAAAAGTGGTTGTGATTTAAACTGTTCAGCCCGTTACTGCGGGCTTTTTTGTAAGAATATCCCCCCATTGACTATTGTGCTTTATGGATTGATATTCAATGAAATGTCATCCTTTCGCCGGCGGGTATCGGAGTATGAACAACTGGGTCTCTGTCTGCGAAGCAATGGCAACAAACGGTTCATCTATTAGCAATTAAATACATCACCATTGCCCTTATTCGTTCCTTCGGGTTTGACCCGAGGGTTTCCTCTGTTATACAGATTCTTTGCACAAGTGACAGAACACGGTAAATGCTTTATGTCAGAACAAAACTCAACACCTAGCAATTTTATTCGTCATATTATCGATAACGACTTGGCTGTTGGGAAACACAGCACGGTTGTGACACGCTTCCCACCAGAGCCTAATGGTTTTTTACATATTGGTCATGCAAAATCAATTTGCTTAAATTTTGGTTTGGCTGAAGATTATGCCGGTGCTCAATGCCATCTGCGCTTTGATGATACCAATCCAGAGAAGGAAGAAAATTTTTATACTAAAGCGATTGAGCAAGATGTTCGCTGGCTAGGGTTTCAATGGGCGGGGGACATCAAGCATGCCTCGGATTATTACGAACAATTTTATCAAGCAGCTGTTAGATTAATTAAAGCAGATAAAGCCTATGTTTGTAGCTTATCTGCTGATCAAATGCAGGCGATGCGTGGTACACTGACCGAGCCTGGACAAGCTTGCTCAGATCGCAGTCGCAGCATGAACGAAAGCCTTGATTTGTTTGCACGTATGCGTGCTGGTGAGTTTTCAGAAGGGCAATATACTTTGCGTGCAAAAATTGATATGAGTGCTGGTAATGTCAATCTGCGTGACCCGGTTATTTATCGTATTCGTCGACAAACACACCACCGAACCGGTGATGCGTGGTGTATTTATCCCATGTATGATTTCGCCCATGCGTTATCTGATGCAATTGAAGGCATAACGCATTCATTGTGTACACTTGAATTTCAAGATCACCGTCCACTCTATGATTGGGTGGTTGAGCATTGCCAAATGCCTCATCGCCCACAGCAGATTGAATTTTCACGGCTTAATCTCAATTATACGATCACCAGCAAGCGCAAGCTGAAGCAGTTAGTTGATGGTCATTATGTTGATGGCTGGGATGATCCTCGTATGGCGACTTTAAGTGGTATGCGGCGGCGTGGGTTTCCCGCGCAGGCAATTCGCAAATTTTGTACGCAATTGGGGGTCTCTAAGCAGGACTCAATAATCGATATGAGTATCCTTGAAAATTGTGTGCGCGATCACTTAAATCAAGATGCTCAGCGTCGAATGGCCGTGCTTAACCCGCTGAAAGTGATTATTACTAATTATCCTGAGACTCAAGTTGAGATGCTTTCTGTGAGCAACCACCCCCAAAATCCTGATGTTGGGCGTCGTGAACTGCCATTCAGCCGAGAGCTTTATATTGAGCGTGAGGATTTTAAGCTTGAGCCAGAGCCAAAGTATTTTCGGCTTGCCCCTGGTAAAGAGGTGCGATTGATTAATGCGTATGTCATTCATTGTGATAGTGTCATTCAAGATGATCAGGGAAATATCAGTGAGTTGCACTGTCATTATTTACCTGAAACCTTAGCGGGCAAAAAACCTGCTCATGGAGGTAAAGTTAAAGGTGTTATTCATTGGCTATCTGCCGTGCAAGCACAAGATGCTGAAGTTCGTCTCTATGATAGATTATTTAATCTTGAAAACCCTGGTGCTGAGTCAGATTTTTTGCAGGCATTAAATCCAGAGTCTTTGCAAGTCATCTCAAAGGCTAAGGTAGAAACATCTTTATTGGGTGTCGAAGCTGGCGATACTTTTCAGTTCAATCGACTGGGTTACTTTTGTGCGGATACAAAACATACATCGAGTAAACCAGTTTTTAACCGTGTGGTTGCGTTGAGAGATAAGTGGCTTGCGTCATAGCTACCTTAAGTTTTTCGAAGCCAAGCGATGATGGTAGTTATTGCCATGGCGATAGCACCAATGATTAGCGTCATGCTAAAACTCGATGCGGGTAAAGTTTGTTGCCAACTCAATGTTTGTATCCCTGAACTCAAAATCAAAGCGACTGCAGCACAAGATACGGCAAAGCTGCCACTCAGCTGAATGACCGCGCTATTAATAATCGTGCCGGCAGTGAGATCCCTGGTCTTTAATGATTGTGTAATAGCTACATTCACTATGGTAATGAATAAGCCGATCACAAAGCCTTCAAGAAAACATGAGCTGATTAAAATCAAAAGATTAAAATGACTGACAACCCAAGCAAATAAAAATTGAAATAGACTAATTAGAATAAGGCCAGTTAGTAAAATATGCTGGTTTTTGAAATGCAGCATAACTGGTTTAGTAAACCATTTTGCAATCCAAACACCAACAATCATTGGCAGCAAGGATAGGGCGCTTTCTAGAGCAGAGTAGTGATGTAGTGTTTGTAAGTACAGTGGTAATAAAAACCAAATGCCACTCGATAGTAGACGTGTTGCTGCACTCACTGAAATAAAATATCTGAACTGTCTGTTGCAAAAAAGGCGCACATTGATAACAGGATAAGCTTTGCGTTTTGCATAGAGAATATAACTAATCAAAAACAGAATACCCAGTGAGGCAACTAGAAATTTATATGGCAAAGCCATTGGCGCGATAATCGTATCAAAGAAACCCAATAGAGTAATCAGCGCTGAGGCGAGGAGGGTAAAACCTTTAAAGTCAAAATGGTGGATTGGATTGCGTTCAATCTCAGGGAAAAATCGCCAGATAATTAATAATAAGCTCAAGCCAATCGGCAAATTAATTAGAAAAATAAATCGCCAGCTTAGCCAAGTGGTCAGTGCCCCACCAATTAATGGGCCAATTAAAGGGCCTAGTGTGACGATGGTGGCAATCTTTGAAGAAATTTCTGCTAAACGGTCTCGATAAAGACGAATCATGACGAGCCTAGCGACTGGCATTGTGAAGGCTCCACAAGAACCTTGTAGTGCACGAGCGGCAGTTAGCATGCCAAGGTCAGTGGCACAGGCACAGACCAACGATGTCATGATAAAACCAATAATGGATATCAGTAATATTTTATTTGCGCCAAAGCGATCCGCGAGCCAACCAGCGGCAGGGATAAACATGCCTAATGTTAGTAGATAGATCGTAATCGCAATTTTTAAATGTATGGCATTGACATGTAAGCTCAGCGCAATCTGTGGTAGTGAGGTGTTAAGTGCACTCCCATCAACCAGTTCCATGAGCATAATCAGTCCAATGGCAATGGGGATAATACGATTATGTTTATTTTTGTTTTGTTTTGTAGCTGTGGGCATTAGTTTTTCAATTAAATATCAATGTGCTTTAATGAATAATCTGGTCAGGATTGCTAATGAGCAAGATAGTCTGACACTCATGTGGTCTCTCAGCAAATTAGGGCAAGTTTGTTGATTATATCAATATATTAATCAATACGCTGCCCTGCCCGCAGAGGCTGCTGAAGAAAAAATGGTATATCGTTTGGGTTTAATGACAACCAAGGATATTGGCATTGAGCGAGCTTTATTGACCAAGAAGGAATATAATGCAACTGTCAAAGGCTTTGAGCAGTTTGAGCAAGACGAAGATGCTATCTCAGGCTTTTTCCGTAATATTTTGGTGGCGGGGCATAAATGCTAAAAATCGCTGAAGCAACAAGAGAGCAAGATATTAACGCCTGTTTTGCAATTCGCACGCAGGTGTTTGTTATTGAACAAAATGTGCCTGAAGCACTTGAGTGGGATGGCCTGGATAAAGAGAGTCGACACTATTTGTTAACGGATGAAGGGAAACCTTGTGCAACGCTGCGCACGCGTCAGCTTGACGAGAAGCTAAAAATTGAACGGATGGCAGTGCTGTCAGAGTGTCGAGGCCATGGCTTTGGTCAGCAGTTGCTGGAATATGTCATTGATCTTGCAAAATCAGAGCTGGAAATTAGTGAGGTGGTGCTCAGTGCGCAGTGCCATGCAATCCCGTTTTATCAAAAATTAGGCTTTAGTGTTTGCAGTGATATTTATTTAGATGCGGATATTGAGCATCGGGATATGGTTTTAGAAATAGATTAGTGAATTTTAACAAGCTTTAAAGAGTGGTGGCTATAAATCGATATAATAAACAAGATTTTGAGCTAGCAGAAAATAGAACGAAGGTAACGCCCGGTGAATCTCTAAAGATCTTGCGCCAAACTCAGGAGTTGTCGCAGTTGGCGTTGAGTGAGTTGACTGGTATTTCACAGCCCAATATCTCTGCGCTAGAATCTGGACGAATTCAAATAGGACGTGAGCGAGCGTTAATGCTAGCTAGAGCGTTGAAGGTGCATCCGGCTGTTATTTTATTTCCAGGGACGGCATTGTCATCCATCCGTATAATCCAAACTGGCCAAAACAGGCTGCTGCTGAGATTAAAGCAATTAAGCAGGTTGTTGGTTTGCCGTTTGTTGCGATAGAACACTTAGGTAGCACTTCGGTTAATGGGTTAAAAGCAAAACCAGTCATTGATATTTTTATTGCGTTGAATGATATAGATAATGCTGACCAATGGGTTAAACCCCTAGAGTCTTTAGGCTATATTTATTGGGCAGAGAACCCAAATAAACAGCATCGACGCTTTTTTAAAGGTATGCCTCCTTATGGTTTGGCGAGGACCCACCATGTGCACATGATGCCGATGGGTAAAAAGTTTAAACAGCGTGTTGCATTTAGAGATGCTTTGAGGCAAAACGCTTTATATCGCGAGCAGTACGAGCAACTTAAGTGTCAGTTAGCCTTTGAGTGCCCGGAAGATCGAGAGCGATACACCAATGCAAAACGAGATTTTATTGATCGAATTCTCGAAAGTGAGTATGGTAGTTTACAAAGCAATTGATGGATCTTAAATGCCATTAACCAAACTTGAATACACCAGGAATATTGCGTTGCAAGGCGCAGACTTAACGCAGTTCTTTACACGCCTTCACCAAGCAATGGTGGAGGTAATTCAAACAGAATTAGCCAGTTGTAAATCCTGGAGTCATTGCACTGAACAATACACGATTGCTGATAATGTGGCAGATAGTGGTTTTATGATTTTATCGATTCAAATTCTTCCCGGTAGAACATCAGAGCAAAAACAAATGCTGCAGACTATTGCGAGTGAGTATCTGCATGAATTGCTTCGAGGCTTAAGCACAACGAATAATATTGCTGTTCGTGTGCTGCTGACTGATGCCGATTTGGATGGTTATCACATGAGCCACTATGCCCCATAATTAAGATTAGAGGAACTATCAATGCAACAAGAAACCATTTTAAAGTTTTGGTTTGAGAAGCTTAAGCCTGAAGATTGGTATGCAAAAAATGACGCACTAGATCAGGAAATTCGCTCTCGATTTTTAGATGCGCATCGTATGGCTGCAAACGCAGAGCTCTGGCAATGGCGTGATACGGCACAAGGTGCTTTGGCTGAGATTATTGTGCTTGATCAATTCTCTCGCAACATGTTTCGAGAAAGTGCACAGGCGTTTGCTTATGATGGCCAGGCATTGATGCTGGCGCAGTTCGCTGTTCAGCAAAAGTTTCATTTGCAGCTAGAACCACAGCAGCGTGCGTTTATGTTATTGCCGTATATGCATAGCGAGTCGTTAAAGATTCATCAACAAGCTCTAGAGTTATTTTCAGCGCCGGGCTTAGCCCATAATCTTGAATACGAGCATAAGCATTTAGCAATCTTAAAACGCTTTGGCCGCTATCCACATCGTAATGCTGTGTTAGGGCGAGAATCGACAGCAGAAGAATTAGAATTTTGCAGCCAAACGTGCTGGGCGTGAGCAAGATGTGTTGGTGTTTCACTTGGGGTTTGTTGATATTTCAGCGCGATATAACCCAGTCGGGCAGTTTGCGCGGATTACCGAGGTGGCTAATCGCATTGCAAACCAATTGCCAGGTAGTGGCGAGTCACAAGCTTTTCGTGAGTTTGCTTGGCGTTTTGTCAATATCGTTGCACGTGCTTTAGTTGCACTCGGGCGAAAGCCGGACTATCGGCAAATTCAACGCCATATTCTTAATATTGATAGCTTGTTAATTGACTATGCTTCACTAAAGCTTGGCCAAACTGATCAAGGTTGGCGAGAGGAAGTGGAAACCTTAATACCGAATATTCATAGCAACGAGTTGCCGGTGCATTTGCGCAATCGCCCGAAATTTTTAGTCGCCTTGGTGCAATATATTCAGCAACAAAATATTGAGGATGATATTGCAACCGGCCTATGTTCGGCATTTAGCTACGATAAAACCTACTTCGATAAGCTGACGGCATCACTGTTACCGCTACTAGAAAAACTAACCGCCGGTCGCAGTGCAGAGCTGATCTCCCCCGATTATTTTGATCTTGATGATCCCAGGCCAACCTTTGATTGGATGCAAGTAATCCGCGGTAAAAAGATTGTCTATGTGGGGTTGGATGCCTTATCAGATGCAACTGTTGCCAGTGCGGTCGGTAATTCGATGTTTTCAGATTTGTGCTCGGTCTCAGGGCAGCTGTATAAGTTTGGTGTGCAATCGGATATTACACAATCTGCTGAGCAAAAGAAGTTTCACTCAGTGTGCGTGCATGCCGATGAGTTCAATGAGTTGATTGGCCCGGATTTTATCCCGCTTTTAAACAAAGCTGGTGGCGCGGGTGTGTAAGTCACTGCCTATACGCAAACGTGGTCTGATGTTGAAGCGCAGCTACAAAGCAAAGCTCGTGCCGGTCAGGTCGGTGGTAACTTAAATACTTTAACAGGAGTTTCGCGTTTAGCTAAAAGCCAAATTGGCACGAATAGATTCCGTGATAGCTTTTTTAATAACAGTCCAGCTTTGCTCATATAAAGATATTTTCTCTCTAGTCCTTAAAATATGCATATCGATCCAGGTTTTAATTGCCATACAAATATGGTTTCTCTGCGCTCGACCGGTGCGTGCCTGACAGCGCTCAATGCCACAGGTTTGCTTCAGCTCCCGATGATAAACCTCAATTGACCAACGTGCTTTCATGATGGCTTCCACTCCATCTCGGGTTGGGCTCTCCATGTTTGTCGTCATATAATCAATGCGGCCATTTTTAGCCACAAACTTGAATACAGTTACCCAACCATAACCACGTAAGTGAACAGATAATCCTTCATCTGGAATGTTTAACTCCCCTAAGTTCTCACCACGATTAACCTTGCGGTTTTTGCGTAAATTTGTCACCCAAACCCAACCATGATCACGAATTGCCTTCAGGTTTTTTAAGCTTGAGTACCAGGCATCAAATACAACAGCATCTGGCTGTAGACCCCTAGACTTAGCCAAAGACAACATATCGCAAAAATGCTTGTTTTTAGTTTTTCCATCACTACCTTTATCATAAATACGATAATCCACTGGCACTGTTTGTTTACTTTTAAGGCCATGCCAAAGCAGATTGATCAAACCAATACCTGCGATAACATCATGAGCATTTCCTGAGTATTGGTAGTTAACTAAATCAATTTTTTTGCTGTGCTTTTTAGAGAGCAAAGTATCGTCTGCAATTAAAAGGTTGGGCGCTTTTTTATCGACAAGCTCTTCGGTAATCGACCAGACTTCACTCGGCTTAAAGTGCTTGCTGTTTAACCAGCGGCTAATACTGTCATGGGATAATTCTATAGGGCTAACTTCTGATAGTGCTAAACCAGAATAACGAACACTGGTCGCTTGTAAAAATGCTTTATACAGTGACTCTGTATATTTGTGTGATGGCATTTGAGCAGGAAATTCAGGTTTCTTATCCTAAACATAACACATCAAACGTTATTTGTTAGGCGCGAAACTCCTGTCATTGTTGAGTTAAGAGAGGCAGTTTGTAAAGTTGAAGTGTTTTTGGAACAGCTGTTCCAAAATTAGAATCATTTTAGCAAGAGTCGTCGCAATTTCTTTAGTCTATTACATGTTGATAGTGGCTGTTGAGATGATACTTGTTAACTCAATGGCTACAGCTTAGAGGGTGCAGAACTGAAAACAGTGGAGGTCAGGCCTTGATCTACAACTAGGTTTTGACCATATATGGCTTTTGCATCATCTGATGCAAGAAAAACTGCTGGGCCTGCAATGTCCTGTGCCTGCATAAAGCCTTTCCTTGTTGGATTGCGCTGCTCTAACTGCCGTACAATTCCAGGGTCATTAACATAAACGCTGTTTCCAGGTGTGTCGGTGCTTCCAGGGGATAGTGTGTTAACGTTAATTCCATAAGGGGCAAGCTCGCCAACAAGCGCCTTGCTTAAGGCATTTAAGGCACCTTTAGTTGCTGTATATCCTGATAAATTTGGGAAGCCAGTGACTGTGGCATTAGAAGAAATAAAAATAACTTTGCCATAACGCCGTTGTTTCATATGAGGTATAACGGCCTGTGAACATAAAACGGCAGCCGGGACATTTGTCCTGAGCATAAAATTCCAATCATTTAATGTATGTTCTTCAAAAGACTTAAATACAGCAAGTCCGGCATTGTTAACTAAAATATCTATTTGACGATATTTTGCGACTATATTTTCAACCATCGAAAAAACTTCTGCGCGGTTTGTAACATCGCAGCTAATAGCTTCGGCTTTACCGCCATCAGTTTTAATTTTATCTGCTACGGATTTGCCTAAGTCAGGGCTGTTCTTATTAACTACAATAACTATGGCTCCTTCTCGTGCATAAGCATAGCAAATGGCTTCGCCAATACCTTGGGAGCCACCAGTGATGATAGCAACTTTATTTTTTAGTCTCATAAGCCTTTCCTTTTAAATTCTTATCTGGATGTTGATTATGCATTAGCAGCATGATGGCTTTTGTTGCGGTCAGCAAAGCGAGCGGGCTCAGATAGGTTTAGAAGCGCTTCTTTGATAAAAAATGAGTAAAAACAAAGCAGGGTATAAGGTGGCTTACTATTCTTCAACGCTAATCAACGTAGTCGCAATATCTAGGTGGCTACTTAGCTGCTTGTAATTTTGCTACAGTTGTTAGCTTAGGGAAGTTTTTTTCTAGGTAGTTTGTAGCGTATTCGCCAAAAGTATCAGCAATTTTTTTTCCGCTAACTGCATTAATAAACTTTCCTGCTGGGTCTGGCGTATAGAATGACACCAGTGATAGTTTAGACTGATTGTTTGGTAGCAGGACACGGTGTTTCACAGCATGACACTTGTTATCTAGCATAAGGTTTAGTCCGTGCCCTAGATTTAGAGTAATATGTCCTTTTTTAGCCGAGGCTGAGTGCCATTTGCCTTCAATATTTACCTCAAGGCCTGGATCTTGAGTCCAAACAGTTGTCATCAATGCGGCGTCTTCATGAGGTCGGAGTCGCCTTTCTGCGCTGGATGTGTCGCGTGGAGGGTAATATAAAATGGAAAGGGTACTATCAGCCGCCTTGAAATAGGATTTAATTTTTTCTGGGTCAATTTCTAAGTGTCCAAACAGAGCAACCAATAATGGCTCAAAGATTTCATGCCTGATGTACTTTCTAACTTCCAGCATTTCCGTGCAGCATGCGTTCCAAGCAGGGTCAGATGGTAGCGATGTTCGAATAATATAGCGTTCAATATCATAGCCTATTGCAGTTTGGTCAAAGAAACCTTCGCGTGTTTCAGGAGTGAAAAGGTATTGCCTTTTTCTGTCTTGTGGCTGTTGAAAGTATGTGTTCCCTGTTTTTTCAATGAGTTCTAATTTTTTTGCTAGGTTCTCAGGAATTGGGACATAAGCAATACCGCATTCTATCAGCTGCGAAAGTTCTTCTGAGTTAACTTGTCTAGGGGGCTGAATGGTTGGTATAGGCATTATTTTGCTTTCTCTATGGTAGTTGCTTTAGTAAAACTTGATCATTCTAACTAGCAGTCTTTTTGAATGGATTGAATCTGATTATCTCTTGGCTCAGATCAATTTTTTCAGTTCGTTTTAGAAGGGTGGTTATCAGGGATGCCGGCACGGCTGCTATTACAATGAAGATTAATTGCAGTGAGTAATCAAAAATAATCAGCCTTACTAGTTTGTCGAATGGCAGCACGGTTGCATAAAGTAAGCTTAAAACAATAATGTATTGCGTTAGTTCTCCAGAAATAGATGCCCCAATACTTCTAAGGAAAAAAAATCGTCCTTTAAGCAAGACCCTAAAGTAGCTCACGATGTAAACATTAATATATGCGCCTATCAAGTAACCCACTACAGCCATAGGCACGGTGTATATCGTCCTACCCAGAATAAATTCAAATGCAGTTTGGTGTTTCCAATACGATGGTGATGGAAGGTGGATAATTGCAAAAGATATGATGGCAAAGAACAATGCAGCAATAATAAGGTTGATAATTTGACGCTTTGCAAAACGATAACCATATACCTCTGTTATAATGTCACCCATGAGTGATCTAATTGGTACTAAAAAAGCTGCGCCAGAAAGGATGAATGGGCCAAAATGAATCAGCTTATACCCAAGTGGTAAGGAGGTGAGTGCACAGGCCACATACAAAATTATAATGAGATCTCGATATTTATAATTGTCAAAACCTTTAGTTTTTTTTGACATTGTTGCTCCAGAAAATATGCGCTAATATGTTGATAATCCTACTAGATAACCTCTATGGTAAGGGCAGTATTCCCTTTTTTCTTGACTATTTTTTTTGGGATGCTTTAGGAAGCAAAAGGCTTCGTTCAGTCAAGAGAGTTTTTCCTTGGATGTACGGTAGACATTATGATAGTTTATCTTTTAGCCACAAAGCAAGAGAATATTTTCGCTTGTTTCAAAAATAGCTATGGTATTTGTCATAAGCAACGAGTTAATTGGGAGTTAGAAAATGAACTCAAAAAGTACACTTAAGTATTATGCATTTTTTGATGTTGATGGCACAATCATTACTTTAAATAGCCTCATGGGTTTTTTGCGTTACTATTACGAAAGTACCGCATTTTTAAAGATAGTGGGCACAATGAAATTTATGTTTGCCAAATGTCGAATACAACTCTACCGTCACATGGGCAAAGATAGAAACTTTTTGAATAGGTTCTATTATAAGTTTTACAAGAACCATCCAGTTTCAAAAGTTAAGGAGTATGGCAAAGAGTGGTTTTTTAAGCTGGATCAAGATCATGCAGCCTTGTATAGAAAAGCAGTTATAGATGAATTGTGCGAACATCAGGACAAAGGTGCAGAAATTGTTTTTGTTTCAGGTTCATTTCCGGACTGTCTGCAACCTTTAGCCGATAAGTTTGGTGTTAAACATATATTAGCAACTACCCTTGAACAGCGAGGTGCAGTCTACACCGGAAACATTCTAGACCCGCAAACAATTGGTGATGGTAAGCGAGTTGCGATGGAAGCTTTTCTACAAGAAAATGATGTTCAGGCATCTGATTGCTACGCCTATGGTGACCATATTAGTGACATTCCTATGCTAGCCGTGGTTGGGCATCCGGTAGCTCTTGTTGGTGATGCCTCTTTAACAGATCACGCCAAAAATAAAGGTTGGCGAGTCATGGAAAGTGTGTGAGAAATGAGAGATAAAATAACTGCGATTGTCGTCAAGTCTATTGAAGAGCTTAATGAGACACTTGATAATAAGGTGGATACTAACTTTGTTGAAAATACAGCACTCTACGGAGAAAATGGCGTGCTTGATTCCATTGCGCTTGTTTCTTTAATAATTTCAGTGGAAGAAAAGGTGCAAGATGAGTTGGGCGTTAATATTATTTTGGCGAATGATCAAGCAATGTCACAGCGTAATAGTCCTTTTTTGACAATTGGCTCGTTATCTTCTTATGTTAAGGTTCTTATTGAGAAAGAACAATATGGCTAAGCCTATTACAATTATCACTGGTGCGCGCAAAGGTATAGGGCGATATTTGGCTGAATATTATGTTGCTAAAGGGCATCAGGTGATTGGTTGCAGTCGTTTTTCTAATGACTGGAATTTGGCCGGCTATGAACATGTTATTGCTGATGTATCAAATGAAAAAGAAGTGAGAAACTTGTTTAATTATGTGCGGAAAAAGTATGGTTATGTGGATAATTTACTAAATAATGCAGGTATTGCATCGATGAATCATACATTGCTAACACCAGTAAAAACAGTTCGCAATATATTAAATACAAATGTTATTGGTACATTTTTGTTTTGTCGTGAAGCTGCTAAATTGATGCAGAAAAACAAAGCAGGGCGCATTATAAACTTTACTACTGTTGCAGTGCCGCTAAAACTAGAAGGGGAGGCGGTTTATGTTGCGTCAAAAGCTGCTATTAAATCCTTAACGGAAGTAATGGCAAGAGAATTGGCTGAGCTAGGTATTACTGTTAATGCTATAGGTCCTACTCCAATTGAGACTAGCCTAATTAGCTCTCTGTCAAAGGAAAAAGTAAACAGATTAATTGCTCGACAAGCTGTTCAAAAAATGGGGACGTTTGAGGATATTGCAAATGTTACTGATTTTTATCTTAAAAAGGAAAGTAGCTTTATAACTGGGCAGACTATCTACCTAGGTGGAATAGCATGAATGTTCAGACTTTTATTCAGCGGTTTCAGCAGGCTAATAATACTGCAATAGTAATGCATGGAGAGCATTTTTCTTATGCATGGCTCGTAGCACAAATAGCTAAATATGAAAGCTTTTTGGACTCTCATGGGGTTTTATCGGGAGCTATAATTCAACTTAATGCCGATTTCTCTTCCTATTCTGTGGCAATGCTATTCGCGTTAGTAAAGAAAAATTGTATTGTCGCACCCATGACAAAAGTTATATTGGAAAGGCAGTTGGAATATCAGCAAATTATTAATGTTGAATATGTTCTAAGTTTCAGTGAAGCGCACTGCACTGTGGAAAGGCTGGATAGGATTAAAGAGCAAAGCCCATTGTTGCTGAAATTGAAACAAGAAAATCACCCCGGTTTGATAATTATGTCATCTGGTTCAAATGGAAAAAGCAAAGCAGTGGTTCATGATTTATTACCACTACTGGATAAATTTGAAAAGCAGGGGCGCTCAAAGCGGATATTGGCTTTTCTATTGTTTGACCATATTGGCGGTATTAATACTTTGTTTTATACATTATCTAATGGGGGCTGTATTATCCTTCCAGAAGAGAGGATGCCAGATCATATTTGTTTTGCAATTGAGAAGTACCAGGTGCAAATATTACCGACAACGCCAACATTTATTAATTTGATGCTATTGAGTCAGGCATATAAGAAATATGATTTGAACTCTTTGGAGCTAATAACCTATGGTACAGAAGTCATGCCAGAGAGTACGTTGAAGTGTTTTCATCAGCGTTTCCCAAAAATTAAGCTTCAGCAAACTTATGGTTTGTCAGAGCTAGGGATCTTGCGTTCAAAATCGAAATCATCAGGTTCTCTGTTAGTTAAAGTCGGTGGAGAGGGTTTTCAAACTCGAGTTGTCGGGGGTTTATTAGAAATCAAAGCTAAGTCAGCAATGCTGGGTTATTTGAATGCACCAGCGCCGTTTACTAAAGATGGCTGGTTTAAAACTGGTGATGCCGTAGAAGTTGAAGGGGAATACCTAAAAATACTCGGTAGAAAATCTGAAGTAATTAATGTTGCTGGTGAGAAAGTTTACCCTGCTGAAATAGAGGGTGTTTTGTTAAAAATGGAGGAGGTTGAGGATGTGCTTGCTGTGGGCGAACCTAACCCAATTTTGGGGAATATTGTTAAAGTAATGCTAAAGATCAAAGAGGGTTGTAATCAAAAAAAGTTTAAATTGCAATTGCGATCTTTTTGTAAAGATAGGTTACCACCGTACAAAATTCCGCAGAGAGTAGAGTTTGTGGATCGTCAATTTCACAGTGAACGATTCAAAAAATTACGCAATCAACCCTGAGAGAATTAAAGAGGAAAATATGATAGATAGGCATGGTTATTTAGAGGAGTTAGCAAAATTATTAGCGGTTAGCGCTGAGGTATTAACGGATGATTTTATGCTGCAAGATAGCCAGTTATGGGATTCATTATCTATTGTTTCCACTATAGCTTCTCTTGAAAGATACTACCATGTGATTATTAAAGGCCAAGAAATAGAAAAATGCCAGACTGTTGGCGATATTTTTAAATTGGTTGAAGATAAAACAACTGATGTAAAGCGTCCCAGCGCATAAAGGGAGTCGCTATGGATATCAAGTTGAGAAACTTGTGTGTTAAAGGCATCTCATCGGTAGTGCCTAAAAATAAATTAGCTTTGCACACATTAAGTGATGCATTTGGTCGCGGTGAGATCAATCGAGTTATGATGTCTACGGGTATTGAGTCAGTTGGTATTGCATTGCCTGAACAAAAAGCCTCTGACTTTTGCCTATATGCTGCGCAGTGTCTAATGGAGCAGTTATCAATATCCCCAGAGTCTATTGGCGCAGTAATCTTTGTATCTCAAACGCCAGATTATAAAATGCCAGCAAGTAGTTGCATTTTACACGGAAAATTAAAGTTACCTAAATCAGCTCTTGCTTTTGATATTAATTATGGGTGTTCAGGCTATATTTATGGTCTATATCAAGCGTCATTGCTGCTGAGTAGCGGTAGCTGTGAGAGGGTTCTAGTTTGTGTAGGTGACACAATTAGCAAATATCTCCGAGCGGATGACCACAAGACCCGATTGGTATTTGGTGACGGAGGGGCTGCGACAATTGTAGAAAAAGGTAATCACGATATTATATTTAATATTATGACAGATGGCTTGGGCTATAAAAACTTAATGATTGCTAAAGCAGAAAATGGGAGTGATGATTCTAACCTCTGTATGAATGGCTATGGTATTATGGAATTCGGACTACGTGAAGTGCCCCTATCTATTAATGCCGTACTTTCTCAGGCAGGTTGGGAGAGAGGTAAGGTTGGCATGTTTATGTTGCATCAAGCTAACCAGTTTATGCTTAATTACTTGCGTAAGAAATTAAACCTTAAGATAGAGCAAGTTCCTATTGCACTCAAGCATTATGGCAATACAGGTCCGGCATCCATTCCTCTAGCACTTTGCCACTGTT
This sequence comes from Gammaproteobacteria bacterium, assembly GCA_965662575.1. Lineage (GTDB taxonomy): Bacteria > Pseudomonadota > Gammaproteobacteria > Francisellales > CACEW01 > CBFIHN01. Next base: position 19,467 of record CBFIHN010000015.1, read on the forward strand.
ACAAAGATTTTAGTGCTGAATTATTGGAAAGAGTTGTTTTATCCGGTTTTGGAGTAGGTTTGTCATGGGGGAGTCTTGCGACGAACTTAAGCCAGACAGTCATGATGAGCATCATGAAAATATAGAGTATAAATGAAGAAAAACTTTAAATGCATCGACGATGCTCTAGGTGAAAAAAGTAAGCGTTTTTTTTCTAGTGGGTATAAGCGTACAACTCGAGTAATAAAAGATATAGTAGTTACACCTGACGCAATAGACTCTACCTGCTCTGTCTCCATGCCTAAAGATTGGTCTATTAAAGGCTCAAGTGTTCAGTTGGTGCATTTGAGCAGCGTTGATGCTGTGCTTATTGCATTGCAGTTGAGTGAGGCTTTCTGTACGGTTTTGTACAACCTTTCAGGGGCTATGCGTCGAGCAATTAGTATCATCTCATTTTCAAGTAAAGCAGGTAGGCAATCGCTTAAGGATTTAAAAAATTTTAGAGCAACGGCTAGTCTATCTTCTAGAAATGGTGACTCGATTTCTTTCTCCAGTTACGTTGGCGGAATAGAGGTGGAGCTTCAACTGAAAATCCCATTTAAGTGCAATCCTCCTGCCCGTATTTCCAGGAAAGGTGTATGTTATAGTTTTATTAGTGATATTTTAGGGAAATTCAATAGTAACTTTTATGGTCTGGGCTTCACGAGGGCTCAACATGAAATTAAAAATATTCTTGTTAATTTAGACGCTTCTTCGGTCACGGCAACTCTTGATAATAGCTATCCCAGTCGTGCAGCTTATCAAGGTATGGAGACAGTAGTTGGCTTTAATTATTGTGCTTCACCTATTGATGCAATGGTCATCACTTCGCAATTAGCGCAATGCTATTTATATTTCTTGGATGGCTTGTCACGAGAGAATAGTTCTACACTATGGATGAGAGCAATGCGCTTTTCTATTGTTTCCATGACTAATTCTGACGAGACTTTTGTTGGTATTGATATTGTGAGAAGTGAAAAGGTTTTGTTGGATGGAGTGCCTTGGCGATGCATTAATGCTGAGGGCTATATTGGTAATATGGTTATCTTTTATGGGCTTGGTCATGCGCTGCCACACTAGCTTTATTTTACTTTACTGGGGAAAGAAGTTGTGAAATTAGTTATATCTGGAACTTATTCAAGTGGTAAGACCACAACTACATTCGCGTTATCTCATTTGGTAGGTATTCCTACAACGGGAGCAAAAGCAATGCGAGAAATTTTACCCATTGCGATTCCTGGAAAAAGGCTTGAAGAATGTGGTCCTGGCGAATTGATGCAATTAGCAGTACGGCGTACGATAGAGCGAGCAGTAAAAGAAAGTCATTTAGAGTCTTTCGTTTCTGATGGGTCGCCATTAAATGAGTGGGTGTATGGGATGGCTCGGGTTCGTGTAGGAATGGACCCGAAAGAGGGGCAAGACTCTGATATACCAAGAACACAGTCAGTTCTGTCTTACGAAGATATGATGACAAATTTTGGTGCTATTGCCAGGGAACATGCGAAGAATAGTTATAGTAACTTTATCCATTTGCCAATTGAGTTTCCTTTGGCTGAGGATGGACACCGTCCTGTTTCCGAGAGGTTTAGGTCGTTATCAGAAGAGTTGTTGCTGGCGACTTTGGGAGATCTTGGGGTTAGTTATACTGTTGTTGGGGGCTCTATTGAAGAGCGCTTGGAGAAAATTGTTCAATTATTTGGCTTTAAAAAGCTTATGTCGCTAGATGATGCAATAGCTCTTGCTCACCAAGATATTAAAGCGACTTTTATCGAAATCGAAAGTGCGGTTTCACAGGTATGAGCCCAGCTACTAAATATCATGTGAAATTTTTTACGCGTAACGGGCTTATACTAATTCTTTCTATTGCATGTGGGGCTATTGTTGCTAATTTGTATTATGCGCAGACACTTCTTTTCCCCATCGGGGCTTCAATAAATTTAGCTCCATCATTAATAGGGCTTATTGTAACGTTAATACAAGTGGGTTATGTCATAGGTTTGCTGTTTATTGTGCCTCTTGTCGATTTTACAGAAAATCGAAGGTTAATAGTCACGCTATTAAGCCTCTCTTGCTTATTTCTTTTTGGGCTGGCTTTCATAAAAGCAAAGGTAGTCTTTTTGATCTTGTGTTTTTTGTTAGGTATATCTTTGGTTGCATCACCGATTATTTTACCATTTATATCTTATATATTACCGGCTGAGGAACATGGAATGGCGCTTGGGAAAATTATGAGTGGCGTTCTGTTCGGAATTATGTTTGCGCGGCCCCTGGCTAGTGGTTTTGCAGAATTTTTCTCATGGAGAGGCGTTTTTATATTTTCTGCTGTTTTTATGGCTGCTTTAGCTTGTTTACTTTATTATTTTTTGCCTTTGCGCGTGCCGAAGCATCAGATGTCGTATCGAAAGCTTCTAAGTTCTATGCCAACTATTCTTTGGGCTTATCCTCTGTTACGCAGACGTGCTCTCTACCATGCCATTTTATTTGGCCTGTTCTGTTTGTTTTGGTCGTCAGTTGCCATGCAGCTCTCGCATGTTTTTCATTATTCGCAAGGCCAGATCGCATTATTTGCTTTCGCTGGAGCAACAGGAGGTTTTACCTCGCCTATCGCAGGGCGAATTGCTGATAAGGGGTGGATACGGCCTGGCACAGCAGGGGCGATTATAGTTGTGATTGTGGCATTTGTTGTCGCTAGAATTGACGGTGGGCACTCTATCTTTGCGCTAATAATTTCTGCTTTGTTGCTGGATATTGGTGTGGCTAGTAATGTTGTGCTCGGCCAAAAGGCCCTTTTTTCACTTAAGCAGGAAATACGAGGGCGTTTGAATTCCCTATATATTGCTATTTTCTTTATGGGGGGTGCTGTGGGTCCTGCAATGGCGGGGTATGTATTTTCTCACTGGGGGTGGAGTTGTATTGCTAGTCTAGGGGTTATTACTTCTACTACAGTTTTTATTTATTTCTTAAGTGAGCTTTTTTGAGTTTTATCTGGAGCATGAGGAATTAGCTATTATGCTATCTGTTTCTCTAACTTTTTTTCTTAAACTGTTTTATTAATGACTCTTGTTGTTGTTTCTCCACAGCAGACTTTTCTTCAGCTGTCGTAAACCCAACCGCATGCGCATCTTTTTGATCAAGGCTTTGTAGAATTTCCTTATCACCAGAAATCTCAGCGGCAGTTTTTACTTCAACTTTATTAGTCCCTTTCTTATGAATAGCAAATTGCATTCTAGAGTCATCTTCAGATAGACGCTTAGCTAAGATTTTATATTTCGGTGCATTGATGCCGAGATAACCAAGATAGGTCAGCGTGCGGATATCAATTGGTGAAAAGCATAAAGTCATTTCGTCTGATTCTAAAATTTCCTCTGGCTTCATTTTAAAGGTTTGGCTTTTATTGATTACTTGTATGGTTGCTGTGTAGTTGTCGAACTCATCTTTTTCGATATCCACCAGGCGATAGCGAGCTCGTGATGCGCTTTCTTTGATGATGTCTTTTGCAGCTTTTAGCCCTTTGCCGATATTGTTAATTAAGCCTTTTTTCTGGTTTTTGTCAGACATCATTAATCTCCAAAATACAAACGTGTTTCAACTAGAGTGCCAAGAATCGTGTCCTCATCTTCTAGCAGTCGCAGAGGGAAGGTGCTTAAATCCGCGCTAAGTGGCTTTAAGAATCGGTGCTCCCCAGTATCAACTAGTTGGCGGAAGGTGATTACTTCACTATTCGCATAGCGCACTAAAACATAAAGCCGGTCGGTTGGTTTTTTATCGCGGTTGCAAATTAAAACACAGCCTTGTTCAAACACGGGTTCCATTGAGGAATCATTCATTCTTACGGCAAAACAATTGCCACCAAGTTGTGATGAACCAAAAATTGTTTCTGGTGGGTTTTCTATCGCGCCTTCTAAGTCTAATAGTGCTTCCCATTGAATAAAGGGAATTTCAATCGCTTCCACTTTCCTCGGCATAGCAGGAATTGCATCACCCCAAACGGACTCAGGCAATGGTTTGCGGCCGGTTAGTTGATCAATACTAATATCAAAATAATCAGCAATAGGTTCAAGTGTTGATTTATGTGGTCGCGGGGACTTGCCAGTTGTAATGCGATGCAATGTGGGTTGAGGCACATCGATTTCTCGTGCCAATTCAGTTGCACGCATTTTCTTTGCAAATAGTAGGCGACTTAGTATATCGCCAATGCCGATTGCCTTTTTAGTCATCAATAGTTCCACAAGCTCTTATCCTTATTATATAGCAAATGGTTCATAAAACTCAAAGAAACGAATATCAATACCAAGGATTGGTTGTGTTATTAATTGGTTATTTGCTTAATAAATCAAATTATTAACAAAAAATGAATAATAACTGTTGACACTCATTTCTAATATGCATATTATATTCATAAATCAAGGCGAAGTCCATGATTTAATTTTGAATATATCTAGTCATGAGGAGATTGTGTTATGACATCAGTAGCTAAAAATGAATTACCTTACGTTCGTTTATTCCTAGGCCAGGAAGAAGTTCGTGCTAACAATCATGTGTACTTCATTGTGAACTACCCAGATCTAGACAACAGTACGTTCCCTTTAGAAGGTGAGCATTTGCTAAAAACAAAAATTTTCCCACGCCTAACTGAAGAAGAGCAAAGTGTTGTTCTTAAGAAAGTTGAGGAAATGAAAGTTCGTCGCGCTGAGCGTTAATCACTACTAATTACCCTGAGGAGGTTGTTGTAATGAAAGCAAATATTAAAGAAGCACCCATGACTCGCTTTATGTATCAAATGGCAGAAAGCGTAAGGTGTGAAGACCATTATCAAGTTTCTGTTAGTCGCTGTGATAAGACTAGTTCTTTTGTTGGCAGTGACTATGCTGAATTGTCTGGGCGGTTGGCTGTAGATGATAAATTAGAGTTAGCTTTCCAAATGGGTAAGCAGCATGATGATCATGACTACATGCCATCAGGGGAATAATGACTGAGGATGATGAGAACATGGATAAGTCAAGAAATACAGCGGAGATTATTCCCTTTCCAGACAAATACCAATATTACAGTCCGGTTTATCAAACGTTGATGAAAATCGAGGGTGGTTTATCTGATGAGGTGCCTGTCTTTTACAATGATGGACGGGGGTTGGCAATGATTGTCTCGCGCAAGCATGGCGAGATGATGGTTAAGCGTGGGAGCGCCAGGGTTATTTGTAAGTCACCATTGAAGTTGGAATTCAAGAATTGCAAGCGCAGATACAAGCCTTTGCGCCCTATATGAAGACAAATAAATGTCTTTATATTTTAAATCATGTTATCATGGATGATATTAAAAACTATAGAGGTTAATAATGAGCGATATTTATATGAAAGTGCCTGAAATGCCAGGCAATGTCACCACGCAGGGTTATGAAAAATGGATTGCACTGCAGTCTTTTGATTTTGCGATTAGAAACCATTTGCCAATGCAGGTGGGTAAAGTTGCAGATCGTGATAGTAGTTATCCTGCGCCTACTGAACTGGCGATTACTAAAATATTAGATAAGTCATCAAATAAATTTTTTGAAGCCTCTTGCTCTCACAAAGTGGTTGGAACCGTTGAGATTCATGTTTGTACCACTGGCAGCAAAGCAACGCCTTATATGAAATACACTTTAGACAATGTGATGGTTGGCGATTATCATCATGCGGTCGGTGCAAATGGTAAGCCAACTGAGTTAGTCGGTTTAAACTACACCAAGATGACGTTGAGTTATATTGAGCAAAATGCTCAAGGTCAAGCGGCTGCTCCATTTGTATCGGGGTATGATCTAGAGGCAGGCAAGCTTAGCTAGCGCTAAGGCTGTTTGTTGTGGCTATGCGCTTCCATTGACGGCGTATTTGCAACGAAAAACTCCTTCAGAGTGCTCGTGTATAAGTGTATACACTGCGCGCTCTTCAGAACTTTTTAGTTGCAACTTCGCTCGCCACTGAAACCGTTCCGGTGCGTAAAGTATTTTTTGATTGAGGGCGCAAAATGAAATCGTTTAAATTTGCTACTGTATTGTTAGGTGGTGTTATCCTTGTTGGTTGCAGTAGTGAACAATCACCCTATCAGTATCCGCGTAAAATTCCTGAAAAATTTCAGCCTAAAATAGCGAAGACACCATCAAAATATTTTATGACGGTGAAAGGCTATGTGGCTCCGGAATATCGTAAGCATTTGAAGCTTACTTGGATATTGGTGTATGAAACGCATAATCCTAAATGCGATTATACTATTAGTAAATTTAATGGTGTTTATTCATCACAAGATAAGCTTTTATTTTATAAGGTAAAGCCTGATAGCTCTGGCCACTATGAATATAAATTACCCCTGCAAAAATACGAACCAGGATTTTGTAAGTGGGCTGTTTCAGGTTTGTATTATGCGTTTGGAGTGCTGCCTAAACATGAATCACCTTTATCGAGCGTAGCAACAGGGGTTGCGATTTTCTCAAATAAAGCACAAGAAGCTAGTAAAAAAAATTCTTACCAAAACTTTAGCTGTGCAAACTTGTCATGCGAGGGCTTTAGCGGCTTAAAATTTATTTCTGGGGATCACTTTTCATCTAGCTCTGCTGTTATATCCCCATTTCAAAACCTTAGATTAGAATTTAATTTGCTTAAGGGGAAACAATGATAAAAGTTCATGAATATGCTTGCTTATCAGGTCATACGTATAATCCTAATAAGTCTAGTTATGCCGGCCTTACCATTATTCCTTCACTTGGCTGGCCTAGTAACCCTTTGGATGGTTGGCACCTCATTAATGGCCTTCCTGGATTTATCCCTTCAAATCTAAACTACTTTGCAGGTTTGTATGTAAAGTACTACAGAGGTCAGCCTGTCGCAGCAACCGTTGCCATCCGTGGCACCGTGGCCACTATCGTTGGCAACGATGGTGTTGATATGGTGAGCTGGTTTGCCGATGTTTTTGGCCAAGGTCACGATGATCGTGTGCCAAGTTATATGGGGCCAATCTGGCACTTTGTACAGACCTGTTATCGGACGCTAAAGAAAAAATATCCTTCAATTCGTATGACGGTCACCGGCCATTCTTTAGGTGGCGCTTTAGCACAGTTGGTGCCGCTGAAGTATTTCTCTATTCCTGCTGTAGTTTTTAACTCGCCTGGCTGTGGACATATACCTGGCATAATGGGTTTTAACTATGGTTTGGTGCACAATGTTAACTCGACGTATGGGCTGATTAATAAGGTCGGCGTTACTGTTGGTGAAGTGTTTTGTGTCGATGTGCCAGAGGAAGAAGCAGAAGCTAAGGCAATGATCAATCAGTTTTCACCTGAGATGAACCGGATTGCCAATGAGTTGCAAAAGGGCAGCTATGATCAGCTTGGCAGTGAGGCGCCAATTGCTAAAGCAACGGCAGATGTGATTGGTGGTGGCATTAAGTTTTTAGATTACTATCAAGCCAGTGAAGCTTTGGATAAGTTTTTACCAAGTGCACATACTGGTTCTTGGTTTGATGTATTGAACCCTTATGTCGCGATGAGTGATGTGATTTGTGATGCTGTGGTCAAGAAAGCAGAGGCTTTAGATCTACTCGGCAAAACGATTATTGCGCAACATAATATTCTTAATCTAACAAACGCCTTGGCAACAGATCGTTATGCCAAAGTGGCTAATCAGATGTTTTAGTTTTTTACAACGTAGTGCGCGTGTATATTAGTGAAATAATTAGAGCATATCTTTATTTGGGGAGTTTCTATGAATACAGCATTAGTAACGGGTGGTGGCAGTGGCATAGGTCGTGAAATTACACTGGCTTTAGCTAAACAAGGTATTAAGGTTTATATCGCTGGTCGGCGCCTTGAAAATTTAAAGGAGACTCAATCATTATCTGATGGTGCTATTGAATGCATTGTTGCGGATGTTTCTTCTGAAGAGGGTTGGCAACTAGTTCATCAGACGATTGTTGAGTCGCAGTTGCACTATTTGGTGCATAACGCAGCAATGGCTGAGCCATTAAGGCCTTTGGCTAAAGTCGAGCCCCATGAGTGGCGTCAGCATATGGCGGTAAATTTAGATGCACCTATGTTTTTAACTCAACGGCTTTTGGATAAATTATCTTGTGGCTCTAGAATTCTTAATATCTCATCTGGGCTTGCGCACTACACTATAGGCGGTGCAGGAGTTTATTCAATTTCCAAAGCTGGACTACTTATGCTGCACAAAGTATGGCAAGAAGAATGGTCAGAGCTTGGAATATTAGCGGGTTCAATTATGCCCGGTGCAGTTGATACACCAATGCAGGATACGATTAGGGATAGCAAGCATGGCAGTGAGTTTCAAAGCCAAGATTTCTTTAGAAATTTAAAGTCAGATGGCATGTTGTTACCAGCGAAAAGTGTGGGCTGTCGAATTGCTAATATGTTAGTCAATATGTCTGATCAAGACTTCTGCTCTAAGGAGTGGGATATTGATGATGGAGAAGTTATTGGCTGTAATGAACGTTAAGCTTAATGAATATTGAAATTAGAGAATTAATAAATGACCGACCAAACCTATTTTCTAAAAACCGGCGAAGCTGATCGTTTGCGCCTCACTATTTTGAGTAAAATTTATAACCCGTTTGCACAGCAATTTATATTATCTCAAGGCTTGGATAAAGGCATGACAGTGCTTGAGGTTGGTTGTGGCACAGGTCATATGGCTTGCTGGTTAGCGCAGCATGTAGGAGAAAAAGGCAAAGTAATTGCGCTGGATAATAGTCAGGCCCAGATTGATATTGCTCGTGAAACGGCTAAAGAGCGTGGTGTCGATAATATTGAGTTTATCTGCCACGATGTCACTCGGCTGCATGAATTAAACTTGAGCTATGATTTTACCTATGGCCGCTGGGTGTTGTTTTTTACCCAAGCGCCAGAGTCTGCGTTGCAGCAAATCTATGATGGGTTGAATACGGGTGGTGTGCTAACTTATGAAACGTTAACGCCAGAGCAGCACTGTGCCTTTGCCTGCCCGCCATTCCCTGAACAAGAAAAGTGGCATGACTATTGTATTGAGAACTTTAAGGCTTCTGGGCTGGATACTACATTCGGTTTCAAAATGCCAACGCTGCTCAAGCAGTTTGGCGCTAAAAAAGTTGTCATCAAAACTCATCAGCCGATTCTAACCACTGCCGAAGAAAAAAAGGTTTATCGTTTGGGGCTAATTACAACCAAAGATATTGGCATTGAGCGAGGTTTGTTTACAGAGCAGGAATATAATTCAGTAGTCAAGCGCTTCGAGCAATTTGAGCAAGACGAAGATGCCATTGCTGCTGGTTTCCGCAATATTTTGGTGGCTGGGTATAAATGCTAAAAATCACTGAAGCAACAACAGAGCAAGACATCAACACCTATTTTGCAATTCGCAAGCAGGTATTTGTTATTGAACAAAATGTGCCTGAAGCGCTTGAGTGGGATGGCTTGGATAAAGAGAGTCGACATTATTTGCTAGCGGATGAAGGTAAGCCTTGCGCAACGCTGCGTACACGTCAGCTTGACGAGAAACTAAAAATTGAACGGATGGCAGTGTTGTCAGAGTGTCGAGGTCATGGTTTTGGTCAGCAGTTGCTGGAGTATGTTATTGGTATTGCAAAATCAGATCCAGAAATTAGCAAGGTGGTTCTTAGCGCACAATGTCATGCAATCCCGTTTTATCAAAAATTGAGCTTTAGTGTTTGTAGTGATATTTATTTAGATGCGGATATTGAGCATCAGGATATGGTTTTAGGGGTAGGTTCATGAAAAAAGCAGTACAGGCACTTTTAATCCTTAGTGCAAGCAGTCTAACCTTTGGCGCATTTGCAAACGCCAAGTTTCAATTAAGCGATGACACAATTAGTTCTGTGCATGCCGCCATGCGTTCAGGAAAGTTGAGTTGTGTGCAGTTGATTAAAGCCTATCTTGATCGCATCAAAACCTATGACTTAAGCCTGGCGCGAGGTGCGCCAATTCATGCGTTTGTCGCCTTGAATCCAGAGGTGTTGTCACAGGCTCGCCAGCTAGATCGCTATTATAAAAAGCATCATCACTTTGTTGGGCCATTGCACTGTATTCCCGTGGTGGTGAAAGATAATATCAATACGGTTGATACGCCATCGACTTCTGGCTCTTTGAGTTTGCTAGGTTCGCAGCCAAACCGTGATGCATTTTTGGTGCAAAAAATTCGTTCTGCCGGTGGCTTGATTATTGGCAAAGGCGCGATGGATGAATTTGCATCGGGTATGTCTGGCATCAGTAGTAAAAGTGGTCGCGTTGGTAATGCGCTTGATCCGAATTTAAATCCCGGGGGTTCTAGCGCCGGTGTCGGTGCAGCCGTTGCTGCTAATTTTGCGATGGTCGGTATTGGTACAGATAATAGTGGTTCGGTGCGTATTCCAGCAGCCTTTAATGGAGTTTATGGTCTTCGTCCAAGCACAGGGCTGATTAGCCAAAATGGTATTTTCCCTCGTGGCAACTTAGATGGCGTTGCCGGTGTGATTGCCCGAGATATCCCCGATTTGGCAACGACTTTATCAGTGATTGCCAGCAGCGCTGATCCTAGTGACCCTAAAACACAAGGTATCAAACGTGAAAAAAGTTATAACGAGCATCTTAAAGCCAGCGCACTTAAGGGTGCGCGTATTGGTGTGATTACCAGCGTTAATGGCAAGTTGACGATGAGCGATCATTACCCACAAGCGATGGCAATCTTCAAGCAAACTTTTCAGCACCTGAAGCAATTTGGCGCGACCGTGGTTAAAGTTAAGTTGCCACAGTTTGACCGTAATCGTGAACATAATATGGCGGGAGAGGTGCAAGATGTGAATCATTATTTGGCATCGTTCCCATCAACGCGTAAAAACTATCGTGATATCTGTTTATCTGATCGCACACAAACCTTTGGTGGGATAAAAGGTTGCCTAGAGCATATTAAGGATACGGCGCCTAAAAACGGTAAAACTTATCAACAAGTATTGGCGATGTTTGCCAAAAATCGCGCATATGTGCAATCAATCATGAAGCAGCATCATTTAAACGCTTTGCTGATGCCGCTTAATGAAAAAGGTTGGTCGAATTACGATATTAGTCATGTGAATACTTGGCATTTGGCGGTGTCTTCTAATTCTGGTCTGCCAGCGATTACCCTAATTGGTGGGTATCTAAAGGACAGTCCGCATATGCCAGTTGGTTTAGAGTTGATTGGCAAGATGTATGGTGAGGGTGAATTGATTGCCTTGACGTATGCTTATGAACAGCATATGCCTAAACCAAAGCAACCGATTATGGGGTATCCACAACAGCCAACAGTGCTGTCAAAGTTAACCATTCCACAAATTAACAATTTGCTGACCTTGATCGGCTATCGCGCTTATCAGAAATACTTGAAGCACAGCGAAGATCAAATGATCTCAGCAAAAGACTTTGAAAAACTCGTGCGGCATATTTTAAAGTCTAAGGATGGGGAAGTTGTAAAAATGCAGTTTTGATCTTGCAGAAAAGAGGGTGTGAGCGAACAGTCTTTAGTTGTTAATCCGCCAATACTGAAAAGCCGGTTCTTCATATGGGTGGGCTGATTTTAGCGCTTTAATAACTGCATCAAGGCAAGAGTCCTGGCAAATCATTTCGACCTTATATTCCTCAACTTGCTCAATATGATCTTGCTTGCCAATAAACGGTTTGCTGCCATCTAATGCGCGAAATTGACCAGTGCCCTGAGTTTGCCAGGCGCAGCAGTCATAGTGATTAAATCTACCTGCGCCTTGCTGAAATAGGGCGCTTTTGACAGACTCTAAATGTGACTCGGGTACGCAGAAGCTGAGAAGATACATGGCGTGCTGTTTCTGTGTATTAGCAAGCGTAATATACTATCGTTTTGAGCAAGGAGAATAAATCGATGATTACAAAAACAGTCACTTACCAAGCTGGTGGTGAAACTTGCATAGGTTATTTGGCTTACCATGATGACGGCAAGAAAAAGCCTTTGGTGATGGTGGTGCATGCCTTTGAGGGGTGTAATGATTTTGCTAAAGGTTATGCAGAGAAGTTAGCTGAGTTGGGTTATGTGGGTTTTGCAATTGATATGTATGGCCAAGGCCAGTTAGGTCATGATCTTGAAACGTGCATGGCGCATGCGATGAAGCTATTTAACAACCGCCAGCTAGTGAGAGATCGCATATTAGATACGTTAGCGTTTGCTACAACATTGGATATGGTTGATAGTGGCAATATTGCTGCGATGGGTTTTTGTTTGGGTGGACTATGCTGCTTAGACTTAGCGCGAGCTGGCGCTAATGTAAAAGGTGTTGCCAGTTTGCATGGTGCCTTAGTTGCACCAGATTTAGAGCAAAAAACGACTGCGGCCAAAGTTTTGGTTTTGCATGGTTATGACGATCCGCAAGTACCACATGATCAGATTGGTGCGTTAATGACGGAAATGAAAGGCGCTGATGTGCAGTTTATGCTGTATAGCAATACCAAGCATGCTTATACCGATCCTGAGGCGCATAAAATTGGTCCACCCGAGATGGGGCGTGAATACAATGCGCTAACCACCCAGCGGGCTTGGCAAGCTTGCCAAAGTTTTTTTGAGGAATGTTTTCAATGAGTCGTGAACTGGAGTTGATGGTGAAGTGTTTGGTTAGCTGGTAACCTGTTATTAGCTGATTTATTGTAAACAAGCTCCAAGTTCTTACGCGCCCTTGCTGCCAATATAAAATGAAAATGTATACACATCAGCGCATGCCCATGCACAGAGATACAAGCAGTTTTTATTGTAA
>CBFIHN010000016.1:0-32082 GCA_965662575.1 Gammaproteobacteria bacterium
AATGCGACGGCACAAGCATTTAGCCCGGGGTTTAATACCAGCTCGTTGCTAACCAGCGGTGCAATGGGTGGCATACAGGGAAGTTTAGCTGCATATGCTTTTACTAAATTTGACGTTTACTCTGAGTATCAAAGTTTGAGATCCCAAGTAAATATGAAATATCAACGTCTAAAAGGGTTCGGTTTGGGTGAGCTCAATCCAGATGCAGAAAGAGTGACAGGCTTAAGACATGCTAATATAGCAGATGCTAGTGGTGAACCGTCAACGTACAACCCAGAGGAAAAGTTTACACTCAGGAATATTTGGAAATTATATGCATATGCGCAAGAAAAATATAATCAATATCACACTCAAGGCTCTCATGGTGTTGCCTGTGGACATGGCGCTATTTTATTTACTCTGCATGATTTACGTATTCCAGTTACTGTTGATCAATTAGAAAGTTTTTTTAAAACTGAAATAGGGAGTAATAATCGAGTCAATGAAATGGAAAAATTTGGCCTTACTGTCAATAAGCTGTCTTTTAAATATAAAGAAACCCGACTATTTAACATCATAATGGATCCAGGTGGTCATGCTATCGTAACCTACGATATGTTTTCTCAAGGCCAATATATAGTTTCACACTCAATTTATATAGACGGAGAGAATCGAGTCTATGATACTGTTCGTGCATCTACCCGTGTATCGAGCCCTCCTGAACAACCATTAACCATACCTGAACTCATTGAGAATTCACCCTATGAACTTTACGTTCAAGCACTCCATTTCATATCTTAACCAAGATCAACGATCAATGCAGCTTGTTTTTGATGACACTTGGGCTCTGTGCTGAATTAATTGATCTCGCCAGAGAGATTATTTTCGCACAGGTGGGAAGTTGGGTTTTAAGCAGCAGCCCCACCTGAGCCGACACAAATAATTAGACACACTAATATCTTGAAGAAGACTACATTCGCTCATTATCATTGCTGCTAAAATGGCAAGCCATTGACTTTTGTAGTAACCTTCCGAAAAAATTGACATAACTCATTGTGATTATTCAACATGCACAAACTTGGTGGCAGCAACTACATTTAGGCTGGCAATTGTTTATCCAACTATTTGTTATTGCCCTCTTGATTCTTATTCTCAATCAGGTGGTGAAATATAGCCTGAGGCTGTGGGTTATGCAAAGTGCACGCACCAAAAACGACTGGGATGATATCTTGGCGAAAGCATTGAGTCGCCCACTGCGCACGGTTATCTGGATAATTGGTTTAATGATGATGTTTAGCATCGTTGAAGAACACCTGATGATTGCTTTAACGCAGTATCGCCTCGATCAGATTTTTTCTATGGCATTGACCCTGTCAATTTTATGGTTTGGCATTGGTGTCGCGCGTGAAGCTGAAAAACATTATATTCATCATCCTCAGCACAAAAATCATTTATTTGATAACCAGAGTATTCACTTTATCGCCCGCTTAGTGATTATTATATTTGTTGTTTGTGCCATTCTAGTTATTTTGGGAATTTTTAAAGTCCCACTGTCTGGCTTATTAACGTTTGGTGGCGTCGGCGGTGCCATTTTGGCGTTTTCTGCTAAAGATATGATGGCCAATTTTTTTGGTGGCTTAATGATTTATTTTGGCAAGCCTTTTTCCGTTGGTGATTGGATTAGCTCACCAGATAAACCGATTGAAGGAACGGTGGAGTATATTGGTTGGCGCATGACTCGGATTCGTAGTTTTGATCAACGTCCAATCTATGTGCCTAATGCCATTTTTAGCACCGCGGTGATTGTTAATCCCTCGCGTATGAATAATCGCCGCATTAAACAGAATATCGGTGTGCGCTATGATGATGCCGAGCGGTTACCACAAATCTTAACTGAGATTCGCAGCTACTTAACCACTCATCCAGACATTGATCAGCAACGAACAACATTGGTTAACATTATGTCGTTTGACGCATCTTCCATTACCTTTCAAATCTATACCTTCACCAAAACTACGGTGTGGGCAGACTATCAAATGATCCAAGATCGTATCTTATTGCATATTGAAAAAATTATTCGTCAATACGGTGCCGAGTGTGCATTCCCCACCACCACGTTGCATGTCCCCCATGGCGTTAACCTAAATAACAAACAAGAAGCGTTATGATTGAAACTGATCGCATTATTGATGGCAATGCTCGTGGCGATGACACCGCCATTGATCGTGCCATTCGTCCCAAAACTTTAGAACATTACAATGGCCAACCACAAGTGCGCGAACAAATGGCTGTCTTTATCCCTGCAGCCAAAGCACGTGCAGAGGCATTGGACCATGTCTTAATTTTTGGCCCCCCAGGTTTGGGCAAAACGACGCTGGCACATATTATTGCCAATGAAATGGGGGTTGCACTCAAGCAGACTTCTGGTCCAGTCCTTGAAAAAGCTGGGGACTTGGCGGCTCTACTGACGAACCTGGAACAAAATGATGTATTGTTTATTGATGAAATTCATCGCTTAAGTCCCGTGGTTGAAGAAGTCCTTTACCCTGCGATGGAGGATTATCAACTTGATATCATGATTGGTGAAGGCCCAGCAGCACGGTCAATCAAGCTCGATTTGCCACCCTTTACCTTAGTTGGTGCAACCACTCGCGCTGGCCTATTAACCTCACCCCTACGTGATCGTTTTGGCATCGTTCAGCGTCTTGAATTCTATCAGATTCAAGACCTCAGTCAGATTATTCTACGCTCTGCACAGATCTTAAAAATGGATCTCGACAACAGCGGTGCATTAGAGATTGCAAGACGCTCGCGTGGTACACCACGCATTGCCAACCGATTATTACGCCGTGTCCGTGATTATGCACAAGTAAAAACTGAGGGTAAAGTTGATCAACAAATTGCGCATGATGCCTTGTCCATGTTACGTGTTGACCCAATAGGTTTTGATTTAATGGATCGCAAATTTTTACTCACAATGATTGAAAAATTCGATGGCGGCCCGGTGGGTTTGGATAATATTGCGGCCGCGATTGGCGAGGAACGAGGCACAATTGAGGATGTCATTGAACCCTATTTAATTCAACAAGGCTTTGTCATCCGCACCCCACGCGGGCGTATGGCGAGTCGCTTGGCGTTTGAGCATTTTGATTTCCCAGTACCACCACAAGGACCGCAGCAGGAGCAATTGATATGAACTCAAGGTTCAAAAACATTGGCCTCATCGGTGTTCACCGTAATCCACGTGTTGCACAAACTTTATTACACTGCTTGGCCTTATTGGACAGCTGGCGTATTCATGTTGTGGTTGAAACCGATAGCGCAAAGACCCTTGACGGCAAAACAAACACGCAATCACTCAAAGAAATCGGTCAACACTGCGACTTAGTGATTGCCATCGGTGGCGATGGCAATTTACTTAGTGCAGCTCGCTATTTATCACAATGCGATGTTCCCGTGCTGGGCATTAATCGCGGCCAATTGGGCTTTTTAACCGATATTAAACCAGACAATCTAGAACAAGACTTAGCTGACGTGTTGACAGGCAATTACCAAGAAGAAACCCGTTTTTTATTGGCAGCACAAGCCTGCCGCGCGGGGGAAGTGATTGGCTCGGGCAATGCTTTAAATGATGTCGTCTTATTTCCTGGACAAGTTGCACAACTAATGGAGTTCACCTTAGAAATTGATGATCAATTTGTCTATACTCAGCGCTCAGATGGCCTCATTATCTCAACACCAACCGGCTCAACTGCTTACGCGCTCTCTGCCGGTGGACCAATTATTAGCCCACAGCTAGAGGCATTATTGCTGGTGCCAATGTTGCCACACACCTTAACTAACCGCCCCATTGTATTAGATGCTCACAGCAAAGTGACCATTACCATCGCAGACTTTAATCGCATTAATCCCCGCGTGAGCTTTGACGGCCAACACCATATTGATCTGACCACTGATGACCAATTAATTATTCAACGTCAAAAACCGCTCCTCCGCCTGATTCACCCAACCAGCCATGATTTCTATCAAGTATTGCGTAGTAAATTACATTGGGGCAAGCAATTTATTCCACTGGAGCGAACCACAGCAAAATGCTAAAAGAATTATGCATTAAAAATTTCACCTTAATTAAACAAACACAAGTGAGTTTTGATCAAGGTATGACCGTACTGACCGGGGAAACGGGTGCCGGCAAATCAATCATTATTGGTGCATTAAATTTATTATTAGGCCATCGCGCCGACCCCAAACAAATTGCAGACAATGCGGAGCACGCGGATATCAGCGCAAGCTTCACCACCAATAGCGATGCAGAAACTTGGCTGCAGGCACACCAGCTGGATGATAAGGGCAACTGCATTATTCGCCGTGTCTTGAGTCGCCAAGGAAAAAGCAAAGCTTATATTAACGGGACAGCTACAACAATACAGCAGCTTAAATCCCTTGGCCAACACCTTGTTAATATTCATGCACAACATGAGCACCATGCCTTATTAAAGCCTGACTACCAGCTTAATCGTTTGGATCATTATGCCAATCATGCCAAGCTACTGGCTGCTGTTGCCGAAGGATTCGACCAATGGCAAGAAACAGATGCCGCCCTGAAGAGATTACACAAGCAGCAGCAAGAACAACAAGCGCAACATCAGCTCTTACAATATCAACATAATGAACTAGCCGCCCTAAATTTAGTTTCTCATGAACTCGACGATTTACATCAAGAGCAACAACGCTTGAGCCATGCTCAGCAAATTATTCAAACCTGCGCACAAGCAAGCGATGATATTTACATCTCTGATCAATCTATCATTAGTCGCCTATATCACTGGCAAAAGCAATTGTCGGAACTCCCGCTTACCGACCAAGAGTTAACGGAAATAACATCCAGCCTAGGGCAAGTGATTATTCAATTAGAAGACAGTGCCAAAAGCCTAGACCACTATGGCGCCACGGTGAATATTGACGAACAACGACTACAACAAGTCGAGCAGCGCCTATCTGAGCTGTATGATATGGCGCGCAAACATCAAGTGCAGCCAGCACAATTATTGACACACTACCAGACGCTGAGCAAGCAACTTAGCGACTTTACGTCACTCAATTACAAGATTACACAAACGACAGCTCAGCTTAAGGCGAAACTAGAACACTATCAACAGCAAGCAAAACGATTAACCAGGAGTCGATTCAACGCTGCTCAGCAATTAGCAGATGCGGTGACGACAAGCTTAAAACAGTTAGGCATTGAGGGGGGCAAGTTGACAATTGCACTCCCTGAGCGACAAAACCAGCCACACAGACAAGGTGCAGAACAAGCACAATTTTTAGTGCAAACTAATCACAGTCAATGTGCAAGCCCGATGCAAGAAATTGTCTCTGGCGGCGAGTTATCCAGAATTAGTTTAGCTATTCAGGTGCTGACCGCCAAGCAACAAACAACACCAACACTCATTTTTGATGAAGTTGATGTTGGCATTGGAGGGGGGACAGCAGAAATTGTTGGCCAGCTACTGCGCCAACTGGGCAGACACTGTCAAGTATTGTGCATCACCCATTTGGCACAAGTGGCCGCACAAGGCCACTCTCATATTCATGTGCATAAATATACCGACAACGAGACAAAATCGGAGATTAAAGTATTAGATCAACAATCACGGACTGAAGAAATTGCTCGCATGATCGGGGGTATTACCATGACAGAGCAAACACGCGAATATGCAAAAGAAATTTTAGCAAGAGTCAGTCAATGAAGCTCCCCGCCACAGAAAGCGGGGCAAACAATAAGGAATATGTTCTCAAAGAGACTAAATCGACGCTTAGCCATTTAACAAATGCTGCATCTGTGCACGCATTTGAGCAACCTCGGCAGCTAATACTTTTTGTTGTGTCAACATATGTTGCATAAATTGCTGCTGTTGCATTGGTGAAAGCTGGCGATTGACCTCGGTTTCTTTCATTGAATATTTCACACCATCACGCTTGCCATGATTTGTCATTACCCATTCTTTACCACCATTTTTTAATTTTTTTTCGACCACCTGTGGCTTAGGCATTACCTGCACTTTAACCTTACCTTTATCATCAAGTAACCGTGTTTGGTAGAGATGATAGTGTACACCATCTTTCACACCTGAGCGCTCGGTTGTTATCATTTTGCCATAAGGTGTTTCTTTTACTGTCACCTTGGGTTTTGTCTGCTCTAGCGATGGCTGCTTGTCTTGTGCGCGATGCTTAACGATTGTAGAACACCCAGGAATCTGCAGCCAGCCTGACCAGTTACCGGCAACGGCGGGTGCAACTTTCTGCCAACAGCCATGACGATAAAAAGAGACTAAATCATGCCCTGTGTTCACTCGGGCGACAATATGAGAATTCACCTGTGGCTGGGCATAGACATTAAGCACAGCTTTGTTTTTAGTCACTGCACCAGCAACAGCACTTAATGCACCGCAAGCAAGCAATACAAAGGCACTGGCATATTTGATTTTTGACATAACTCTCTCCTTGGGCGTGAGACCCATCATAAAAAACTCATACTAACACCAAATAGTACAAAACTGGCAAAAAAGCAAACCTTACGGTCGCGGACCCGAATTATGAGTAGACGACCTAGTACGGTCATGAATATGATGCTTTCGCAATAACTCCAGCACGGCCTTTCCCATCTTCTTGATATCCAAGGCTGTTTTACCCGTACCAACCAACTCTTCAATATCTACACCTTGATTTAAGGCATCAGCGGCAACAGCTTCAAGATTAGCAAGGTTTCCCGAGCGAACCAACAAACCCCATAGTGCATATAATCGCTCTAAGTCAAAGTCATAGTCTAAAGCCGGCGAACCCTCACCATCATCTTGCTTATCATCAGTCGACAAAAATAAAGGATTACCACTATAAACATGAGCTTCATCTGTTGGTGATCGCTTAGATTTATTCTCAGACTCACCTGTCAATGGTGGTGCAGATTTGTCCTTAGGCTCTATTGGAGTAACAGACACATCCTGGCGCGATTGGCTAACGGGATTTGATTGGTTTTTTCTTACTTCTTCCATGATCACAGGCTACTTTAAGGTGACTATAACGTTGAACAGCTAAAAACATCAATTTTAGCCGGAGGAATATTACGCCAAATAATTTTGAAATCAACTGGCTTATAACGAGGGGGATAAAAACTATAGCCACTACGAATGTCATAAGTAAATTGGATATAGCGCCCTTGCTTGCTCAGCACTTGCGGAATTTTTGCTAAAATATTATTTGATACGGCTTCAGGCAAAGAGCGCAGGGGCAATCCAGAAATGACGGCATCTATTTGTACGGACATATTCTTAAGCAATTGATCTAACTGGGCTGCATCACCCTCAATAATATGCATGGTCGGAAAGCGCTTACGTAGCGTTTTGACTAGTCTGGGAGCATATTCAATCGCAATAATTTTTTCTTCCTGAATTCCTCGATCGAGCATTGCTTGTGTCATCACACCCGTGCCAGCACCTAGCTCAACCACCATCCCCTGTTCTGAAAGCTGAATATACTGAGCCATTTCACGCGCAAGACGCTTAGAGCTAGGCAATACCGCGCCAGTTGCTTTGGGGTGTAAAATCATCGTTTTGAGAAAAACAAAGGTGCTTTGATGCTTAGCAATATGATGTCTGATGACATGATTAACTTTACGAACATACCGATGCTTCGGATAAAGAAATAACCAAAAAATTTCACCCAGCAACCAGAGTGTTTGTAAAGTCCCCAGCACGCCACGGTAAAGCTTTTTGACCAGCCAATGGCGGTCTATCCAATTATAAGCACGCTGCCAAACACTTGTTACTAGCGGATATTTCATCACGAATACAACAGCATGGCATCACCATAACTAAAAAATCGATATCGTTCGGCAATAGCTTGTTGGTAAGCTTTTTCAATATTGTCTTTACCAGAAAAAGCACTAACCAACATTAATAAACTTGACTTGGGCAAATGAAAATTGGTAATCATCGCATCAACGGCATGAAATTTAAATCCAGGATAAATAAAAATGCGCGTATCACCGCAATAGGCTTCTGGACGACCAGATTGTGCTGCCGTTTCCAATGATCTAACGCTTGTCGTCCCAACAGCAATGACACGTTTACCAGCTGATTTTGTTGCCACAATCTGGTCACAGAGTGTTTTTGAGACATTAATCCACTCACTATGCATATGATGATCGGCAATACGCCTTGTACGTACAGGTTGAAACGTTCCTGCACCAACATGCAAAGTCACAAAACCGACTTGAACACCTTTTTGCTGGAGCTGTTTGAGCAATACGTTATCAAAATGTAAGCCTGCCGTTGGTGCAGCAACAGAACCCAGCTCTTTAGCATAAACCGTTTGATAACGTTCTCGATCTTCCGGCTGGTCTTCACGCTTAATATAGGGTGGCAATGGGATATGCCCAACAGTCTCCATGAGTGACCAAATATCTTGTGTGAACTTCAATTTAACCAACCCATTGTCCCGAGTTAAAACATCAGCACGACTCCCATCACGAAACATAAAGGTTGCACCTTCATTCATACGCTTGCTTGATTTTAGATGAACTAACGCATGGTAATTATCGATCACGCGCTCAATTAATAACTCGACTTTACCGCCTGTTGGTCGCCTAGCAAATAAACGCGCAGCCATCACCTTTGACTGATTTAACACCAATAAATCACCAGGCTGGATAAATTGTAGCAAATCAGAAAAGTGTTGGTGGTGGATATCACCATTCTGTTGATTGAGCATTAATAAACGACTCTGGCCTCTCTGGGCCAGCGGGGCAAAAGCAATTAACTCTTCAGGCAAATCATAATCGAAGTCATTAACCGTCAAATCAGTCATCGTCCCGCCTTTGTGTTTATTGTGACACTAGCGCTAGCACCAACTCGCAGGGGATAATGTTTATTCAGTTCACTATCAGAAATCGTAATTTTCACAGGGAAACGTTGTGTTACTTTGACCCAATTACCCGTTGCATTTTCTGCAGGCAATAATGCGAAAGTAGTTCCAGAACCACGACTAATGCTTTGGACAACACCATGAAAAACATGCCCAGGATAAAGATCTAATTTGATGGTGGCTTTCTGACCAGGGCGGATCCGCGCCAAGTCAGTCTCTTTATAGTTGGCATCAATCCACCAAGTGTCAGTTGCAACCAGCACAAATTGCGACTGCCCTACTGCAACAAAAGCCCCAGGGCGCAAACTAAAATGACTAACGACACCACTTTTTGGCGCATATATTTTCGTATGCTCAAGATTCAATCTGGCTTGCGCTAATTGCGCTTGTGCAACCTTGACTTGCATTTTTTGTACCAGCAAATTTTGTTGTGCTTGTAATATCGCTTCTTGTGCAGAACTGACTACTGCCTTGGCTATTGCGATATTCCCTTGTGTTTCATCATAGAGTTCTTTTGAGGCGAAGTCTTTAGCACTCAATGCAGCAATACGCTCACCTTTGCTTTGCGCGACGGCAGCTTTGGCCTGTACTTCTTGCAATTTAGCTTGCGCCACTTTCACCTGTTCTTGATTTGCTTGTAACTGTGCCAATTGTAATGATAGCTTGGCCTCGGCTTGATTAACTGCATACTGATATTTTTTGGGATCGATTGTCAACAACAATTGTCCGGCTTTGACTATTTGATGATTATTAACAAAAACCTTGGCAACCTTGCCATCAACTTGTGGGGCAATATAAATGAGATTTGCTTTGACATAGGCATCATTCGTACTGGGATAAACTGTCTGCCGATGCCAAAACCATGCACCAACGACGACAACGACGATGATCAAAATAAATGAAAACAACAGTTTCTGATGGTTTTTTAATACAAAAGGTTTGTTCATGCTATCTCCTTTGTATCAAACAGGGCGTCAACAAATTCATTGGCTGAGAACACTCGAAGGTCTTCTACATTCTCACCAATCCCAATAAAGCGAATAGGGACTTTTAAACGTGCTGCCACCGCGAAAATGATACCACCCTTCGCAGTACCATCAAGCTTGGTCAGCGTAATCCCACTGAGCGGCACAGCATCATTAAATTGCAAAGCTTGTTGTAGCGCATTTTGCCCCATGCCCGCATCGATAACCAGCATGACTTCATGGGGTGCAGATGGGTCGAGTTTTTTCATCACGCGAATGATTTTTTTAAGCTCTTCCATTAAATGATTTTTGGTATGCAAACGCCCTGCCGTATCGGCAATTAAAACATCAACGCCTCGCGCTTTTGCCGCACTAAAAGCATCGAAGATGACTGAGGCGCTATCAGCACCGGTTTGTTGTGCCACCACCGGAATCTGATTACGCTCACCCCATACTTGCAATTGCTCAACTGCTGCTGCACGAAAGGTGTCACCTGCAGCCAACATTACTTGCTTTCCCTCAAGTTGCAGTGACTTCGCTAATTTTCCAATCGTTGTTGTTTTGCCTGCGCCATTAACACCAACCATCAAAATAACTTGTGGTGAAGCGGAGTCAGTCAAAGATAGCGGCTGTTCAACAGGTGCTAGAATTTGTTGCAATGCGCACTTCAATGCAGCGTATAATGCAGGTGGATCATTGAGAGTATTTCGTGCATTTTGCTCAGTTAGATCCTGGATAATTGCTTCGCTGGTCTCAACCCCCAAGTCTGCCGTCAACAGTTGTGTCTCAAGCTCTTCAAACAATGCCTCATCAATATGCTTACGGCCTAAAAAAACACGCCCAAGACCTTCACCAAATCCTGAGCGTGTTTTCTTTAAACCATCGCGTAATTTTGTGAAAACTGATTTTTTTTCCGTTTTTTCTCGTGTAATCGTTTGCGAATCTTGCGTTTCAACTGATGAATCTACATCCTCTGTTTTTTTTAAAAAATTAAACAATGCCATCTATTTTATCTGTCAATATCTCTAGGCGCGTGAGTATACAGGTTCTGGCGCTTACCGACCAGATAAGCCTTCTCAGGTTCTCAGGAATTTCTAGCCAAGCAGAGAGCGCAGCATCCAAGCTGATTTCTCATGAACTTGCATACGATCGGCTAGCAGGCCCAGCGTAACTTCATCAGAGGCTTGATCAGCAATGGCCAAATTTGCCCGAGAAGTCGCTGCAACCGTTTCATGTGCAACAACCAGTTGCTGCACCATTTCCTGCCAACCAGGATGTCCGGTTTCCTCTTGAATACTAGTTAACTGTGAGAACTCAGCAAAGCTACCAGGTGCCTTCACGCCTAAAGCACGGATCCGCTCAGCGATATCATCAACTGCGGTTGCAAGCTCCGTATAGTGCTCTTCAAATAGCTCATGCAAACTCTTAAAATGTGCCCCAGTGACATTCCAATGAAAATTATGTGTTTTCAAATATAACATGTAACTATCCGCTAACAAGCGCGAGAGGCCAGTGGCCACTTGTTTACGATGATTTTCATCAATACCAATATTCATGCTTAAGGTCTCTCCAGTCTCTATGGTATAACTAGTTGACCTTAACAAAAAGCATGCGGCAAATCTATAGTGGGACTTTGCAAACCAATTTCTAGCGGCACTAGTGTCGTTGGAAAAATGAAAAACTGCTCATTTATTAGCTTAATAGCAGACACCTTGTAATAAACGCCCCACAAGATAGTACAGTAGTAATGACAGCAGAATTAATACTAATAACGCGGAAAACATCAGTGGAATATCAACACGGGCATTGGCATTAAGCATTAAAAAACCCAAGCCTTGAGACGAGCCAACCCATTCACCAACAACGGCCGCCATCGGCGCCCAGGCTGTAGCCACACGAACACCTGACGCAAAGGCAGGCAGTGCTGCGGGCAACTGAATATAACGCAAAGTCCGCCAACGGTTTGCTGACATGACTGTCGCCATATCTAACCAAACTTGTGGTGTATTATCTAAACCATCATAAAAAGCCACTGCAATCGGGAAAAACAAAGCGACAAGCGTGACAGCCACCTTAGACTCCAGACCATACCCCAACCAAACCACCAATAAGGGGGCAATAGCAAATGTTGGAATCGCCTGACTGATTAGCATCATAGGCAGCATCCAAAAACGCACAGGACGAAACAACACCATCGCAATCGCTGTCAAACCACCCCAAATGACACCTAACAATAGGCCTAGCAAGGTTTCTAATACTGTTGGCCATGCTTGCTGTAATAGTAACAATCGGCTTTGCCAAAGTGTTTGCATGACAACCCAAGGACCCGGCAGTAAATATTGTGGCAGTGAAAAAATCCAAACCATCATCTGCCATAGTAGCAAAACACCAATGAAGACAATCAAGCTTTGACGAATCATCGACTGACCCTCGATGAACACATGAAACGCAAAATCTGATCATGATGCGACAACACCTGTGGACAATTAAGGGATCTTGGCTTCTCTACGTCGGCTAACGACAGAGACTGGACAATACTCGCTGGCGAACCGGCCAGCACATGAACATAGTCACCCAAACACAAAGCCTCTAAAGGATCATGCGTAACCATGACCACTGTTTTATTCTCGAGCAATTCGACGAATAATTGATACAGACTGTATTTGGTTGCAACGTCCAAAGCAGTAAAAGCTTCATCCATTAGAATGATTGGTTTATCTTCAAGTAAAGTTCTGGCTAAAGCAACACGTTGACGCATACCACCTGAAAGCTGATTAGGATATAACTTAGCCGTATTGTCTAGCCCGACTTTTAGCAGTAGCTCTTGCGCCCGGTCTTGCTCCATGATGCTCACTTTGCCTTGACGTAAGCGATAACCAATCAATATATTATCTAAAACAGTTGCCCACGGCATGAGTGAATCTTGCTGTGTCATAAAGGCAACACGTCCGGCCAAACTGTGTTGATCCGACGTAAATACCACTCCATGGCCAGCAGTTTCCAATCCTGCGATCATGCGCAATAAGGTACTTTTACCCACCCCACTACTACCTAATAAGCAACTCCATTTTTTTGCTGGGAATTTCAGCGACAGAGAATCAAAGATCGATTGAGATTGATAATAGAAGCTTACGCCTTGGATGAGAATATCCGGCGACTCAGGTGACATGGCTTTCCTCCGATAGTGCTAACTACATCAGGTTCAAGGGTATAAACTCTCAGCCTAGCTAATTTAATTGATTACAAATTAGCCTAACTAGGCACCCCTAGCATAATAAATTTTCCCTAATTATAATGAGTAAAAATGATTGTTGAGTCAATGCCATGAATACTATCCGCGGTGAAATTCACCCCAATGCTAAAGCTGAAGATTTACGCCCACGCGACCCAACTTGGCGAATTTTTGAGATTTTGTCCGAATTTGTTGAAGGCTATCAGCGTTTAGCACATGTACGCCCTGCTGTCAGTATTTTTGGCTCTGCTCGGTTTGAGCCAGAGCACCGGTTTTATCAGCAAGCGAAGACAATTGCCAAAATGCTGTCTGACCAGGGATTTACTGTGATTACCGGAGGCGGTCCTGGCATTATGGATGCAGCGAATCACGGCGCATCAGAAGGCAAATCCTTAAGTGTTGGCTTGAATATTGACTTACCTTTTGAACAAGGCAGTAATGGCAAACAAGATATCTCTCTGAGTTACCGCTTTTTCTTTACCCGCAAAGCCATGTTTATTCGCCATTCCTGTGCCTATATTGTCATGCCTGGCGGCTTCGGGACACTCGATGAATTATTTGACATCATCACTTTAATCCAAACCAAAAAAAAACGTCATATGCCGGTGTTTCTTGTCGGTCGTGATTATTGGCAAGGGCTGATTGACTGGGTGCGTGATAGCTTAGTTGCAGAAGGGACAATTCACCCTGAAGATATCAATTTAATGACCATGGTTGACTCCCCTGAAGAAATTCTCGAGTCAATACGAGCCCATGCGGTTTACCAAGAACACAGTGCAACGCAAAAGGACTTCCAATTTTAGCTATGAGCAGGCAAAGTACAACGCCACCAACCCAGACCAATCAATCACTTACCACCGCAGCGCTTGCTGACAGAAAACCGAAAGTCGCTATTGTTATCCCTGCCTACAATGAAGAAGCGTCAATTCAGCAAGTCGTTAAACAGTGTTTAGTTTATCAATTGCCGGTGATTGTGATCAATGATGGGTCAACAGATGACACCAATGAACAGCTCAAAGGATTACCCATCACACTATTACAAAATCGTCAAAATTTAGGCAAAGGAGCAAGCCTGCAGCGGGGGTTTTCAACAGCACAGGCGATGGACATTGACGGGGTCATCACATTGGATGGTGATGGTCAACATAACTGTGAACACATCATGCAGTTCTTGACTAAAATATCATTGAACCCCCATCAACTATTGATTGGTGCACGTCAACTAGATATAGAAAAAGCACCGAAAAGTCGACACTTTGCCAATCGCTTTGCTGATTTTTGGATTTCTTGGGCGGCGGGGCAAAAGATTACCGACAGCCAGTCTGGATTTAAATACTACCCGAATAAACTATTACAGCAGAAGAAACTTTGCGCCTGGAAACAGCATGGCTTTGCTTTTGAAAGTCAGTTGCTAATCGACGCTGGACAAGCTGGCGTTGAAATTCAGAGTTTTGCCATTGAAAAAATTTACCCTAAGCAAGCACGAAAAAGTCACTTTGTGCCTAGCAGAGACATCAGCCATATCACCCTACTGGTTGCCATTCACCTGATAAAGCACGGATTGAAACTACCAAGCCTTTGGCGGATTTATCGCTAGATCAACATCAGTGAGCCAATATCAATTATCGAGGCATTAATGCCCCTGTGACAGACCAAATGGTATAGCAGTTAACAGATCATCACCCTCCTTTACTTGCCAAGGCCGGCTTAAGAAGTTTTCCTGATTAATTTCATTGGCATAAAAAAGCTCTAATGATTTGTTATTTTCCTGTTTATCAGTGCGCGAGCGAAGCTCTAGATTATATTTTTTTGCCCATTTTCGAATGGTGCCATGAGTAATTCCGATAAGACTTTGTGCTTCATCATAGGTCACACCCTCCTGCGAGAATTGCTCTAATAATGCCTTAGCACTACAATTAAAGCGCTCTTTTACACGGTGCTCGAAACTGCCACAATATTGGTTAGCCATGACTCAACTCCTGTTGCCTATTTGATTCCTTGCCCACTAAGCCTAGCAAACAAATCTTAAAAACTCCTTAAGACGATTTGCTTTATAAAACATAATATTACAAAAAATATGCCTGGCATAATCCTCATTTTCTCATTATTTCGACACCGATAATGACGGCATTCAGAAATGGACTCTGCTATCAACTAATATGCTGAACCAACGTATCAATCTCTGCAATCAAGCTTCGCTCTGCTGGAGGCATGCTGTCTTTATACGCTGTTTTTTCTTCTATCTCATGGATAATATCCAGTGCTTCTTGCTTTGAGATACGCTCACTCTTACCTTCAAGGATGTTCAACCGCTTGACTACCTCATAAATTTTATCTTTTGTTAGTGTACTCTCTTGAAGGTTTGAAGTTGTGACATCAAAAAAATCACTTGACAGACGCTCATCAACCGGAATTGACATAAAGATTGAGGGGTTATCAGTTTCTTCAATAAAGTTGAGTTCTTCCTCCTCTGTTTCAACACCAAGAAAACCCAACACCTGATCAAGAAAACCATCTACATTTTCCGTTAAAGAGCTTTCTTTCAGTGATTCAAAAAAATCCTGAGTGGCAGGATCGAATCCCTCAATTTGCCCCAAAACACGGGGGTCAATTGAGAGGTCACGTAATTTGCTTAACGCAGTGGCAACTTTATTCGATGGGGGCTTAACTTTCAGAAATTGATTTAGCTTGATCTGTTTAACCCGCGGTGGGTTTGCATAAAACATTTTGCAACGCACAATTTTTGATTTAAAGAAAATATGAGCTTCACCTTCACGCTGATCCTTAAGATCCAATAAGTCTAAACGATGCCGCTTGTCAATATTGGCTTCAAGCGTGTCGCGATAAGAAAATACGGAAGGACCATCACCCGTACGGGCATAGGTCCGCGCAACAGAGACATAGGCTTCACCTGCCGTTTTTTGGAAAAATTCCCACGTATCAGCTGGATCTTCAAGCTTCATACAAATTTTGATATTAGTATTTGCACAAATAGAGGATGCTTCTTCTTTTGAAGCTTTTTGAAATGCAGGTAAATCTTGGCCGGCAAATACCACCGAAAAACCCAATGAACGCGCTTGGGCGGGGACCACAGCAAAACCTTTTACAGCATAATAGCCATATTCATCTAGCACACACAAGTAAGGTGTTTTGGAGTTAGTTGGCTTAGTCTCAATCACATCAGCATAATCACCTTCAACACGATTACCCAGACCTTCAGCCAACATTGCTTTTAATGAGGCAATAATCAATTTGCCAAGATTGGATAGCTCATCAGGTGACTTTTCTAATGCGGGTAGCAACACCACTAAAATACGTCTATTGAGTACCACATCACGAAAATCTACTTCCGCCAAATTAGTACGGATAATATGACCATAGACATCTGCTAACGAGTTAAAAATACGCGTTAACTGCATGGTGATATAGCCATGTTGCTCATAGGCTTTATTGTCTTGCTTCCCCTTTTCACTGCGTTGATAGCCTGGCAATGTCGAGAGGTAGCTCTCTAAAGACTCACGAATATCTGCTGGCAAAGGCTCATCAAGCACAGTAACATCGCCATTCTGATCAACCACCTTGCGATCATAGAGCATCTCTTCAAGAACATCTAATACAAAGTAACGACGGATAACCCCCGCCTCGAGCAGCAAATATTCACGATCACGCAACCAAACTAAAGGACGCATTAAGGCCTCGACAAACGACATCGCTCGACCTTTCCACATATCCCCATCAGAATTTCCACTACTAGCAGCACCACCAGAGCTATCCATTAAGCTAATAACCAACTGCGACAGCATACTTGAAGAACCAGAGGCAAAAGGATTCATCGTGTTTGAAATAATATGTTCTTGGGGTCCAGAAATATCATTGGCTCCGGTCATAAAATTAACGACCAACAAATCATCTTCACGCCCTTTAGATCGCACCAAAGAAAACATCTTTGCAAATAGCGAATTATCGCCCTTACCATCGACATAAATTAAACCACTCCCTTGGATAATTGCGTTATAGGCAAGCGACAATAATGACTCTGTTTTACCACTACCAGTCGAGCCAAAAATCAGCGTGTGTGTCCGCATATCTGTATTATTAAACCACAACTGTTCCTGGGTATTCACGTCCCAGCCAAAATAGTAGATACCGGCTGCTTTTCCAGGTCTTTCTGAGCCCGGCTTCGGATCATTTTTATCTAAGCACCGTGCAAAAATGGGCATCCGAAAAGGTAAGCGTTTAAAATCCCAAAAAGAAAACCAAAATATAGTGATTGCAATCAGCAAAAAGACATCACTAAAACTGGGCGCAATAAACATCATCACAGCAAAAACCGATAACACACCAGTTGCGCCATAGCGACTGAGCAACAAATCTCTGACTTGCTGCCAAAAGGGTCTAATATTACGAATCGAATCTGCTGGGCGTGTTTCTTGTGTGCTGGTAATGCCACGAAAAGTTTTTTTCACCGTCGATATCCAATATTTTTTCTTGGGCCTGTGATAAAACTGCGCAACAGTCTCATAGCAACAGGAATGGGCAACTTGAGATAATGTAAAACACTCAGAATAACAATCACACCGAAACAAATTGACAGACTAAGGAAGCTAGGATGCAGCAAGAAAATCACCACCGCAAATGCCGCTCGCGCATCAATGATAAAAAATTTCGGTGTGAGTGCAGAATCTCGCCAATGCGAAAAAGTATCATTATGCTGCATCAGACACCTCAACAGAAAAACGTCGGTAAATTGCCTGTTCTATTAAACCTTGTTGATATTTAGTCCTTGCATCATCTGCTATCGAACAACCAAACTGACTAATGACTGAGCGCAGCTTTGCAACAAGATGTTCCGCCGGTGTCCCCGCTAAAAGATCTCTGACTTGTGGCGTAATTTCAAGATACTCACGCAGAGCAATGCGCCCACCATTAATCGCGGGGACTAAAGCCTGCCAAATGATGACTTTGGTCGTTTCTAATAAATCTAATAACCGAGCATCACGCTCAGCAAAACTAAAACTGGTAACCATCCGCCTCAAGGTATCTGCAACACCATTACTATGCACAGTGGTGTAAACGGGGTGCCCGGTGAGTGCTGCATCAATTACTGCCTCAATTGTTTCTTGATCTCTAGCCTCACCAACTAAAATCAAGCCAGGTTTTCGCCTGAGTGCATTACGCACACCGGCAGCAAAATTTGGCAAATAGCGGGGAATTTCAGTTTGACTAACCATCGCAGATTGCTTTACCACCTTGTCATAAACGTACTCTATCGGCGACTCATAGGTGAGAATTTTACAGTGACTATCAACACGCTTTGCAATATCTGCAATCATTGCCGCAAGCAAAGTGCTTTTTCCTGAACCTGTCGCCCCACTAACAACCACAATACCTTGAGGAACCTTAATTTTGTTAAGTAATTCCTTACCAATGCCTAATGAAGTAAGTGCAGGTGGTTCGCTAGAAATCACGCGCAGTGTTGTTTGAATACCTTGATAACCATCGAAATAGCAGGCGGTCGCATTGACGCGATAACGAGATTGTTGTGATTCACTGTGCTTAATTAAATAACTGGTATCAATATCTTGACCTCGTGCTAATAATGCTGTCGCATTAGGACCATAAATATAGTTAATGAGATCCGAACTCTCTTGTAGACTCAAAGCTCGACTAGTTAACGCCTTAAGCGTGCCTTCAGTCTCAATAATGACTGGCTCCCCCGTTTGAAAATTGATATCTGACGCTCCATGCTGACAACAAAAAACTAACAATCGATCAAGCTGATCCGGCGTAAAATAACTCGGCTCATTGGGCAATAACATATTCATGGTGCCTTTTTCTTATTTGGAATCAACGTTGGTTGCCACAATTTACTCTGTATCTGCAATTGCGGCTTGCTATTGATATGCCATAGTTGATTATCAATAGTCATTTGCTTGCCATTGCCTGTGATGCCTTTATTTTTCGTATTGACAGCAAACGGGCTAATCATATGTTCAAGCAATAATTTTTTGTACAACACCATACCATTAAAATCTCGCACCAAACGATGTAAGTTGGATTTAAAAATTTGTACTGCCTGCTGTTTACCTTGCCGCCAACCTAAATCAACAGCCTGCTGCCAAATCTGATGCTCCCGATTGGTCGTGGGAATCAAAACTTTATTGGGCAGTGTTGGTTTTTGGTAATTCATCCATAAATAACTACGCCAAGTAGGCGGTGCGGTGACAAAGCGCACCTGTTTAATGATGCGGTAAGTCTCTCCACCCAAACGGATGGTATCCCCGTCTGATGATACATTTAATGAATGACTGAGATGAGCAATAACGGGTGGCAAAACATTGTTATGGTAAATCAAGCGACGAAAGTTATAGATTTGATCAAGTTTGCTTGCGCTAACGTTTAGTTGTTTATTAATAAACTTTGACTCTGCGTACAACCCCCCTTGCATGCCCAGCGCTTGTGCAGCCTGCTTAATCGCACGATGACGAATATTCAAGCCTGAATTTTCCTCACTGTAATAAGCAGATTCCGGTGATAGGTTCCGCAAGTGATCCAAATCAAAATGATGTGCCACCATCAGTCTAAGTACCGTAGACTAATGATTTTTGTTTTCGTTAACACCATCAAGCTGGCATTATCACCTAACTGCACATCTAAATTACGTAAAACCGCTATTGCCGATATCGGATGTTTTTTTGTGTCGACATCAACTAACAAAGGAATAGAAGGCGCTTTACCATAAACCTGGAATTGGTAGGAAACTTGCTTGGCAATTTTAGCCAGCACAGGCTCAACAGGCCCATACCACTGCAGTGCTGTCGGTTGAGCTAATGACTGCGCATGGACATGTGCCAATGGCATGCCTGTGTCGTTAGAATATTGCGCTTTATCAATGACTGATAGCTGATCAAGCGCAGAGGAAGTTGTCCTAGCAGCTTGCGCAAGGCTTTCCTGAAAGTTGACTAACTGGCTATTCACATCATCCTGTTTCACTGTGTGACTAGCACAGCCTGACAATAAGCAAGAACCTAATGCTAACCAAAACAGTGCATATTTAATCATCAATCTGCTCATCCCTGGCTAATCAATCTTTAACTGACCAAGCTTTGGCCAGTGCCATTAGCGACACTCCAAGAATTATAAGCATCATCATTATTGGTCAGGCCAGAGACAATCATATGTGTAAGTGGCACAGCAACAAACAATGCCGAACCGAAAATAAGAGAAGCAATTGCTTTGGGCAGATGACGCTCTTGGCCTGTTCCCGTATAGTTTTGTTTTAAGTGAACGATGCCTTTAATGACAATCAAAATGCCTGCGATGGTAACCACCGTCATCACCACTTTCATAATTTCACCACCAGACTTGCTAAGACTACTGGCCAAATCATTGAAAGTGCTGACTCCATCTGCCATGGCACTAGCTGAGCAGGCCCAAATCAAAGCACCACTAAACCAGCATGAAAGTTTATTGGATGTACGCATATATCCTCCTTGAAAGGTTTTAGTATCAAAAAATTGTAACAGAACTGAAAAAATTATACACAATTGGTGCATTAACACCAATTGTGCCGGCAATAATATGAGTCAATGTTTTTGGCAAATGTGCACCGCCACTCATACTCCCTTCCCCAACTTTGGTCAGCAAAATAAACCCTCTTAAAAATGAAATACTGCCGACTAAAAATAATATGGAGAAAGCTATCAGCTTAAGTAAGTCTAGTGTCGACTTTTGGATATCGGTTGAATGTTCAACAATTCGAGCATAACCCAGCATCGGGCAAAAATGCCCCTGACCACCGTAAACACATTGCGTATTAACCACACTATTCCATTCATGACCGCCAAGAAAAAAATGGTGCCCAAAAACGCTATTACCAAAAATAAAGAGCTCAGGGGTAAACATGACTAATACCCCACCACTAATGAACATGAATAATGTTCCCGCCGGTGAAATCCGATGCATCATTTCATGGTGACTATGACGTTTTAAACGGATAATCCCCACCATAACCATAAATATACCAACAAAGCGAGAAATGACCTGAACCGACGTCATAATGGGGTTCATGGTATTATTTAAAAAATCGATCACTCTTTCATAAAATGGCGTTGCTGCATGTGCTAACACAGAGGATGTAGCCAAATTTGTCAACGTACTCGAAATATTTGCATCCATGCCGGCACCCTCACCGCTTAATAACATCCCTATCCTACTGAGATTTTTTGCTAGAATACAAATATTCAATAGGCATCAAGATACGAAAACTAACAAAAAAAAACTCAATCAATTGATTAATATAAAAATTAATCGCAACAATTCCTTGTAAAAATACAGTCAAATAGCCAAACACAATGCTATATGAGCTGTTGCAAATCACACAACCCAAGCTTGTGCTTTTGCCAATTCTTCTGGTGTATTAATTTCTATGGTTTTATATTCAGTTTTTCCTACCCAAATTTTATAACCATGCTCAATAGCACGAAGTTGTTCTAGGCTTTCTGCTTTTTCTAGTGGTGTTGCTGGTAATTGCGTATATTGCAATAAAAAATCACGCCGAAAGCCATATAAACCAATATGATGCAGCGGCCTCGCTTCAGCATCTTGATGACGATAATAGGGAATCGGTGAGCGTGAAAAATAAATGGCATACCCTTGACGGTCTAAAATTACCTTCACAATACCCGGATCGTCAAGCTCTTTCTCCATATCTAGGGGATAAGCTAATGTCGTCATATCCGGCGATTGCCCCTCACGATAAGGCTCAACCAGATGCGATAACATTTCTGGCTTCATAAACGGTTCATCGCCTTGTAGATTAATAACAACATCGTAATCTGGATAAGCTTTTGCAACTTCTGCCACGCGATCAGAACCTGTTTGAATGTAATCAGGCGTTATGGCAACGGTTGCCCCCAGTTTTTTTACGACCTCAGCCACTTCTTCACTATCGGTGGCGACGACAACTTGATCAATATCTTGACACGCCACAGCTGCTTCATAAGTGCGTTGAATCATCGGCTTACCTTGGATTAAGGCTAAAGGCTTACGTGGCAAACGAGTCGAACCAATTCTCGCTGGAATCACACATAGTACGTTCACTTAAAATTACTCCCATTCAATCGTCGCAGGTGGCTTACCACTGATATCATACGTGACTCGAGAGACACCTGAAACCTGGTTCACAATATCATGTGCCACTTGGTCTAGTAATTCATAGGGCAACCGTGCCCAATGCGCACTCATAAAGTCAATGGTTTCAACGGCTCGCAAGCAAATAACATAGTCATATTGCCTGGCATCACCGATCACACCAACCGATTTAACCGGTAAAAACACTGCAAAGGCCTGACTAACTTGATCATAATAATTGAAGTCTCTCAATGTTTGGATAAAGATAGCATCGGCTTTTTGCAACATCGCCACATACTGAGCTTTGACTTCACCCAAAACTCGCACACCCAAACCTGGCCCAGGAAAAGGGTGACGATAAACCACCGATGGCGGCAAGCCAAGTGTTAGCCCAATTTGACGCACCTCATCTTTAAATAACTCACGTAAAGGCTCGAGCAACTTAAGTTGCATATTGTCAGGCAAACCACCGACATTATGATGTGATTTAATCACATGTGCTTTACCATGCCCTGTC
This sequence comes from Gammaproteobacteria bacterium, assembly GCA_965662575.1. Lineage (GTDB taxonomy): Bacteria > Pseudomonadota > Gammaproteobacteria > Francisellales > CACEW01 > CBFIHN01. The sequence goes on from CBFIHN010000016.1 coordinate 22,748, forward strand.
GCAGCAGATTCAATCACATCTGAATAAATCGTTCCTTGCGCCAGCCATTTGGCATGACCAATTTTTTCAGCTTCTTGCTCAAAAATCTTAACAAATAAATGCCCAATGATTTGACGTTTTTCTTCAGGGTCAACGACCCCTTTGAGCGCCTTAAAATAAGTCACTTTGGCATCGACACAAATGACATGAATACTTCTATGCTCGGCAAACATTTGCATCACTTGTTCAGCTTCATTTAATCGTAACAGCCCCGTGTCAACAAAAATACAGGTCAACTGTTTGCCAATTGCCTGATTTAATAAAACAGCAACCACTGAAGAATCAACCCCGCCAGACAACCCCAAAATTACATGATCATCACCGACCTGCTGACGAATAGATGCAATCGCCTCTTCAACAATATTTTTTGGCACCCATAATGAATCACAACCACAAATATCCTGAACAAAGTGCCCAAACACTTCGCGACCATAGTCACTATGCGTTACTTCCGGATGAAATTGGATACCATAGTAATCTCGCGACTCATCAGCCATCACGGCGATCGGAGCATGCGTAGATGAAGCAACACAGACAAATCCCGCTGGTAACGCTGATACTTTATCTCCATGACTCATCCAAACGGATAGTGTCTCTGTATCCAATGCAGCAAACAAGGCTGAACCCTGATGAAAGGTGACTGTTGTCGCGCCAAATTCCCCTGACTCACCAGCAGAAACCTGACCACCTAACTGTAAAGCCATCGCCTGCATTCCATAACAAATGCCCAACACCGGCACACCGAGTGAAAAAACACAATCTGGTATACGAAAATCGACCGCATCATGGACTGATTCTGGGCCCCCGGACAAGATAATGCCCTGCGCTTGAAAATCAACAATTTTTTGTGAAGCAACATCAAAGGGCATGAGTTCACAATACACACCGCATTCACGGACACGCCGAGCAATTAATTGCGCATACTGCGAGCCAAAGTCAAGAATTAAAATTTTGTGTTGATGAATTTTTTTCAATGGTAAACCTCCTCATCCCTAATAAGGATTAACTAGGAAACTGCGCTAGCACTGTGTTATAACATTCCCCCGCCAAAAGCAACGGGGCATGGCAAATAAATTAGCTTCGAGCGCGGTAATTCGGTGGCTCTCTGGTAATCCCAACATCATGAACATGACTTTCATTTATTCCAGCATTAGAAATCCGCACAAACTTAGCCTCTTGGCGTAATTTCGCCACCGATTCGCAACCAGTGTACCCCATACCAGAACGCAGCCCACCAAGCAGTTGATGCAGCACAGCAACCAACGGACCTTTGTACGGCACACGCCCTTCAATACCTTCAGGAACTAGTTTTTCATTGGCAATATTTGATTGAAAATAACGATCACTTGATCCAGCCGACATTGCCCCTAACGACCCCATCCCTCGGTAGGACTTATACGACCGCCCTTGATATAGCTCAACTTCACCGGGCGATTCTTCGGTACCGGCAAATAAACTACCGATCATAACCACTGACGCACCAGCGGCAATGGCTTTAACCACATCACCGGAATAACGAACACCACCATCAGCAACAACCGGAATATCATAGTTAATGACCGCTTCTGCAACATCTGATATCGCAGTCAACTGAGGCACGCCAACACCTGCAACAATGCGCGTTGTGCAGATAGAACCCGGACCAATACCAACTTTAACCGCATCAACACCTGCATCAACTAAGGCCATAGCGGCATCAGCAGTGGCAATGTTACCTCCAATAACCTGTATAGAAGGATACTGTTTTTTTACCCAAGTGACGCAATCCAGCACACCCTGAGAGTGACCATGGGCAGTATCAACCACTATCACATCCACACCGGCCTCGACCAATGCTGCCACACGCTGTTCACTATCCGCGCTGGCACCAATTGCGGCACCAACACGCAAACGCCCTTCTTGATCTTTTGAAGCCAGTGGCTTGGTTTCGGCGTTAATAATATCTTTAACTGTTACCAAACCTTTCAGCGCCATGTGTTCATCAACAACCAAGACTTTTTCAATACGATGTTGTTGCAGCAACTTGGTAATCTCTGCAATACTTGCACCTTCATTTGCGGTGACCAGTTGATTCTTTGGGGTCATAATTTTGGTGATTGATTGATTTAAATCCTCAACAAAACGCATATCACGACTGGTGACAATACCAACAACTTGACTACCTTCAACCACTGGTACACCTGAAAACCCATGACGTTGAGTCAATGCCTTAAGTTCTGCAATCGTCATTTGAGGTGAGGCGATAATAGGGTCCTTAACCACGCCACTTTCAAATTTCTTCACCTGACGAACTTGTGCGGCTTGTTGTGCCACACTCATATTTTTATGAATAATACCTAGGCCACCCTCTTGAGCCAAAGCAATGGCTAAACGTGCCTCTGTGACGGTATCCATGGCTGAGGAAATAATCGGGGTTTTCAGTGAAATTTTTGACGTTAACTGCGTCTGTAAACTAACAGACTTGGGCAGCACTTTTGCATGCGCGGGAACCAGCAAAACATCATCAAAAGTAAGTCCATCATTGATAATTTGCAACATAATCTACTCTCCTTATGTTGCCAAATGATTATACTGAGATCCTAGCTAACACTCAATATTTTTAGCCTGATCTGGCAAAGAATAGTAACCAAACCCCCAATCAATGAAGCACATCATTACTTTTTACACAACCTGATGATCATCGCTCAGCGCTTTAAAAGCTCCGCAACCTGACCAATTGTGTAATCTCTTCTGGGCTTACATATTCAAATAACTGACGTAACCAGCGCTTAAGCCTGAGTGAACTGGACTGTTCTTGCTGACTTAACAACCGAAGAAAGTCATTGGCTTGACGATAACCTCGCTCCGAGGCCAAACTCAGTACATAGTGTAAAACTCGCAAACAATGGCGCTGCTGCTTAGCACCGTGTTGAAATGCCGTTAACAAGACTCTTTGCGCAACATCAGCCGCATTAATTTCTAGTTCTAGCACAAATCATCCCCCCTCTCAGCGATTCACTCAAGTGCATTGATTATATCGTGCACTTGAGTGATCAGTTTAATCACTAGCAGATTATTTTTTTTCGAGCAGCGCATTGACTCTCTTGATAAACGCAGCAGGGTCCTCAAGTTTCCCACTTTCTGCCAGCATCGCCTCTTCAAATAAAAAATGACTCCAGTTCGCAAATTGCGCATCATCTTGTTCTGATTTTAAGTTTTGCACAAAAGGATGCGCTGGATTGAGTTCAAAGGTTGCTTGTGCTGCTGGCATGGCCTGACCTGCAGATGCCATCATACGCTGCAAATGCATGCTCATACCATGCTCATCAGCAACAACACAGGCTGGAGAGTCAGTTAAGCGGTAGGTCAGGCGAACCTCTTTAACTTGATCTCCCAAAACTTCTTTCACCTGTTTAAGCACCGACTCATAATCTTTTTCTTGAGCTTCTTTCTCTTCTTTTTTGACTTCATCATCAAAATTTTCAAGATCTAAAGCCCCCTTAGAAATTGATTGTAGTTGCTTACCCTCATACTCTGTGATGTTTGCGACCATCCATTCATCAACACGATCACCCAGCAATAATACTTCAATGCCTTTCTGCCGGAATACTTCCAAGTGAGGGCTATTTTTTGCTGCGGCTAAGCTATCGGCTGTGACATAATAAATTTTATCCTGTTTATCTGTCATCCGTGAAACATAATCGTCTAAGGATACAACTGGCTCATGACCTTTTTCATTAGTTGAATAAAAGCGCAGTAATTTAGCCAAAGTGTCTTTATTTGTATGGTCCTCAGCAATACCTTCTTTGATCACCTGACCAAAAGCCGCCCAGAACTTAGCATATTGCTCTGGTTTGTTTTTTGCCATTTTACTCAATGTTGATAGAATTTTCTTCACGCTAGCAGCTTTAATTTTATCAACCACCGCATTGCTTTGAAGAATTTCACGCGACACATTTAGTGGTAAATCATTAGAATCTAAAACCCCTTTAACAAAACGCAAATAATTGGGCAAAACATCAGCATTATCCATGATGAATACCCGTTGCACATAAAGCTTAATGCCAGACTTCATCTCACGATCATATAGATCAAACGGGGCATTTGCGGGGATATAAAATAAACTGGTGTATTCAGTTTTGCCTTCGACATGGTTATGAATCCAGCTCATAGGCTCAGCAAAATCATGTGATACATGTTTATAAAACTCTTGATATTCTTCGTCGGTAATCTCGCTTTTTGCTCGTGTCCACAGAGCTTTAGCTTTGTTAACGACTTCCATTTCGCCAGTTGATGGTTTTTGTTTGCCTGCCTCGTCATATTCAGGCGCCTTTTCCATATAAATTGGCAAATCGATATGATCAGAATACTTAGTCACAATGTTACGTACTTGCCAGGCTTCCGTGAACTCTTGACTGTCTTTATTCAAATGCAACGTGATTTCTGTTCCACGGCTTGCCTTAACGACATCTTCAACCGTGTATTCGCCGTCACCCTTAGATTCCCAACGGACTGCTTGATCTTCAGCTTCACCCGCTTTGCGCGTTAAAACCGTGACTTTATCCGCTGCCATAAATGCTGAGTAGAAACCAACGCCAAATTGACCGATTAGCTTAGAGTCTTTTGCTTGATCACCAGTCAATGATTGAATAAATTGCTGCGTACCCGATTTAGCAATTGTCCCCAGATTCTCAATCACATCATCACGGTTCATACCAATACCATTGTCACTAATTGTCAGCGTCTTCTTTTTTGCATTGGTGGTAATGGTAATTTTCAAGTCAGAATCATCACCCAAAAGCTTACTGTCTTTTAATGCTGAAAAACGTAGTTTATCGACTGCGTCTGACGCATTAGAAATCAATTCACGCAAGAAAATTTCTTTATGCGAATAAAGTGAATGAATCATTAAGTGTAGTAATTGTTTAACTTCTGTTTGAAAGCCAAAAGTTTGCTTATCAGTTTTTGTTGCCATAGCCAGGAAAAGACCTCGTTTAAGTAAAGTTATAGACAGACACAATATGGGGGATACTCATTGAAATTTCAAGGCTTGCTCGCTAACAAACAATTACCGTAGAATGACACCAACATCACAATGAGAATCAATGTATGAGCAAAACGACACACCACAAACTTATCATCCTTGGCTCCGGCCCCGCGGGCTATACTGCTGCGGTTTATGCAGCCCGCGCCAATTTAAACCCCGTGATGATCACCGGCATGGAGCCAGGCGGGCAATTAATGACAACAACAGACGTTGACAACTGGCCTGGGGATGTTGATGGCTTGCAAGGCCCTGGCCTAATGGAGCGCATGAAGGCTCATGCTGAACGTTTCGGTACGGCAATGATTTTTGATCACATTAATCAGGTTGATTTCGCCAAACGTCCTTTCACATTAATCGGTGATAGCAACACGTACACTTGTGATGGTTTAATTATTGCCACAGGTGCCTCTGCAAAATATCTCGGTTTACCGTCAGAAGAAACCTTTAAAGGCAAAGGGGTTTCTGCTTGTGCCACCTGCGATGGTTTTTTCTATCGCGGGCAAAAAGTTGCCGTGATTGGTGGCGGCAACACGGCCGTTGAGGAAGCTTTATATCTTTCCAATATTGCTGAAGAAGTCATTGTTGTTCACCGTCGTGATCAATTCCGCTCAGAAAAAATCTTATCCGATAAACTCTTTGCCCGCGCGAAAGATGGCAATGTCAATTTACAATTGCATTATGTTCTTGATGAAGTACTGGGTGATGATTCTGGCGTTACTGGCATACGCATTAAACAGGTGCAGACTGGTCAGAGCAAAGAAATTAACCTACAAGGTGTGTTTATTGCCATTGGCCACAAACCAAATACAGATATTTTTGCCGGGCAACTCGAGATGAACAATGGTTACTTGGTGGTTAAATCTGGCCTTGAAGGCAATGCGACACAAACCAGCATACCGGGCATTTTTGCTGCAGGTGATGTCATGGATCATACCTATAGGCAAGCCATTACGTCCGCTGGCACCGGCTGCATGGCGGCTTTGGATGCCGAACGTTATTTTGATCATTTGACTGATTAGCTGATGAGCATCAGCATCTTTGATTTGTTTTCCATTGGCCTTGGCCCATCAAGCTCTCATACAGTCGGGCCAATGCGTGCAGCAAGAAATTTTTTGTTACTCGCACGATCACAAGGCTTATTAGAAAAAACCACACAAATCCAAGCTGATCTTTTTGGCTCTTTAGCATTAACCGGCAAAGGTCACGGCACTGACAAAGCCATATTGCTTGGTCTTTTAGGCGAGACCCCCGAAGATGCTGATCCGACAAAGGTCAAACAACAGCTCGAACAGATTGAACAAACCACATCCATTCATTTATTGAGCCAGAAGCACATTCAATTTAATCGCGAAAAGCATCTTGTTTTTCACTATAAAAAAACTTTGCCTCATCATGCCAATGGTATGCGTTTTACACTGTTCGATTCACAAAACCGAAGACTACTTAGTCAAGAAACATATTCAGTCGGTGGAGGCTTTGTCGTCAATGCTGAAGACTTTGCACAAAAAGAACATATCAGCACACAACAAACATCCATTCCTTATCCTTTTCTGACCGCAAAAGAATTACTGGGTTATTGCCAAAATCAATCGCAATCAATCCGTGAAATTATTTGGCAGAATGAACGCACTTGGCGTTCTGACCACGAAATTGAACGGGGATTGAGAAAAATCTGGCAAGTAATGCAAGACTGCATTGATTCTGGCTGCGCTCACTCGGGCATATTACCTGGTGGCCTTAAGGTTAAACGTCGTGCAGCCATTTTATATCAAAAGCTGAAAGACAAACCACTGCATAATGACCCAATGAATTGGGTCAATTTGTATGCACTAGCTGTTAATGAAGAAAATGCAGCGGGTGGGCGCGTTGTCACTGCACCGACTAATGGCGCGGCAGGGATTATTCCTGCGGTGTTAAAATATTATACTGAATTTTGCGACAACCCAACTGAAGATGGGATCTTTACCTTCCTACTGACTGCCGGTGCCGTTGGCATCCTGTTTAAAGAAGGCGCATCTATTTCTGCTGCTGAAGTTGGTTGCCAAGGTGAAGTCGGTGTTGCTTGCTCAATGGCAGCTGCGGGCTTATGTGCTGCACTAGGCGGCAATATCATTCAAGTTGAAAACGCAGCTGAAATTGGAATGGAACATCATTTAGGCCTAACCTGTGACCCAGTGGGCGGACTGGTGCAAATTCCGTGCATTGAGCGTAATGCCATGGGAGCAGTACAAGCTATCAATATTGCGAAACTGTCATTGATGGAAGATGATGGTAATCGTGTTTCTCTCGATCAAGTCATCAAAACCATGCGTGATACCGGACGTGATATGCAAACTAAATATAAAGAAACTGCGCAGGGAGGGTTGGCCGTTCATCTACCCGCTTGTTAACCAAGTTCAACCCTGGATAAAAAACCTTTGGACGCACCAAATCTAACGCCCATGAGGACATTTGCCTCTATGACTTAATGCCAACCAGGCACCCCACTGGTAAACTCACGGACACCTTTTTTCATCCGGACACGTTCCACTTCATCACGAAGATGGTTCATCACCTCAATACCTCGACGCAGCCCACCTAAGCGCACCTGTGAAACGCTGGCATCGGTGGTTTTCAACAAGATCGTATAATAATTAAACAACCCACCCCAGAAAGTTTGCGCCATCGTGTAATCAACAATACGATAGAGCTCTACTCGGCTTTGGATGCTACCAAGCAAATAAAAACGATGAATAATCAACTGGTCTTTCATTAGAATATAACGGGTAAACAAACTAGTTAAAACCTTAGAAACCAGATAAATCCCAGCCAATAGCATAGCCAAATAAGAACCGGCAAGGGCTAATTTCTGCCAACTGAGCATTGACCAATCCGAGTATAAATAACGCCAATTGGTGTAGTAGTAAAATGTTCGCCACGGATACGGGCTCAGTAAAAACTGCGCTTGGTAAATCAGATAAATGACGACCAAGACTGTGAGATACGTACCAAAATACTGTAAAACTGACGGCCTGACCTGCCAATCAATATCTTCTTTTCTAAACATGAAAAAGTCCCTTTTTAATTCAGCCAGAAAAGTATACTTGACTGCCTTGCTATAGCCAATCTATTTTCCTCAAAATGACAGATGCAAGTCGATAAATAACTATGATAAAATTTGCATTCTCTGTATTGGAAAGATAGGTATCTCCATGAATGTCCGCCGCGTTGATTTCAACTCAACTCATGCTGCCAAAGAATTTGCACAATCACTGCATGAGACAGGTTTTGGTGTATTACGAAACCACCCTATTAACTGGCACGACATTGAGCAAGCCTATCACGAATGGGGTCATTTTTTTCATTCAAAAGAACGCTTTAATTATCCGTTTGATAAAGTCAGGCAAGATGGCTATGTTCCGGCGACAGAAGCAGAAAGAGCCAAAGGTGAAACCGTTAAAGACATCAAAGAGATGTACCATCTTTACTTCCCACATGGGCGCTACCCAGCCAATGTCAGTGATATTTCAAAACGTTTATTTGATCAAACATTTGCATTAGCCAAGACCTTATTAGGCTGGATTGAAGATAATCTACCACAACACTTACAAGCAAAGCTTCAAGGCCACCTACGCGATATGATTTGCATGGAAAGAAGTTTATATCGTATTTTATATTACCCGGCATTGACCGGCGACGAAGAACCTGGCGCAATTCGTGCTGCAGCACACGGTGATATTAATTTAATTACCATTTTACCCGCAGCAACTGAATCTGGATTACAAGTGATTGATAAAGACAATAACTGGCTTGATGTTCCTGTTGATCCTGAAGCATTGGTGATCAATATTGGCGATATGTTATGTGAAGCAACGGATGGGTATTATCGTTCCACAACTCATCGAGTGATTAACCCTGAAGGTGTTGACGCAGCTAAACCCAGACTCTCTATGCCCTTATTTTTACATGCCAGTGCTGACACCTATATTTCCGAACAATACCCTACGGCTGAAGTTTACCTTGATGAGCGCTTAAAAGAGCTTGGACTAAAATAGCTGCCAAACTATGGGGCTGTTGCAAACTGGTTTATAGCGAGCAATAGCTAGACGAAAAAAATTAAAAAATCGGAGTTTATCCCTAATAAATGAGCATTTTTTCATTTTTTTCAACGACACTTGTGCCGTTAAAAATTGGTTTGCAACAGTCTCACTATAAAATATAGCCAACACACTTGAAAATGCGAAATTAAGCTGCAAAGGCATGTTCAGGCCATAGCTGAAAATTATCAGTA
>CBFIHN010000017.1:0-32020 GCA_965662575.1 Gammaproteobacteria bacterium
ATTAATCACAAATATAACATCAGTTTAAAATCATGCAAAATAAAAAGCCAGATTCTTGGTCAAGAAAAACCTAATAAATGAGAGTTTTCATTTTTTTCAACGACGCTAGTGCCGCTAGAAACTGTTTTGCAACAGTCCCTTTATAGACAAGTAAACCCTGTGGCTCACGGCAGGGTGGTTTATTTTTATTAGTCATCGGGGGATGATTCAATCACCTTTCGTGCCAGCGTCAGGCCATCGCCCACAGCCAACATACTGAGTTCAACACGTTTATCTATGCTAATTTTGTGATTAAATTCACGCACATGGCGTGTGATTGTGCCATGGCTACTTGGGTCAGCGACTGTGCCATGCCAAAAAACATTATCGATTAACACTAATCCTTGAGGGCGTAGTAGCTGCAAGGCCATTTCATAGTATAGCCAATGCGAACTTTTATTCGCATCTAAAAACACCAAATCAAAAGTACTCCGATAGTCCGATTGTTCACTCATTTGCTGCAAGGTATCTTCAGCTCGCCCCAACTTGAGTTCGATTTTGTTATTGAGTTGTGCTTGCTGCCAAAAATGCTGTGCAATTTTGCTCGTTTCTACATTTTGATCACAAGTGATGAGCTGACCATCATCAGGCAAGGCTTGCGCCATAGCCAGTGCACTATAACCGGTGAAAGTACCAACTTCGAGAATACGTTTGGCGCCAATCAAACGGACCAATAACGCCATGAACTGCCCTTGGTCTGGGGCAATTTGCATCTTGGCGCAGTCAGCAAAGTGCTGGTGTGTGTAGGTTCTTAAAGCGAATAAAACATCCGATTCTTTGACACTGACTGCCAGTAAATAGTCATAGAGCTCAGCAGTTAATGGGGTAAGGGGTTTTGATTGCATCAGATAACAATAGCCAAGTTACTCAACGGTGACACTCTTTGCCAAATTTCGCGGTTGATCAACGTCCGTGCCCTTTTGTAAAGCAACATGATATGACAATAACTGCAAAGGCAGTGTGTAGCAAAGCGGACGTAATGTTTCGGGAATATTTGGCATGACAATCATATTTGTTGCCAGCGGTAATAACTGCTTGGCAACAGCGTTCTCTGTGACTAATAGAATATCACCATCACGTGCTTTGACTTCCTCAAGATTTGCCTTCATCTTAGCAAATAACCCATCGTTAGGTGCTAATGCGATAATCGGCATGTTGTCATCAACCAAGGCTAAAGGACCGTGTTTTAATTCACCCGCAGGGTAAGCCTCTGCATGTATATAGGAAATTTCTTTTAGCTTCAATGAGCCTTCCAGCGCAATCGGGAAGTAAATATCGCGTCCTAAGAACAGCGCGCTGTGCTTATGTTGAAAAGACTTTGCTAATTGCGCGATAGACTCATCCAATTGCAAAATATCACGACAAAGACTGGGCAGCTGCTTCAGATCATCGAGCAAGGAGCAAGTGATTTGCTTAGCCTGTGCCAAAGCCTGGGTAAACAACAGCAGTGCCAATATTTGTGTCGTAAACGCTTTTGTTGAGGCCACACCCATTTCAATACCAGCCTGGGTTAAGCAAATCAAGTCGGACTCGCGGACCAAACTACTATTCGCAACATTACAAATAGCTAAGCTGGCCAAGCAGCCTTTCTCTTTAGCCAAGCGTAAGGCAGCCAGCGTATCTGCCGTTTCACCTGATTGCGAAATAGTGACCACCAACGTCTTGTCTTCAATCACTGGCTGACGGTAACGGAACTGACTCGCGATCTCAACATCACACGGCAACTGTAGATGTTGTTCCAGCCAAAATTTGGCAACCAACCCGGCATGAAAGCTTGTCCCACACGCTAGCACTCGAATACGATCAACTTGTTTTAATACGCCCGTATTATGCCCATCGAAAAGCCTGGTCAATTGTGTTTGGTTCGCTAATGCCGCGTTAATCAAATTTTGTAAAACATCCGGCTGTTCGAACATTTCCTTTTGCATAAAATGCTTAAAGCGACCTTTATTCGCAGCATCTTCAATGTCATGATGCTCATTCAATTCGCGATCAACGGGCTGACCCTTGGCATCTATAATCTCAATATCCTGCCGCGTCACTCGTGCAATATCACCTTCTTCAAGATAAATAAAACGATGCGTTACCGGCAAAAGTGAGACACTATCTGATGACAAAAAGTTTTCTTCAATACCCAGGCCAATCACTAATGGTGAGCCAACACGCACCGCATAAAGTATGTCGGGCTGTTGCGCATGCATAATCACTAGCGCATAAGCACCTGTAAGCTGCTGCGTGACATCTTGAATGGCTCGACGCATCTCACCGGTTCGCTCCCAAGCTTGCTGCAATAACTTGGCGATCACTTCGGTATCTGTTTGTGAATAAAATGTATGCCCGGTCTGCTCAAGCATTTGTTTTAACTCGGCATAGTTATCAATAATGCCATTATGTACAATCGCAATTTGTTCTTTTGCTGTGTGTGGGTGGGCATTAGCAATCGTTGGTTTACCATGTGTTGCCCAACGGGTATGTGCAATACCAATACGACCAGATATCGGATTTTTTTGGATTTCCGCAGCCAGTGCGGCGACTTTCCCAACTTGGCGTGATCGTTGGATACCCTGGTTAAATACAGCAATACCCGCAGAGTCATAACCACGATACTCAAGGCGTTTTAAACCTTCTAATAGAATTGGCACCACATTACGTTCAGTGATTGCTGCAACAATACCACACATATTTAACCCCTATGTCTTTTTCGGCCGTTGCCAATGGTCAATGGTTGTTTGCTTAGCACGACTTACGCTCAACTGATCTACACCAACATCCTTAGTGATCGTACTCCCGGCCCCAATTGTTGCGCCTTTGGCAATGGTTATCGGTGCAATTAACTGCACATCAGACCCAATAAACACATCCTCTTCAATGATGGTTTGATGTTTATTAGCGCCATCATAATTACACGTGATCACACCGGCACCAATATTGGTATGCGCACCGATCTGGCTATCCCCCAGATAGGCTAAGTGATTGACCTTAGAACCTTTGCCTAAGTAAGTTTTCTTCAGCTCGACAAAATTGCCCACCTTGCTATTCTCTGCCAAGACGCTATCAGGTCGAATGCGTGCAAATGGTCCCACTTCAGCACCGGAATGTATCGTGCAGTCTTCTAATATACAGTGATCAAATATCGTGACATCATCAGCCAACGTGACATTATGTAAACGGACATTTGCGCCAATACGGCAGTTTCTGCCTAAAGTCACTTCGCCAGAAAAAATGACGTTAACATCTATCCAACAGTCAATGGCAGGAATAACATCACCGCGGATATCCACACGATTAGGATCTGCGAAACTCACACCGGATATCATTAATTGTTCTGCTTGCCAACGTTGGTAAATGCGCTCGAGCTTTGCTAATTGTACTCGACTGTTCACACCGTAAATTTCAGCAATGGCTTTTGGCTGTGAGACATTGATTCCGATAGATTCTTCACGTGCATGGCTGACAATATCCGTCAAATAATATTCACCCTGCGCATTATGATTATTCAACTCAGGCAGCCATTGGTGAAGTAATTTAGCTGGTGCGCAATAAACACCCGCATTGATTTCCGTGATTTGCTTTTCAAGCTCAGAAGCATCTTTTTCTTCAACAATTTTTTTCACTTGATGATAATCATCATAAACAATACGTCCAAGACCTGAGGGATCCTCAACCGTTGCCGTGAGTAGCCCAAGCTGTTCATGACCCGTACTTTGAACGAAATGACTCAGTGTTTCTTCGCCAATCAGTGGCACATCACCACAGAGAATGAGCACCTGCTCATCTTTTAGTTGTGGCAATACTTGCAACACCGCATGCCCTGTGCCCAGGCGTTCTTTTTGTTCAACCCAAATTAAATCTGGATATTGCGTGGCAATCGCACGGCGAACCTGTTCGCCTTGATGGCCAAAAACAACATAGATACGATCAGCGCCTATTTTCTCAACCGTGTTGATGACATGCTCAAGCAACGGTTTGTCTGCCAAACGATGTAAAACTTTTGGCATCTGTGAGCCCATACGAGTGCCGGCACCACCGGCAAGAATGATGACACTTAACGGCATATTAGTTATCTGCTTTGACTAATTTGTATTCGAGTGGCTGTGGCGGCGCATAAGTACCACCGATACGCGTGACTTTCTTACCGTCGAAAAACACGGTAAAACGACGCTGTGTCATCGGGCCATGATTTTGCTGAACGGTCTCAATATAATCCCAGCGATCATGATGGAACGGGTCTTGGATATTTGGTGTGCCCAGTATATACAGCACTTGAGATTGCGTCATGCCTGGTTTAATCTGCTTAATCATCTGGGGTGTTAGTTTAATTCCTTGTTGAATTTCAATATGATAAGGGCGAAAAAAACATCCGCTGAGCGTGGCTATTAATACGCATAGCCCCAGATAACGACAAAATAATTTCATAATAGTTTAGGCATCAGTGAAAGCGTGATTATAACAACAATCGTGGAACAAACCCAGTGACTAATAACCATCTCGACCTGAAAAACTCCGGACTAAAAATGACAATTCCACGGAGCAAAATTCTACAGTTATTAGAGACAGCAAATAACAAACATTTGAGCGCGGAAGATATTTACCAATATTTTCAAACCCAAGAAATCCATATCGCACTGGCAACGATTTATCGTGTGCTCGCACAGTTTGAAACAGCAGGCTTGGTTTATAAGCACAATTTTACCGATGATCATGCCGTCTATGAAATCAATAATGGCGAGCATCATGACCATCTTGTTTGTACATCGTGTCAGAAAGTTGAAGAATTTATCAATCCGATTATTGAGGAGCAACAGGAACTGATTGCCACTAAGATGGGCTATCAAATTACAGGCCATAGCTTACACTTGTATGGTTTGTGTCGTGACTGCCAAGAATAGACTAACAGACTCATGAGATTATATGACATCATTCTGGCTTTGGGAAAATCTCTCGATGGGCTCGATGATATACCAATCAACAACTTGTCACTTGATAGTCGCCAGATACAGTCTGGCGATGTGTTTTTTGCTTTGCCTGGTGGCAATGTTGATGGCCGTGACTTTATTGCACAAGCAATTGCGAAGGGTGCGGTGGCGATCATTGCCGAAGCTGGCGTTAGCTTGGCTAAACCAGTTGATATACCCTTGATTGAAGTCGCTCACTTACCATCTTATCTCGCCAGTATCGCTCAACTGGCTTATCCACACCCTTCGATTCAGCATCTGATTGGTGTTACCGGCACCAATGGCAAAACCTCGACTTGCCATTACCTAGCCCAGGGCTTTTCTGCACTAGGCAAAAAAGTCGCCATCATTAGCACCGTCGGTAGTGGTATTTGGCCAAAGCTAACATCGCAGAACTGTACCACACCAGATATTTTTTCGGTTTATCGTTATTTATATCAATTTGCACAAACCGGCATTCAAACGGTTATTATCGAAGTGTCATCGCATGCCTTGGTTCAAGGGCGTGTTGCTGGTATTGCCTTTACGGGTGCAGTATTTACCAACCTCAGCCATGAACATTTAGATTATCATGGCGATATGTCGTCATATGCTCAAGCCAAAGCACAATTATTTGCAACACCCCATTTGCATTATGCGGTGTTGAATGCGGATGATCCTTGGTCTGAGACCATGCGCATGGCGTTACCTGCTGGTTGTAAGCACTATGACTATCAATTAAGTTCTGGTCATCACGCCAGTCAAAAACAAGCGCTTTGCTATCAACATATCGTCGCGAAAGATCATAAAACAACAGCAGAATTATGCAAACACCCGCAGTATGCCTCCGTTGAGCTGAACGTGATGGGTGACTTTAATTATGCTAATACCTTAGCTGCATCGCTGGCAATTATGGCAACAGGCTATTCATTAGAGCAGGTGTCACGGATCACACCATATTATCGCCCTGTTTGTGGTCGTTTAGAGTTAGTTCATAACCATCCGCGAGTTTTTATTGACTATGCACATACACCCGATGCGCTAACCAATGTATTAAAAGTATTGCACCGTGAGCACAGGAATAGACTTTGTGTTTTATTTGGTTGTGGTGGTCATCGTGATTACGCTAATCGTCCAAAAATGCTTGCAGTGGCACAGCAATATGCGGATATCATTGTGGTGACCAGTGATAATTCCCGAGATGAAGACCCAAAGGCAATTATTGCTGATATTCTCTCAGAAATGCAGTCTGAATCACCAATAACAACACCCAAAATACACATTGAACCAGATCGTCAACAAGGGATAGAATGGGTGCTATCAGCAGCACAACAAAATGACCTGATTTTACTTGCAGGCAAAGGCCATGAAACCACCCTGGTTACTCATGGTAAAGCGCATCATTTCGATGAGCGCGAAATCATTAAAGACTTTTATAAGGAAAACCCCCATGCTGTCACTGGCTAAATTGTCAGAATTGATTCAAGCACGATATATTGGCACCGACACTCAGTTCAATGGTGTAAGTATTGATACACGCACGATTGAACCGGGTGAATTATTTGTTGCCATTAAAGGGCCCCACTTCGATGGTCATCAGTTTGTCAAACAAGCCATAGAAAAAGGTGCCATCGCCGTGATGGTTGACCGCCCGTCAGAAGTCAAGGTGCCACAGATGATTGTGACTGACACCCGATTGAGTTTAGGGCGTTTAGCGCATGTTTGGCGGCAACAGTTTTCTATTCCAGTCATTGCATTAACGGGTAGTTGTGGCAAAACGGGCACCAAAGAAATGATTGCAGCTATTTTGCGTCAGCGTGGTCCAACGTTAGCGACACAAGGTAATAAGAATAATGACTATGGTGTCCCACTGACCTTGCTAGGCCTGAAACCCGAGCATCAATATGCCGTGATTGAGATGGGCACCAATAGCCCGGGGGAAATTTCTTATTTGACAAAAATTGCTGAGCCAACGGTTGCCTTAATTACCAATATTTATGGTCAGCACCTTGAAGGCCTGGGTTCGCTCGAAGGGATTTCTCGAGAAAAATCCGATATTTTTACTGGTTTGCGTGACAACGGCATTGCAGTGATTAATCAAGATGAATCATTTTCTGAACAATGGTCAGATAAAATTGAAAAACGCCACCGCGTGAGCTATTCGCTCCATCTGGAGGCCGATGTGTGTGCAGACAACTGTCATTTTGGCCCTGAAGGTGTGACGTTTGATTTACACACGCCACTAGGTATGCGCAGCTTAGGTGTCCGATTGATTGGTGAGCATGTGATGCAAAATGCCTTGGCTGCAGCGGCAGCCACATTATCGATTGGGGCTGCCTTAGATGATGTGGTCAATGGATTGGTTTCTGTTAAACCGGTTGCCGGTCGCTTCCACCCACATCGCATCTTTGGCGGAGCACTGATGATTGATGACACCTACAATGCCAGTGCCTCATCTGTTGACAATGCGATGCAGACACTATCGCGTTTTTCGGGCCGTCGTATTTTTGTGATGAGTAATATGGGTGAGCTGGGCACGTACGAACAAGGCTATCATAGCAGCATGGGCGAGCTGGCAATTCAGTATGGCATTGACCATCTATTACTAACCGGAGACCAAGAAGCACTACAATTTACCTTAGATGCTTGTGATGAGCGTGCGCGCTATTTTACGACGAAAGAAGCCTTATTAGACGCATTACTGGAGCTGTTAAACCCCAAAGCCATGGTGGTGATTAAGGGCTCGCGGAGCAATCAGATGGAAACTCTCGTCCAAGCATTACTTGAAAAAAGCTCAGCTGGGTCAACATCATGCTAATCTGGTTGTGTCATTTATTCCACGATTGTTTACCCGCACAGCAAAATCATGTTGGTCGCTGTTTTTTAGCTTTTGTCACCGCGTTTTTCATCGTTTTGTTGTTAGGCAAAAGTTGCATCCGTTATTTACAAAAATTGCAATGTGAACAAGCCATCCGTAATGATGGTCCACAAAGCCACTTAGCCAAAGCAGGAACCCCAACCATGGGAGGGGTTTTAATCATATTTGCCATACTGGTCAGCTGCTTATTGTGGGGCGATCTCGCCAATCAATATTTGTGGATAGCACTCCTGATAACACTAGGTTTCACGATTATCGGGGGTGTTGATGACTACCGCAAAGTGGTGCAAAAAAACCCGAAAGGCTTACCGGCTAAGTGGAAATATTTCTGGCAGTCGATTCTAGCTATTGTCTGCGCCATCGTTCTCTATCATTGGCTACACGCACATCAAGCAACGGCATTACATATTCCCTTTTTCCATGTTGCCATTCCATTGACAATGTTCTCAATTGTTGTGAGCTATTTTGTTATTGTTGGCGGATCTAATGCGGTAAATTTGACGGATGGTTTGGATGGTTTGGCCGTCGCGCCGGTGGCTTTGGTTGCCGCAGGTTTGGCAATTTTAGCCTATGCCAATGGTCACTGGAATTTAACTGAGTTACTGCACCATGCCTTTGTACCAGGCAGTAGTGAAATGATGATTTTTGCGGGTGCCATCATTGGCTCATGCCTGGGGTTTCTTTGGTTTAATAGTCATCCTGCACAAGTTTTTATGGGTGATGTTGGCTCATTGCCACTCGGCGCTGCATTAGGCGTCATAGCAATTATTTTGCGTCAAGAGCTACAGTTGGCCATCATGGGGATGATTTTTGTTGCTGAAGCGGTATCCGTTATTTTGCAAGTGGGTTCTTATAAATTACGTCAAAAACGCATTTTTAAAATGGCACCATTGCACCACCATTTTGAATTATGCGGTTGGCCAGAAACAAAAGTCGTTATACGTTTTTGGCTAGTGACAGTGATTTTTGTCTTGCTGGGTTTATCCAGTTTATTGTGGTGATTTTCTGATGAAGATTTTATTTTATGCGACACGAGCTTATGAACAGCAAATTTTTGAACAGCATACTAGCTCACATCAGTTGAGTTTTATCAGTGACACTTTATCTGAGCATACTGTCCATTCGGCAGAAGGTTTTGATGCTGTGTGTGTTTTTGTTAATGATCAAGTCAATAAGCCGGTGTTAAATCAATTGAAAACCCTCGGTGTCAACAGTGTCCTATTGCGCTGCGCTGGGTTTAATCAAATCGATTTAACCACAGCCAATGAGCTGGGTATTACTGTTGCACGCGTTCCTGCTTATTCACCCTATGCCGTTGCAGAACATGCGGTTGCACTATTGATGGCGTTGAATCGTCATATCCATAAAGCCTACAATCGTGTTCGTGAAGATAACTTTGACTTGAATGGTCTCATAGGCTTTGATTTACATGGTAAAACAGTGGGTGTCATTGGTGCAGGAAAAATTGGTCAATGTTTTATCAAGATTATGCAAGGCTTTGGCTGCAAAATCTTGGTCCATGATCCCATGCTTGATGCGGAAAAATTTGCAGAGTTGTCAGTGACATCCGTATCGCTCACCGAATTATTTCAACAATCTGATGTGATCAGTTTGCATTGCCCGTTGAATGCACAGAACAAATACTTGATTGGGCAACAGGCGATTGCTCAATTCAAACGCGATGTTGTATTGATTAACACCTCGCGCGGTGGGCTTCTTGATACTCGAGCAATAATTGATGCACTAAAATCACAAAAGATGGCAGCACTTGGCTTAGACGTTTATGAAGAAGAATCCGCATTATTTTTTGCCGATCATTCGAATGAGGTTGTGCAAGATGATCTGTTTCAGCGGTTACTCACCTTCCCCAATGTTTTGATTACTGGCCACCAAGGCTTTTTAACTCAGGAAGCATTAACTCATATTGCGCAGACCACATTAGACAATGCGACAGCTATTGAAAAAAGTGGGACTTGCGTCAATTGTGTTGTCAGTGAGTAAAGTCCCTCGATATCTCATTGTTGGCAGTGGCATCACGGGTCTCTCAGTATTGGCTTTTTTAAAGCATCGGGCAATTTGCAGCGTATTTGATACCCGAGTGCACGCCCCCAACTGGGACAAGCTACAACAGCAGTTTCCTCAAGTTGATTTTTATAGCTATACGTTTCCCATAGATCAGCTGATGCAATTTGATTACTTGGTGCTAAGCCCTGGTGTCTCACCAAAAATTGCACTGGTACAGCAAGCAAAAATGCGAGGCATCAAAGTCATCAATGACATTGATTTATTTTGTTTACACCCGCAATCACAACAGCTGAGTAATCCGCCAGGCAGGCAGCAGACACCCATCATTGCCATTACAGGGTCAAACGGTAAAAGCACCGTCACCACGCTGGTTGCTGAATTATTGAACGCCTGTGGCTTTAAAGTCGGCATGGGCGGAAACATCGGTATTCCCGCCTTAAATTTATTACAAAAACCGGCTGATGTTTATGTGCTTGAGCTATCGAGTTTTCAGTTGGAAGTAGTACAGCACCTGACAACACAGTCAGCGGTGGTATTAAATATCACGCCAGATCATTTAGATCGTCATAATTCTTTTGCTGAATATTGCGCAATCAAGCAACGTATTTATCAATATTGTGCCTTCCCTGTAAAACCAAAAGGCACTGGCTTTGTGGTAGGGCAACAACGCTTTTATCAGCAACAAGGCCAGCTCATGTGCAATCAACAGGTAATCATGGCCGTTAATGAGTTAAGCCCGACATTACAAACAACACATAATATTCAAAATACCTTGGCGGCATTAGCTCTATGTTCTCCGTTGGTAACTGACGGGGCAATTCTAGCAACAGGTCAAGGTCCATTCTCATGTCATCAGGCATGTTTAAATATATTAAAAACCTTTCAAGGGTTGCCGCATCGCTGTCAGTCTCTCGGTTGTCATCATGGTGTACAGTATTACAATGATTCTAAGGCCACGAATATCGGCGCCACGATTGCAGCAGTAGAAAGTTTAGCAAAACCAAAAGCCAATCAAACCAGCCGACTGATTTTATTACTTGGCGGCCAAGATAAAGGACATGATTTCTCCATACTCACTGCATGCTGTCAACAATTTGTTGATCAAATCATTTGCTTTGGTAACGCCGGCGACCAGATCTTTTCTGCATTGCATACCGCAT
Source organism: Gammaproteobacteria bacterium (assembly GCA_965662575.1). Classification (GTDB taxonomy): domain Bacteria; phylum Pseudomonadota; class Gammaproteobacteria; order Francisellales; family CACEW01; genus CBFIHN01. Next base: position 11,037 of record CBFIHN010000017.1, read on the forward strand.
GTCCATGTGAACAAACCGACAAACTAAAAGATGCTATTGTCTCCGTGAAAAAAATAGCACAAGCAGGCGACCTGGTTCTATTGTCACCTGCCTGCGCCAGCTTTGATGAATTTGATAACTATCAAGAACGAGGGCAAGCTTTTATTGATGCTGTACTTAATTGATTAAATAGGTGCGCCTACTGTCATTCCCTTTCAGATGGAAATGACATCCCTCTGGATGCCAATCAATCCGTAACACCATCGATTTTAGAAGGGGATATCATCATCAAAAGATTGATCAAAATTCTGTGCCTGAGGTACCGCACTCTCTTGATTGTTCTGCTGTTTTGCTGGTACTGGTTTGTTTTGTTGGAAGTTGTTTTGACCACCGCTCATACCACCTTCGCGACCACCCAACAATTGCATTTCGTTGCCAACGACTTCGGTTGTATAACGATCTTGACCAGATTGATCTTGCCACTTGTTGGTGCGGATACGGCCTTCAATATAAACCATACGGCCTTTTTGCAAATATTCACCAGCAATTTCAGCTGTGCGGCCAAATAAAACCACCCGATGCCATTCTGTCGTTTCAACAAACTCACCACTTTGCTTATCGCGGTAACCATCGTTGGTTGCTAAGCGGAGGTTAGCAACGGCACTGCCGCTTGGCATGTATCGCACTTCTGGATCAGCGCCTAGGCGTCCGATTAAAATAACTTTATTGATGGTTCCTTTGGCCATGTCTCTATTCTCCTAAGTGATGTAATTAATAGTTATACCCCACGGCTTGCCACAGGCACTTTAACGCCTGGGAATACTAACGGGGAGCGGCGCGGTGACTTATTGGTTATCATAGACCTCATCAACAAGCCTTGGGATGACGACCTGTAGAGGAATAAGTATAATATCAGGTTTGATTTAGCGAGCCTAGCTGCAATGGAAGAAATAATTGTCCGCGGAGCCAAAACCCACAATTTAAAAAATATCGATGTTGTTTTACCGCGCAATCAATTAATTGTCATCACCGGTCTCAGTGGCTCGGGCAAATCTTCGTTAGCTTTTGATACATTATATGCTGAAGGCCAACGCCGTTATGTTGAATCACTGTCAGCTTATGCCAGACAATTCTTATCTCTAATGGAAAAACCCGATGTTGATCATATTGAAGGCTTATCACCCGCTATTTCAATTGAGCAAAAGTCCACGTCACATAATCCACGCTCAACGGTCGGGACCATCACAGAAATCTATGACTATTTGAGATTGCTCTTTGCACGCGTTGGTGTTCCACATTGCCCAACCCATCACACGCCATTGCAAGCGCAAACTATTAGCCAAATGGTTGACCAAGTTTTGGCGCTAGAAGAAGGGACAAAATTAATGCTGTTGGCACCAGTGGTTCAAGGGCGAAAAGGAGAGCATGAGCAGTTAATGGAAAATCTCTACCAGCAAGGATTTCTCCGTGCGCGAATTGATGGTGACGTCATTGAACTGGATGATCCACCGACATTAGATCGTTATAAAAAGCATGATATCGACGTCATCATTGATCGTTTTAAAGTGCGTGACGATCTGAAACAGCGCTTAGCTGAATCGTTTGAAACTGCTTTGGGCCTCACGCAGGGCCTGGTGAAAGTTGGTTTTATTGAGCAAAAGAAAAAAGATTTAATTTTTTCGGCCAATTTTGCCTGTGCTATTTGTGGTTATAGCTTAGACGAGCTAGAGCCTCGCATTTTTTCATTTAACAACCCTGCTGGTGCTTGTGCTGACTGTGATGGCTTGGGGGTTAAGCAATTTTTTGATGTCCGCCAAGTTGTTGTTGATGACTCACTGACACTTGCTCAAGGGGCAATCCGTAGTTGGAATAAAAATAATGTTTATTATTATCATCAACTCATTTCTTTGTCTGAGCATTACGGCTTTGATTTGGATACGCCCTTAAAAGAATTAGATGAGAAATTCCGCCAAATTATTCTTTATGGTTCAGGTAAAGAAAAAATCCAGTTTGATTATCTCAGTCCTCGCGGTAGACGGCGTAAAACCAAACCCTTTGAAGGAGTTATCCCGCAATTAGAGCGCCGCTATCACGATAGTGATTCCAGCATGATTCGTGAAGAATTAGCAAAAATGATGAGCCAACAAGCCTGCCCGGGCTGTGAGGGCACACGTTTGCGTCGCGGGCCGCGCCACGTATTCATTGACGGTCAAACATTGCCCAATGTGGTGGCATTTTCAATTGGTCAAGCCTTAGAGTATTTTTCTTCGTTAACATTAACTGGACAGCGCGCTGAAATCGCGGAGAAAATTCTTAAAGAAATTCGCTCACGCTTAGGATTTCTTGTGAATGTTGGTTTAGATTACTTAACGCTATCACGCACAGCCGAGACCTTATCTGGTGGTGAAGCACAGCGTATTCGACTTGCCAGTCAAATTGGTGCAGGCCTAGTTGGGGTGATGTATATCTTGGATGAGCCCTCGATTGGTTTGCATCAACGTGATAACCAACGTCTACTCGATACCTTGCATCATCTGCGTGACCTTGGGAATACCGTTATCGTGGTTGAGCACGATGAAGATGCTATTCGCCAGGCCGACTATGTCTTAGATATTGGTCCAGGGGCCGGGGTACACGGCGGGCAAATTATTGCGCAAGGGACACCTAAAAATGTCATGACAAATAAACAATCCTTGACGGGACGATACCTTGCAGGCACTGAGCAAATTACAGTGCCGAAAAAACGCACATTATTTGATGGTGAGAGATTACTCAAAATATGGGGCGCTGCAGGTAATAATTTACAACAAGTGAATCTTGAGATTCCACTAGGACTCATGACCTGTATTACGGGTGTCTCTGGTTCTGGCAAATCAACCTTGATTAACCGCACCTTATACCCACTGGCTGCGACCAAGCTGAACGGAGCCACGACCTTGAAGCCTGATCAGTTTGAAACCGTTGATGGCTTAGATCAACTTGATAAAGTTGTCGATATTGATCAGAGCCCAATTGGACGCACTCCGCGTTCTAACCCGGCGACCTATGTTGGGATTTTTACGGCAATTCGTGAGCTATTTGCCAATACACCTGAAGCGCGCGCTCGGGGTTACAAACCGGGTCGTTTTAGTTTTAATGTCAAAGGCGGTCGTTGTGAAGCCTGCCAGGGTGATGGTGTGATTAAGGTTGAAATGCACTTTTTGCCCGATGTGTATGTTGCTTGCGATAGTTGTCAAGGCAAACGCTATAACCGCGAAACATTAGACATCTATTTCAAAGGCAAGACTATTCATCAAGTGCTCGACATGACCATCGAAGATGCACTAGATTTCTTTGCTAAAATTCCGGTGGTTGCACGCAAATTACAAACGCTTATTGACGTTGGCTTATCTTATATTCGCTTGGGTCAGCGCGCGACTACGTTATCTGGCGGCGAAGCACAGCGGGTTAAGTTGGCAAAAGAATTGTCCAAACGTGATACCGGCAACACACTCTATATTCTTGATGAACCAACCACAGGCTTGCATTTTCACGATGTGAAACAATTATTGAGCGTGTTACATCATCTACGTGATAAAGGGAATACCGTGATCATTATTGAACACAACCTTGATGTGATTAAAACCGCCGATTGGATTGTCGATTTGGGCCCTGAGGGGGGTGACCGCGGCGGTCAAATCATCGCTGCCGGAACCCCTGAGCACGTGGCAAAAACGACAGGTTCCTTCACCGGACATTTTTTGTTGGATCATTTGCATTGATTATGCCGAGGCGCTAGAATTTGACCACGAATGTGACGTGATATAGCCGATGACTGAAGACAATAACAAGCAAACAAAAATCGTTATTGAGGGCGTCACCGATACGGGTCAACGTTTTCGCCCAGGGGATTGGGCTGAGCGCATGAGTGGTAGTCTTTCGACTTTTCGCAATCGTCGAATCATTTATTCTCCTTTGCTGAGACCAGCAGTTAAAAATGGCAATAAATGCATTATCGTTGATGATGAACTCCAAGATAGGCACCCGGCTTTATATGATCAAATTCTAGAATTCGCGAAAAAAAATAAGCTCAAAACTCAACGGGACGATTAGTTATATGGATAATAAAATTATTATTATTGGTGTCGCAGGAGCCTCGGGTTCTGGCAAAAGTTTGTTATCTAATACGATCGTCAATGAACTTGGCTCAAGTCGTGTGACGGTGGTTGCTGAGGATTCATATTATAAGGATCTTTCACATCTGTCGATGCAAGAACGTCATGCAGTTAACTTTGATCACCCCAATTCTTTAGATCATGACCTCTTGGCTGAACATTTAAGGCACCTACGGCAAGGCCAGGCAGTCGAAGTGCCCGTTTATGACTACACCACGCACTCACGTACGGAGCAAACCACGCATGTGAGCAGCAAAAATAGCATCATTATTCTCGAGGGCATTTTATTGTTCACCATCCCAGAATTACGCGAATTAATGGATATTCGGATTTTTGTTGATACACCCTTGGATATGTGTTTTATCCGCCGCCTGCAGCGTGATGTCATCGAACGTGCGCGCAGTATGGAATCGGTAATTAGTCAATATAAAAAAACCGTACGTCCGATGTTTATCCAATTCATTGAGCCTTCAAAGCGTTATGCTGATTTGATTGTTCCTCATGGTGGTAAAAATCGCATTGCGATTAGTACCATTCAGGCGAAAATGAAAGAACTCTTATTAGACGCCAAGCGCGCCAAGCAAGCGTCATCATGAGCCGGGTGATTGTCTTATTACTTGATTCATTTGGGATCGGTGCTTCAGATGATGCTAAAGCTTATGGTGATGAGGGCGCTAATACCCTTGGGAACATTGTTAAATACTGCCAAGAGCACCGTGGCAACCCCTTATATTTACCTCATTTAGCACGTCGAGGCTTGCAATTAGCAGCGGAGCAAAGCGCTGGTCCATTGGCGCATGGTTTGGGTTTCAATGGTGACGTTGATGCAGTGTATGGTTTTGCCGCAGAACAAAGTAAAGGTAAAGACACCCCTAGTGGTCATTGGGAAATTGCGGGTGTGCCGGTGATGTTTGACTGGGGTTATTTCAATCAAGGTGACGATTGCTTTCCGCAAACATTGCTGGATGATTTTATTACGCAAGCCAAATTACCCGGCGTATTAGATGGTAAACATGCCTCAGGGACTGACATTATTAATCGTTTAGGTGATGTGCATATCCGCACAGGGAAGCCAATTGTCTATACCTCAGCTGATAGTGTGTTTCAAATTGCTGCTCATGAGCAACATTTTGGTTTAGAACGACTGTATGATATTTGCGATATTGCTAGACAATTAGTCGATGATTACGATGTTGGTCGTGTGATTGCACGTCCCTTCGTTGGTGCTGATGGCAATTACACGCGTACTGCTAATCGTCGAGATCTTGCAACACCACCACCACGTCAAACTCTGCTCGATAAACTGGTTGATACTGGCGGTGAGGTAATTGCCGTGGGTAAAGTAGCGGATATTTATGCCCATCGAGGGATCAGTAAAATTATCAAAGCACCGGATAACAAGACGCTGTTTGATGCCACTTTACAGGCGATGGATCACGCAGGTAGCCGCAGTTTACTCTTTACGAATTTTGTTGATTTTGATTCTAAATATGGCCATCGTCGTGATCCCCTGGGTTATGCCCAGGCACTAGAAGCCTTAGATCAACGCCTACCCGAACTAGACGCCAAGTTGCAACCCGGGGACTTGGTGGTGGTGACCGCTGACCATGGTTGTGACCCCACTGCGCCAGGATCTGATCATACGCGTGAACATATCCCAGCCTTATTTTTTGGTCCAGGTATCAAAACAAAAAATATCGGTAAGCGTGGAAGCTTTGCCGATATTGGACAGACACTAGCAACGCATCTGGGCTTGGCACCATTGGAAGCTGGTGTTGATTGCCAAATTGAAAGTGGTTATTTTTGAGGACAATCCTATGTCATCACGCATCAAAAACCTTCGCAAATTAATGCAACAACATCACATTGACTTCTACTATGTGCCCAGTGCAGACGCGCACCAAAACGAATACGTCCCTGAGTGCTGGCAGCGTCGCTCATGGATTAGTGGTTTTACAGGCTCTGCCGGTGATGTCGTGGTTGGTTTTGAATCCGCTTTATTATGTACCGACGGTCGCTATCGTTTGCAAGCAGACCAGCAAGTCGATCATGAGATTTTTGAGGTGATCATCCATCAAACTGGTATTTTGCCGACGCTAAAAAAATGGTTGCGATCGAAAGTGTCAGGTAAGACATTGGCCTGTGATGCCAAAACTGTGAGCATGGCGCAAGCGAAAGCCTTGCAGGAATTTATGGCTAGTATGGGTGGTCAATGTGTATTATTCGATGATAATTTGATTGATCAATTGCAAGATTCTATCGCTCTGCCACAGGCAACGGTACATATCCATCCGGTTGAGTATAGTGGCCAAAAATTAGTCGATAAATTAGATTCTCTGCGTGATAAAATGCAAAGTCTATCCGCTAACGCACATGTGATAACGACATTGGATGCGATTGCCTGGTTATTGAATATTCGTGGTGCGGATGTTGATTACAATCCATTAGTGATTGCCTATGCGATAGTGACTGAGCATCATGCAACGCTGTTTATTAATCAAAATAAGTTAAGTGCAGATGTATTGCAACACCTCAATAGCCAAGGTGTCCAAGTCAAAGATTACCAGCAGTTTGCCATGGCATTGAATCAGTTATCTGGCACCGTCTTACTTGATCAGGAACAAACCAATGCCTGGGTGGTCCAACAGTTATTGGCTGCAGAGATTATTAATGCACCCTCTCCCATTGACTTGGCCAAAGCGATTAAGAACCCAGTGGAGCAAGCAGGAGCGAAAGCATCACATCAACGTGATGCGACGGCTATGATCGAATTTTTAACTTGGCTTGAGCAACACATTGATGATGAAATCAGTGAATGTCATGCTGCTGACAAACTGGAAGAATACCGATCACAGCAAGATCGATTTAAAGGCCTAAGTTTTCCAACGATTAGTGCTTTCGCCAGTCATGGTGCCATTGTTCATTACTGTGCTGAACGGGATAACTGCAAAACGATCAATCGTAGCAATTTGTATCTGTTAGATTCCGGTGGGCAATATCTTGATGGCACAACCGATATCACTCGAACCTTACATTTTGGCGAGCCAACAGCCAAGCAAAAGCGCCATTATACGCGGGTATTACAGGGGCATTTAGCTTTACGCCATGCAGTATTTGCCAAAGGAACTTGTGGTGAACACCTAGATGCCTTGGCACGACTGCCCTTATGGCAAGAGGGGATTCATTATCAACATGGTACAGGGCATGGTGTTGGTTCTTATTTATGTGTACATGAAGGTCCGCAAAGAATTTCACCTGGGTTTAGTCATATGCCGCTTGCACCCGGGATGATTGTTAGTAATGAGCCAGGCGCTTATTTTCCGGGTGAATATGGTATTCGTATTGAAAATTTAGTGCTGGTTAAACCGGTTGTCATCACAGATGCACAAACACAACTGTATGGTTTTGATGATTTGACCTTGGTGCCGTATGCGCGCAACCTCATTGAGGTAACATTGTTAAGTCAGCAAGAAATTGAACATATCAATACCTATCATCGACTCGTTTTTAATCAGCTCTATCATACTCTTTCAACCGACGCGCAGGCGTGGTTGGAAAAAGCGACAGCAATGCTGTAGGGAACTGTAACTTTATCAAAGGTGATCCAAAATCAATTGCATGCGGCTATTTGAAAAAATTCGCCCCATGAGCTGTGATTTTTCAAACATCATATTGCGTTGAAAAAATTTCATTACCTCAGGGTGATTGTTTTTTTGTTTTTGTGCATAGCCAATGACTTTCATCGTCAGTTCGGCATTAAGTGACTGCATTTTATGAATAATGTACAGCATATAAGCAGCAGGCAGTTGATTGAATATTTTAATCAGTGCTTCTGCTTCAACTTGGTCTGGTTTCGCTTTTTCACATGTCTCAAGCAACTGCTTAATTGATTGCTCTTCTGTCTCGCTGATCGGTGCCAGATTACGCTCAATGCGTTCAAGGTTGATTAATACATCATTAATGAGTGGATTTTTAAAAGAGTTCCAGTGATCAATAATTTCTTGTCGAAAGGGGCTGGTCATGATCTATACCTTAAGGTCAATAGTGTCTTCATCACCTGATTTAACAACAAATTCTTCGAGAATGTCATACAGAAGCATGACGAGGACAAAGAGCTGTTGGCGATCGTCAATTTTTAGTGTTTCGCTGGTCAGTGCTGCAGGGTTTGAGGTAAAAGAAATTTCTAATTTTTTGCCAAATAGAAAATCATGTAGCAAACTCGCACGTTTAGCCAATATGGGCAACGCACCGTCAGCGGCAGCGACTTGCTCGTAACTTAATGCTTGTCCGTGATAAGTAAAATGCTTACTACTACGCGCTGCTAGTTTGGCAATAACCTGACTAATTTCCATGATTATCTTCCTGTGTTTTAGCAATAACTTGCGAAATACCAACCAGCTGATCTGATTTTGTGTTATCAACTCGTTGCACAGTGACATTCCAAATAACATGTTGCACCGCAGTTTGGTCACCTTTTTGAAAAGAAACTAAGACAGGAACTTGCAATAGCCAGCTATAAACACCACCAAGTAGACCACTGCGAACGACAATCGGTACATTACTCAAGGTGGCACTGGCAAGAAGTTTATCATCTTTAATTTTTTTCATGGTCGGCAAAAATGCGTGCGAAAATTGCGCCCAGCCTTGCGGAGTGAAGTACTTATTCATATTTTGAATTTGTCCGCGATAATGGACAAAGTCAAGGTTATATATTTGTGGGATGGCTCTCGAGAGCCAGCTGTTGATTGCTGTATTACTCATGACCGGATGATCGAGTCCCTGCATTTTAATTAATCGACCATCGCTAGTGCTAGCAAAATAAATCGGTTGTGGTTGGTTGTGATAGATCAAAGTGAGCACGATGGCTAAAAAAATATTCAAGACAATACTGCACAGTAATAACCAAACAATCCGCCGAAAATTGTCACGGTAAAAGTGATTTCTCAGTGTAATCAGTTCGAGTGCATCCTTGGCCATTATCAGCAATCCCTGCAGTTGTGATCGTACCATTATACGCGCTAAATGCCGCTGGTAGCTAATACTTTTTATTTTGACGACGGCGTGTCTTTTTCTGTGCTTGTTCAAGACGCCAAGCATCAATAGCTTGATGATTGCCAGACGTTAAAACCGATGGTACTTTGTGAGCACGCCACTCGCTAGGTCTTGTGTAATGCGGATGATCAAGCAGGCTGTTGCTAAAAGAATCATTGTCTGCTGATTCGCTATCACCAAGTACACCAGGAATCAACCGGCTAATACCATCGATTAAGACCATGGCAGGTAATTCACCACCAGATAGCACATAGTCACCAATGGAAATTTCTTGATCAACAAACATCTCAATAATTCGTTCATCAATGCCCTCATAGCGACCGGCGATTAAAATTAGAGATTGTGTCTGCGCAAGGTGTTTCAATTGAGGTTGTGATATCACGGCACCTTGAGGTGAGAGATAGTAAACAGGCGTTTGCTGTCCCAGCGCTGTTTTTGCAGCTTCAATCGCTTGTGCTAATGGCTCTGCAAGCATGACCATACCCGGCCCACCACCAAAAGGTCGATCATCAACACAGCGATGTTTGTCCTGAGTAAAATCGCGTGGGTTAAAGCACTGCAATTGAACCAACTGCGATTTGATCGCTCTAGCAATGACACCTTGTTCAGTGAGAGCTGAAAACATCTCAGGAAAAATTGAGATAATGGCAAATTTTATCAGGGGCTTAGGTGAAGGCATGGGACGATATGACTTTGAATTGGTGATATTCTATCGCAAATGAAGCAAAGCGCGCATTGTTTTTATCTGTGACTCACCCTAGAATTGTATAGATGCAAACCTCTTGAAATCCAACATCATGCTAATTGATTCACACTGTCACTTGGATCGTATTGATCTAGAGCCTTTTGCGGGCAAACTAGAAAATGCTATTGCTGCCGCTAAGGCATTGGACGTCGGACATATGCTTTGTGTCTGCATCGATATGGAAAATTTTCCTGTTGTATTAAATATTGCACAACAATTTGATTGTGTCAGCGCCTCGGTGGGTAAACACCCAACGGAAACCGAGGGTCTTGAGCCAACGGTTGATGATTTGCTGGATGCTGCCCAAAATCCTCATGTTGTCGCCATTGGTGAAACTGGCTTAGATTATTTCCATTGTCAAGGTGATGTCGGCTGGCAACAGCAACGTTTTCGCACACATATTCAGGCGGCAAAGCAGGCACACTTACCGGTGATTATTCATACACGTCAGGCTCAGGATGATACGATTGATATTTTACAGCAAGAGCAAGTTGGTCCAGGCGTATTTCACTGTTTTACAGAAAGCTGGGCAATGGCAAAACAAGGTTTAGATCTTGGCTTGTATATTTCTTTTTCTGGTATTGTGACATTTAAAAATGCACAAACATTAAAAGAGGTTGCCAAACGTGTCCCTCTTGACCGAATACTTGTTGAAACCGATGCGCCGTATTTAACACCAGCGCCTCACCGTGGCAAGGCAAATCAACCAGGATATACCCGTTTTGTTGCTGAACATATTGCCGAGTTGCGCGGGATTTCATATCATCAGGTCCGTGATGCAACCACCAGCAATTATCAACAACTATTTGGAGCGGTTTAATGCGTTGGTTTAAACGAATTTTATGGGCATTTTTAGCGATTGCTGTCTTGTTGATGGTTGCGCTTGTTGTCGTACTCCTGTGGTTTAACCCAAATCATTATAAAGCACAGATTAGTCAAGCTATTTACCAAAAGACTGGCCGAACCTTAGCTATTCAAGGCAATATTAGTTGGAGTTTGTTTCCGAGTTTTGGTGTTAGTCTAGGCAAAGCAAGCCTGAGTGATCGGCATAGCAACAAGCAATTTGCACGCATTAGCTCGGCAGACATTAGCTTACAAGTTGTGCCGTTGCTATCAAATCATTTAGTGATTAACCAGGTCCAGTTGCATGGTCTGCACGTTTATCTGCGCCAACAGAGTAAAACACAAAACAATTGGTCATTTGTCAGTGATCAACCGCTACAGGTTGTAACAGAGACTAAAGTAGCAGAACCCACTTTGGTCACAACAGCAACGCCTCGGCAAAAAGCGTCTTCTGTGCAATTACGGGTTGATAATATCCATATTCATAATGCCAATATCAGTTTGTTTAATGCCTTGACTAACAGCACCTATCAATTGCGTGATGTTAATCTTAGTGCTAGTCAGGTGAACTTGGGGCAGCCATTTTCATTGCATGTGAGCTTTCATATCAACAGCAACAAACCCCAAATGGATATGTCTGTTAAGGCACAATCACAAGTCACTGTTACAAAAGATCTGCAACAGATAACACTCCGGAATCTGCAGTTACATAGTCAGGCAAAGGTCCATTCTGCGAAAAAAGTCATTCCGTTAAATGTGACTATTTCTGGTACAACGCAAGCTGACCTGCGACAGCAGCAATTACATTTCGCCGGCAATCTCCGGGTGAATCAACTGAAAACAGCGTTAGAACTCAAGCTTATCCATTGGCAAACGGCATTGCACTATCAGGGGCACCTGACATCACAGGCTTTTAATTTACCACAGTTGATGGCCGATTTAGCATTGCCATTGCCGGTGGCAAAACCACAAGCTCTATCACCAACTACCGTGTCAGCGATGTTTGAAGGTAATCCAAAAACACTAGGGTTTAAACAGTTAAAACTGGTGCTTGGGCAAACGAAAATTGCGGGGCAGATACACCTCGACTCTTTTGCTGCCCCACAGATTAAGGCACAGCTCACAGCGAATCATCTTGCGCTATCCGACTTTATCAACATGCGCGGTATGCGCTTGCCAATTAAGGCGCCAACAATCAGTGTGAATGCGCAGATCACGGATGTCAATCATTGGCAACAAACACTGACAGGTCACATGCAATGGCAAGCAAAAGATCTCACCTTATATGGCCTTGATCTGACAACGATGCTGAAAAAAAGTGGGCAAGCAGCAAAAGATTTGGTCAATGGAAAAGATATTGGTTCCAGCCTACAAGCACTGCAGTCAGAGTTGATGTTGTTCAATGGCCAAGGACAAACAATCAGTGCACAAGATGGTAAAAAGACGGTCTTCGGTCATTTACTGGCTAAAGCAAGCTTCAAACACGGCTTTATCAATAATGAATTACTACAGTTACACGGGCCGCATTTAGTCATCCATGCGCATGGTCGCGTTAAAATGCTGGCACCATATGATGTCAGTTATAGTCTAAATCTGTTTAATCCAACTCAAAATCCGGACACACGGATGGTCTTCCCGGTTTTAATTACCGGTCCGATTGCCCATTTGAGTTATCGTTTAGATAGTCAAAAATTACAAGACCAATTGATAAGATCAACACAGCACCGGGTAAAAGAAAAATTACATCACCGTGTTCAAGAGCAGGCAGGTAGGCTACTGAGTAGGTTATTTGGTTGATGCTCAGTTGTCATTGTTTAGATGCCATCAATACGTTGGGCATTAAACCCAGTCATCGGCAAATTCAGCAATGGTCAGAGTATTTAGATCTTTTACTGAAATGGAATAAAGCATTTAACCTCACCGCCGTACGTGAGCGACAGCAAATGGAAGTGTTACATCTGCTCGATAGTCTGAGTATCGCCCCCTATATTTCAATGAATCGATTGATCGATGTTGGCTGTGGCGCTGGTTTACCCGGTATTCCCTTGGCTATTTTATATCCGGATAAACAATTCACGTTGCTTGATAGCAATAGCAAAAAAACACGCTTTTTACAGCAAGCGAAACGAGAACTAAAACTTAACCATATCGACATTGTGCACCAGCGTGTCGAATCTTATCAACCTGAACAGCGCTATGATGCCGTATTAAGCCGCGCTTTTACTCAGCTGAACCATATAGTAAAAACTTGCACGCATTTACTCAACCAGTCTGGCCAGTTCCTGGCGATGAAAGGACAAGTCCCGCAAGCAGAAATCCGCTTGTTAGATCAGACCATACCTATTGATATTCAACGGCTCAAAGTGCCTGGTTTACAAGCGCAGCGATGCTTACTTAGATTTGGGGTTGTTCAATGAGGTTGGGACTGTGCAGGACATTGTTATGATCGACGAACAAAGCCCACGCCGCCCAAGCGCCTTGATGATTGTATAACAGAAACAGGATATATCGTGTGATTATCAGTTTTTCCTTCTATCGTCGTATATGCACTTGGGGAATGATCCTCAATCATTTGACTACCTTCATGATATGGTGCCGAAAGATAAGCACGCCACCTGACGATACCATCTGAATAACCACCATAAACTGATGATAACTCAGAGACCATGAACCCAGGGTTTCTAGCTGCCAGAGGACCCAACTGTTCAAAATACCTTGTAGGATCGCTGAGGCATTGTCGGGCAAAGCCACAGATATCAAACATCATCAAGGTTTCACCGGGGTTCTTGGTGTTCTCATTTTCTAGCCAGCTGACAGCATGGAAGATAGCATCATTAGCAGTATACCCACTCTCAGTTATTCCAACATTAATGTATTGACTTGGGGAGCCATGAGCCGTTATAAGAATTGCTTGCTTAACGCCAGGAGGAACCATTTCTTTTGGTACTAAAGCAGTATAGCTATTTGAGTTTTCTATAATGGCTTGGCGATAAGAATAGGCTGGATCTTCCGGGGAGAAACCGCTGAAAACTTTGACCAGTGGCAATTTGATTCTGCTAGGAGTCAACTCTCCATCACTTAATACAGGGTTATCGTCAACTGCTTCAAGCTCTATGTCGTCAAGTAATGGCGTATTTTCTTCGGCTATATGTGATGAACTGTTGGTATTGGTGTCTGCATCAAGACCTATCGGGCTATCATCTGCGCCCAAGACAGACATTGCCACATTCAGAGTTATGCTAGCTAAAAAGCTTGCGGAGTTAAATTTATGCTGCAAATGGGTTACGTGGATGTTGAGCTCTTGGCCAACACCTGGAATAGGAATTGCTGAACCAACAGCGCCAGCTTTTGCAGCGCTAGCATAATGGCTGCGACTATGTATTCTTGCCATGGCAAGTCCCGAGGTGGCGCCTTGGGCGGGGAAAAAAGCACCACCTAAAAATGTCGCGTTAAGGCCGGCAAATGGTGGTAATACGGCAGAAAGAACAAAGCTACTGACCAAATGGCCAAAATCCGCGGCACTAAAATGCCCGCTCGGATCCTGGTTCATAATGGGGTTGCCATTGGCATAGGCAAAGCCATTGGGTCCGGCTTTGGTAAACGCGGTCATCGAATCCAGTTTCATCCTGACCCCGGGGATTGAAGGATCCCTGTTTAAGATACCCCCCCAAGGTGGTGGCATGCTTTAGCGCCCCGGCCAAGTGAAACTGATGGGTCACTGCGCGATACGCGCCATCAGCGACTTGTAGCGAATCTCCACTGAGGCTCATGCTTTTAATGCCTAATAGCTGCCCGGCTGACGCACCTGTGGCAAGCAAAGAGAGCAACAAAAACACCGCAAAATGTCGCATGAAAAAACCACACATAACCATACTATTAATATAGAGTTATTTTTGATGTTTTGCTAGATTATTGTTTTTGGTGTTGGTGTGTCATTCCTGGATACAAGACGTCATCAATAAATAATGTTTGTTACCTTCGTATCAACTTATAGCGTGTTCTTGCTATAATGTGCGTACTGCATACTATCAATTTGTCATGGATTTTACTGCTATTCGTTACTTGGTTGCCGGAGATTTTCAGCAGACAGATCGTTTGATCGAAAAGTGTTTGGACTCTCGTGTCGATTTAATCAGCCAAATTGGTGCACATATTACCCAAGGTGGGGGTAAGCGTTTACGGCCACTACTGACTTTGCTGTGTGCAAAAGCCTTAGATTATTTGGGTGATAATCACATTAAACTGGCGGCGATTATTGAGCTGATTCATACTGCGACACTACTGCACGATGATGTTGTTGATGCATCGACACAACGTCGTGGTCAAGATACTGCGAACACGATTTGGGGGAATACCGCGAGTGTTTTAACGGGAGATTTTTTATACTCTCGAACTTTTGAATTAATGGTTGATATTGGTGATATGGAAATTTTGCGTATCCTCGCTGCAACATCTAACCAGATTGCAGAAGGTGAAATGCTCCAGCTACTGAATTGTCATCGTCCTGAAACTAGTGAGGCAGACTACTTAACAGTGATTGAAAACAAAACGGCCAAGTTATTTGAAGCGGCATGTCTAACACCGGCTGTATTGGCTGGTTGTGCCGAGTCACTTAGAACCCATTTTGCACAGTTTGGCATGTATCTTGGCATCACGTTTCAGTTGGTTGATGATATTTTGGATTACACTGCCAGTGCGGAGCAAATGGGGAAAAATTTAGGTGATGATCTCCGTGAAGGTAAACCTACTTTGCCATTAATTTATGCGCTGACAGAGGCTGATGCAGTGAGCAGGGGTGTGATTGAGGAGGCAATTAAGCAAGGTAGTGTTGAACAGCTTAAGATTGTTCAAAAAACCATTCAGCAAACTGGAGCCATTGATTATACTCGCAACAAAGCGTTGCATTATGCGCAACTGGCGGTTGATAGCTTGCAGGCTTTGCCGTCATCAGACGCACAGCAGGCAATGATGTCACTGGCTAAACTATCAGTCACACGCTCTCATTAAATACGTCTATAGGGGATATTATGTTACCCAAACATCAATGGCTTAAACGCGACTTTTATTTACATCTTGCCATCGCTATTGCCGTCGCAATCCAGTTGCTCAGTAGTGTGTTATTTGGTTTGCCAGGCCCTTGGTTTTTGGTTCACAAGGTCTTTGGTATCCTAGCTTTTATCTTGATTTTGGCTTTTTTGGTTTCACGCTTGATTAACCCATCCCCTAGTAAGTGGGCTAATTTATTTCCGTGGAACACCCCGCAAGGTCGGGAGTGCATTATTGCAGATATGGTCTGTCTCTGCCATGGTAAATTGCCTGTGCGTCGTGGTGGCGGTTTGGCTGGGATGGTCCAAGGTCTGGGGGTTTTGCTGATTTTAGCGATGGGTGCCTTGGGTACCGTTTGGTATATTCTTATTTATTTTAAGCTTGTTGGTCGCGATGTGACTAGTGCACTGATTCATTTGCATGCGCAATTGGCAGTGTTGGTTTGGGTTTATTTTATTGCCCATGCTTGTATGGCCATATTGCACCGCTTATTTCCTGAAAAATGGCAAAAGAATATGGAATATCGAGGGCATTAAATCATGGTTGATCCTGCGGTCAGTTATCAGAAAATTCGTCAAGTAACTTTGCTTAGTGCCTTAACTAACAGTGCGTTAGCTGTCATTAAAATATGGTGTGGTATTTTTGGTCAATCTCCGGCATTAATTACCGATGGTATTCATTCGCTTTCTGATTTGCTGTGTGATGGGTTGGTGCTTATTGCCGCAAAATTTAGTCATGCAGATGCAGATCACAACCACCCTTATGGCCATCGTCGGATTGAAACCTTTACAACGTTGGGTTTGGGTGTTTTTTTGATTATTCTTGGTTTGGGTATTGCGTATGAAGCGCTCATGCATATTGTTAACCAAACAACCGTGCGTCCTGATGCGTATACTGCAATTGCTGCGACAATTTCTATTGTTGCTAATGAGCTATTGTTTCGTTATTCATTTACGGTGGGTAAGCGCATTAATTCAACCATGCTTAAAGCCAATGCTTGGCATAATCGCAGTGACGCCCTATCATCCCTGATTGTACTTCTTGGTATTTTAGGTGCGTTAGCCGGCTGGACCTTTCTTGATGCAATTGCTGCGATATTGGTTGCACTGCTAATTACAAAAATGGGTATTAAGTGGGGAGTTGGTGCAGTTTATGAGCTAACGGATGCCGGGCTTGATGATGAAAAGCTGGCGGTATTGCGTGCCAAAATGATAGCAATTGATGGTGTTTTGTCAATGCATCAATTGCGTACACGGAAAATGGCAGACCAAATTTTATTGGATGTGCATGTTTGTATTCGTCCCTATCTTAGTGCTTCTGAAGGCCATCATATTGGTGAGCAGGTCCGTATGGTGATTCATCAGGTCGATAGAAAAATCACAGATATTACCGTGCATATTGACACAGAGAATCACTCAGAGAGTATCCCAACGGCCTTGCCACCGACGCGTAAACAAATAACAGATCAGCTTTTACAGTATTTAGATAAAAGTATCTCTCGCCAGGATATCCTTGGCGTGACGCTTTACTATCAGCACCAGCAAGCTTACATTGAGCCTAGGTTGCGATTGTCGTTACTAGAGGTCAAATCACACCAGGTGCTTTATCAATTATTCGAGCAAGCAACCAATCACTTGCCCCAGGTGGTTTTAAGCAATCTATGTTATACTGACTGTGCAATTACGATTCCGTCTGTCTCATGATCATTTCTCGCTATTTATGTCGTGAAATTTTCAACACATTGTTAATTACAACCATCTTTTTGTTGTTCTTAATTTTGTGCAATTTGTTGATTCGTTATTTGGGCAATGCCGCAGGTGGTGAAATGCCTGCGAATACCGTGCTAAAACTCGCTAGTTTACAATTGCCTAATTACCTTGCTGATTTATTACCAATTAGCCTATTTTTTTCAGTGATTTTTTCTTATGGTCGTTTATTTAGCGATAGTGAGATGTCTGTGCTTTTTTCCTGTGGGCTATCATGGTCGCGTTTAGCATGGATTAGCCTAATTCCTGCTGTTTGTACTGCTATATTTCTCAGTGTGTTAACTTTGTGGTTGGTGCCGCATATGGCAAAACATTTTGATCAACTCAATCGACAAATCCAGCAGACTAAGAATTTGTCGATTGTGCCCAGTGGGATTTTTACAGCTTTAGGTTCTCAGCAAATTGCTTACATCAATCACTCAGATAAGAAGCATAATCAAATGTCTGGCTTATTTTTATACCGTAATCCAGCCGGTTCTGCGCCAGAAGTGATTCTTGCGCCCACAGCGTATCAGATGACAGATCCTAAGACAGGTTATCATTATGTGGTATTAAATGATGGTTACAGTTATAAGGCTGAACCTGCGGCTAAAAATTATCAAATTATCCATTTTAGGCGCTATGCGATTCGCACCAATACCGTCACTAATCGCTCAAACTCTATGGATATGACTGTCACGACAAAATTATTAGCACAGAAAACCCTGGCTGCAACAGCCGAGTTACAATGGCGTTTGGCATTGCCAATAGCTGCCATTGTCGCAGCGCTATTGGCTTTAGTCTTGTCATCAGCTAAGCCTCGTCAAGGTCGTTATGGCAAGTTACTTCCGGCAATTTTGGTATTTGCGCTCTATTTCAACAGTTTAACTATTGGGCACTCTTGGTTAAAGTCTGGAAAAATTCCGCCAATTATGGGGCTATGGTTAATCCATGCTATATTTTTGTTGGTTGCCTTATGGCAGTTATGGCAATTAAATCGTGAGCGTGGGGCAATTTTTCCTTTCAGGTCAAGCTATTTGCTCAAAAAGAGGAGAGGGGCTCAATGTTGAAGCTGACACGTTATATTGCTTTGACTGTTTCTGCTACTACGTTGCTAACTCTGTTTGCATTGGCGGCATTATTCTTCATTTTAACTTTTCTTGGGCAAGCTGGGGATATTCAGACTCACGGTTATACAGCGGGAGTTGCTTTAGAAAATGTTCTGCTAAATTTGCCGGCAAATCTCTACATTATCTTGCCAATGGCGGGTCTTTTGGGTAGTTTGATGGGGTTGGGTTTGTTAGCCAGTAGCAGTGAGCTGACTGCGATGCGTGCAGCAGGTCTGTCTATCACTAAAATTGCTATTGGTGTTCTGATTGCCAGTATCCTTTTTATCCTATTGAATTTTTTTATTGGCAGTTATTTGGCGCCTAAATTACAGCACTATGCCATGATGCGAAAACTCCAGGCGATACAGCAACAAAGTTTTCTGGTTACGCCAGGTTCTAGCTGGTTTCGATTGGGTGGTGATTTTATTCATATTGCTGAGGCTAAATCACAAACTGAGCTTAGTGACGTCACTCGTTATCACATTGAAGACCATCGATTAAAGTCAGTCATACAGGCAAAAGAAGCGGTTTATAAAGATGGTAGTTGGCATTTGCATGATATCGTCACAACCATGATTTCCACTAAAAAAATCAAACAAATTCACGCGAAAATAGCATCGTGGAAACAATTGGTTTCGCCAGAAATTTTAGCCATTGCTTTAACCAAAAATGATTACCTCACATTAGCTGGGTTGCATACCTATATTGACTATCGTGTGAATAATCACCTTGATGCGAGTAACTATCAGTTGCAGTTTTGGCAAATTTTGTTTAACCCATTATCAGTGTTAATTTTGATGCTGTTAGCGCTGCCTTTTGTTTTTGGCCCTTTACGGTCAAGCAATAAAAGTTTGCGCTTATTGGCAGGAATTCTAACTGGTTTTATGTTTTTTTTGATTAATCAATTCTTTGGGTCATTTTCTTTAGTCTATAAAATGCCACCGATTTTTGGTGCGTTAATACCCAGCCTTATCTTCTTAGTCATTTTGATGTTCGCTATTTGGTTGATGGAGCGGTGATGAAGGTTGCCATTGGTATTGAATATTGCGGCCTCAATTATCATGGCTGGCAACGCCAGCAGAATGCAGTAAGTATTCAGGCGCATATTGAGCAAGCGCTAAGTCAAGTTGCCAATGATGATATTGAAGTCTACTGTGCTGGGCGTACCGATCGAGGTGTTCATGCTGTGTGTCAGGTTGCACATTTTCAGACAGAGATTGAGCGACCCATTAGCGCCTGGGTCAATGGGGCTAATGTCTATTTGCCTTCAGATATTAAAGTTCTTTGGGCTAAGCCGGTTGCTGTGGATTTTCATGCTCGTTTTAATGCTATCTCAAGGCGATACCGTTATTGGATTCACAATCACCCAGTTGCTCCAGCCATTTTCCATGGTCGCTGTACACATTATCCCTATCAGGTTAGTGAAGCACTAATGCATCAAGCTGCGCAATGCCTAATTGGCGAGCATGATTTTACCAGTTTTCGTGCGGCAGGCTGTCAGTCTAAAAGTTGTTGCCGTCATGTTGAGTTTGTGAAGGTATCTCGTGATGGTGGATCAGTTTTTATTGATATCCAAGCCAATGCATTTTTATATCACATGGTCAGAAATATTGTTGGCAGCTTGCTTATCATTGGTGAAAAAAAACAACCGCCAGAGTGGATGCACAATTTATTGATTGCAAAAGATCGTACATTGGCAGCGCCAACTGCTCCAGCTGCTGGGCTTTATTTTGTTCAAGCTAATTATTCACAAATTGAATTTGCATAAATTTTGGCATTATCAACAGTTCTGTCTATACTGAAAGCCATAGGCCTTTCAACTAAACATAAAAAACCTCAATTATTTTGATTGAGGTAGTTGACGGTTTTGTAAATGGCTGTATAATGCGTCGCTCTTTTGGGCCAAATAGTTGGTTTGAAAGGGATGTCACTGTTAATAAGTGCGGAAGTTGTTTAAAAGAGATTGGAATTAAGTGTAGGTACCTGTCAAGAGTCCTTATTCTAAGGGGCTTGAGAGGAATCAATTATTTTTGAGATTTTAAGAGATTAGAATTTTATCTATCAGTGATTTTTGGGAGTTTTAGGAATTTGGCTTTTTGTTATTTATTTAGCGAGAAGTTATATCAAACTTGATTAATTGAAGAGTTTGATCCTGGCTCAGATTGAACGCTGGTGGCATGCTTAACACATGCAAGTCGAACGGTAGCAGGATCTAGCTTGCTAGATTGCTGACGAGTGGCGGACGGGTGAGTAAAGCATAGGAATCTGCCTTTTAGTGGGGGATAACTTAGGGAAACTTAAGCTAATACCG
>CBFIHN010000018.1:0-31325 GCA_965662575.1 Gammaproteobacteria bacterium
ATTGGCGTCATCGTTGGTCACGCAAGGTTAATACCTTTATCGGTCGCGCCTATGATTTTCATAATCCGCGCAAGCCATTAGAGTGCCGTGCAACACGTAAACATGCACAGCCAATACCATCTCATTTGAGCCCAACTTTATATGAGACTTTTGACTATTTCAGTCAATGCAAAACGCGAGCTGAGCTGCAACGGGCCGTAGAGATACAAGCTGATATTGCTGATTGGCAATCGAATACCATTACCGCAAAAAGTAATTGCCGTGAGCTGCGTGCAGGTATGCAGTTTGAGTTGGTGAATTACCTAGGCCCGCAAGAGAATGGCAAATACACTACGGTGCGCGTTAAGCATGAAGTCTATGATTATAGCCAGTTGGTTTATGACGAAGATGATCAGCCAAGCGAAGACAAGCCACATGGTTATCGTAATGATGTATTTGGTATCGCTGCTGACTATAATTTTGTGCCCGAGCAAACCCAAGTTTCCCCTGAGCTAACCGGTGTACAAGTGGGTGAAGTCACAGGGCCTGAAGGTGAGCCGATTTATACCGATCAGTATGGGCGCGTGAAAGTGCATTTCCCCTGGGATCGAGAAGGCAAGAAAGATGAAAACAGTTCTTGCTGGGTAAGGGTATTACAGCTTTATAGTGGTGAAAACTGGGGCACGCAGTTTATCCCTCGAGTGGGCGATGAAGTGTCGGTGGCTTTTATCGATGGCCATAGCGATCAACCGATCGTGGTTGGTAGTCAATACAATGCGAAAAATCCTAACCCTTACAAACAGCCAGACTATGCGGCGATTAGCGGGATTAAAACCAATATTCCTGGCACCAATCAAGGCCATGAGATTCGTTATAGCGATGTGCCAGGTGAAGAGCTGATGGCGATTAAAAGCGCCGGCACGACCAATATTCATGTTAAAGGCAAAATGCAAAAAACCGTTGGGGGTGCCGAAGAGATTCATGTGAAGGGCGACCACAATATTCTGGTCAAGCAGGGTAGTGCGCTACTGACAGCTAAAAAAGCGGAATTTCGTGTTGGCGGTAGTGCCTTGATTATGAATGAGGCGGGTATTTTTATTCAAGATGGCGAAATGGTGCAAGAGGTCACGCCTGAGCATGTGCAAAAGCACCAGAGTAAGAAAAAATTAGAGCTCATTACGATATCACCAACTGAAGATGCGCTTCCGGTAGAATCTACTTGGGATGAAATGCTGGATGTTGCTACCGCTGCTTGGCATGGCATTGAGTCGGTTGGCGAAAGTATTTATCTGGGGTCTGAGTTTATTGAAGACTTTTCGGGGTTTGATTTTGAGCGGCAGCAAAAAGATATTATTGGTGGAACTAGGCTAATAACATTTTTGATAAAAACTGTGAAGGCTGGTGTTAGTGAGGCGAGCCCATTATATCAAATGATTAAAATTATCCTGGAGGATTATTATAAGCTGCTTCCCGATAGTGTCTTGAAAAAAATTGAGTATCAAGCGTTAAAGAGTGCGGCATTTATTGGTGGTCGTTACGCTGTTGGCATGAAAATAGCAACGTCAATTTCCAAGAAAATTACTAAAAATATCTTTGCTACAGACGCGTTCAAACAACTGGAAACCAAGCTTGCAACGGCTGGGATATCTGCCGATACGGGCATTGGTGCGCCAGTATCTATTCTCATTGCATTGGGCCTTGTTAAGAAATCAGCATTGGCGGCAGAGGAATTAAAGCAACAAAATCCGGAAGTCTATGAGCAGCTTGAAAGTAGAGGCTTGGTTGGAGGATACTTCCTTGTACAAGGCGCAATGAAAAAATATTTAGACGCAATTAATGCACATAAACAAGATCCACTGCGGTTTTTTGATGAGCTTGGTAAAAGGTATCGCTAATGCTAAAACTAATTGGAAAAACATCCTTATATTTATTGGGATTTTTATTGTCATTGATAGACGATTGGATACCAGGCTTGGTCGCCTTATTGGGTATTGCAGTACTTGGCTACGGCTATATGCAATTTAATATAATAGGACTGATTGTCACTGTGCCTATTGCCTTGTTGTTATGGATATTTGGTTTTTTATTCCATACAAAAATAAAAACGCGATTGAGAGATCAATATCAGGCTTGGATGAAAGCTTGATTTGAAAGCTATCTTTAAATTTTTTTCGCATGAGCTTGGCATATGGCTTTTCGTTATTCAATTATTAGTGTTGCTTTTTATAGTTGCGTGGTTAGCATTTAATTTTAGTGCACTAACTTTGATGGCCAGTGTGCCAATTTTTTTGTGGACGGAGTGGAAGCTTTTTTCTGCCTTAGTTACTTATCGCAAGAAACTGTTGAAACAGTAAAATGCAGCAGGCTTTAAAAGTTGCTGAGTCAATTAATAAAAATACCAATAAATTGAAATCGTAGGGCCATGATTCATCGGGCTTGCTGGTCGTACGATTTCACCACCAGCATCAGCATGGCCATAAGCGTTACCTAAATCGTAAGCGTCTGTTTTCCAGTTGTGGGTTAACTCAATAGCGGGTTGTTTTGACTCATCCTCATAACCTAAAAACGCTAGAGTGAATTTGCCTTCGGGATAATCTTTACGGCGATGCAGTGTCATGCCCAAAACGTGTTGATAGAAATTGAGTGAGCGTTCTAAATCGGTGACGCGAAGCATGGTGTGGAGAATGCGCATGGCTTATTCTTTTTTAAATTAACAGAGTGTTTGATAGTAACGCTTATACCGTGCCTTTTCAAAAGTTCTTGCCAGAGAATGTAGCTGGGTTACAATGCTAACAGTCAGCCCAATATCCCTGCAAATGAATTCAAACAGAGTCTACAAAAAAATGATCAGTTAAGCACTAATCGCGCGTAAGGTGAGTTATTAGGTATAAAGTCCGCTTTTTAAATTTTTTTTGTCTAGCTATTACTCGCTATAAGCGAGCTTGCCACAGACTCCCTTAATTTAAGATGACTGTTGCTCTCTCATCGTTTAGACTTAAATGATTATTTTACTTTGTTGGTTTTTTAATGCCTGCTGTTGCTCATATTGATGCTGGTGCGCTTGTTCATAACCTTGAGCAGATTCGACAATCGTTGCCGAATAAAGAGATTTTGGCAATGATTAAGGCTAATGCCTATGGGCATGATGCGGTTGCTGTAGCTGAAACACTGACAATGGCTGATTATTTTGGTGTGGCAAATGTCAATGAAGCGGTGAAACTAAGGCAGCAAGGGGTTAAAAAAGATTTGTTTATTCAGCAAGGTTTTTTTGATCAGACAGGTTTTGATCTCTGTGTGCAATATAACCTAGAGCCCTGTATTCATCACGAACAACAGTTGTCATTCTTGGCGTCTTTGAAACACCCATTGACAGTATGGCTGAAAATTAACAGTGGGATGAACCGTCTGGGTTTTAAACCTGCTGAGGTACAGCTGGTCTACCAACGTTTATTAGCCAACGCTTATATCGAAGATATCAAGGTTTTGACCCACTTCTCCTGTGCCGATGATGCAGATAGTGATTTTACTGCTCAACAATATCAGTGTTTTGAGCGCGTGACGCGAGATTGGCCGGTTAGTAAAAGTTGTGGCAATTCAGCGACCATTTTGCAGTATCCTCAGTTTGCAGGTGATATTATTCGGCCAGGGTTGATGCTTTATGGTGTTGATCCTGAGGATATTCAGTATGCTCATCGCTGGCGATTAAAACCGGTGATGACGCTTCAAGCCAATATTATTGCCTTACAAACACTCAAAGCTGGGGATGTTGTTGGTTATGGTAACACGTGGCGTGCACCGCAAGCTGCAACCATTGCTATCATCGATATGGGTTATGCTGACGGTTATCCACAGTTTGCTTCAACATCAACACCAGTCATGATTAATGGCCAACAAGCGCATTTAGTTGGTCGGGTCTCAATGGACTCATTGGCGGTTGATGTGACAGATATTACGTCTCCTTGTATTGGCGATCTGGTCGAGCTTTGGGGCAAGAACTTGCCAATTGATAAAGTTGCTCAAGCAACAGGTCATTCGAGTTATGCGCTATTATCAGGGTTGGGACCGCGAGTGCAGCGGTTCTGCAAATAATTCGGTATACAATATCTTGCTGCTTGCGGCGGTTTATTATGTATAGTGGATCAAGCAGTTGCTAATCACACCAGTCATTTGCACATTGTCATCGACTGCTATATCGCGTTGTCCCTCTCGAAGTGACCGCAAGATCGAGCCTGTCTCAGTCAAGCAGTATTGACGCAACAGTGCTTCAGGAACTGTCCGATAGGTTGCCAAGACATAATCATTATGTTTTGGTTCGCGTTGTGGATCTACCACCAGTAAGGCATTGTCAGGAAAAATGTTGCTAACCAGAGTGCCTGTGGCGCGTATACCAAAACTATGCTCACCAGTTGCCATCTCAACCGTTATTTTACTGCTGATTTGATCTAAGCCATCAACATGATAACGCGCAGCTTGCTCTAAGGACAGTGTCGGAATATTTAAGATTTTTTCATTGCCATCGCTTGCATACGGGTTGCCACGGTCATATTCCAGCCAATCATAGCTAACCCCCAAGGTGGCGGCAATTTCTTTGCGTTTGCTACGAGGTGGCAGCACTTCACCATTAACCCAGCGTGAAGCACCGCGCTGCGTTAATTTAAAGATATCCGCAACAATTAAACTGCGTCCTTGGTTTTTATCAGCAATACCAAAGATATCTAATGCCCGATTGAAACGGCTGACATACTCTTCCTTAGTAAGCTCTGGATTATACGTTTTGGGTTTTCTTGGTCGTGGCATAAGTGGGCTTTTTTGCTGTCAATAAAAAATATGTCCTGATTATAGCAAAATACGTCATCAAATAAACTGCGGTTCTTAAGAACCAACTGTCCAACTGATGCTTTGCTGGTTCTAAGTGCTGGCCGAAAAGAGTGAATGCCAGTTTGGCTTAATTATCATTGCTTATGTTTGCTTCTTTTTTGATTTTTTCAAAGTCAATTTTTTTCAGTGTTTTCATAAACGTTGGATCATCTATGTAGAGTGCTAATTTATTCTCATCTGAGCCGTCGTTATTAAGGAGTGATGCTCTCTCTTGACGGTTTGCACACGTGGCGCTGAAAAATTCAGCTATATCACTGATTAACATGTTGCCCGTGCTCAAACATAAAAAGACATACATGGGCAAGCAAATAGCGGTCAATATTTCACGGCCAGCTTGTGATTGGTGCAAATTTAAAAACTGATTGATCAGATAGTGTGGCACATCATAGGCGAACAATGAGCAAAATGTATTAAATATTGCCAGGGGGATATAGATTGATTGATATATCCAGTCCTTCTCTAGCAGTGTGAGTTTCTGTGTCCCCGCTAAAATGCTCTTACCATCTTTCAGTAAGCCGATCATGTTATTTGCTGTACTGGCGCCAAAGAAATGAAATAAAACTGCCATGGCATAAACTGGTGGCACTGTGAGGAACCAAGATAAAGCCTGACTGTTGTACTGTTCAGTAGCAGAAAAAATTGAGCTGAAGGTATTGGCGTAATAGCCAATGGAGGCTGTATTAAGCAATAAACTGCCGATGCCAGGGATGACGTAGTCGTCAACATAAGTGGTTTGCTGTGCATGAATATTAGAGCTGGGGATAACAAAATTTTTAAAATATTCCCATTTGTCATTATGCAAGAACTCATCATTCTCCATGTCTTCTGACTGTTCTGATGATGGTTTAAGACATGATTTGAGATAAGAGATTAGCCAGATAAGATAGAATAATGGATTGAAATACTGGTAGCTCTCTATGCTATTAACAAACTCAAAAGGTAGCATGTGCATCGACGTAATACCAATGAAATTAACAACAGCTAAAAGGTCATCTGGAACTTTAGGGTCTTTGGTCACACTAAAATAAACCAAGACGAAGGGAACTGCCGATAAGGCGCTCATCAGAAATGTCATTGCCAATTTTATCCAATATGCCGATCCAGTTTCTGGAGTTTTTAGCAGTGCTTTTAGTTCATCTGAAACTTGATAATCGGTTAGTCCATAGTGGGTTTTGAGTGCGTTTAATCCAACATAAGCTGCGGCAAAGCATGACCAAAGCATGCCGATGTTATTAATGTAGAGGTTGTTTGTTATGACTAAGGCATCTGGAGATCCTGCATAAGCAGTGGTTGGGCCTAGGTAGTTCAGGCAATTGGCAATGGATAGTGCGCCAATTGCGATTGCTATCAAGGTTTTCTTCCCGCAAGACGGTGGGTTCATAGAGTGATACAGCTCCATGAATATTTTATTGAGGGCGGCGTTTTTATTAACATCAGACTCTAAGTTTAACGCTTTAAAAATACGTTGACCTAAGCCGGTTTCTTTACCATCGTCAATTTCTAAGCTTTTTTCATTTTCATACATTGTGAGCCTCCTGCTGCTACTTAACCAATATTGTTGGATGAATAGTTACATTTATGAAATAAAATAGCAATATTTAAATTGTTGATGCTGTAGAAATGCTCAGCTTTTTTGGAATGATTTGCTAATTTATAAACATAAAATTGCTAAAGCAGCGAGGTCATGCTGAAGTTTTTGTTTTATTGAGTAGTTGTTATACTCTGCAGCTTGGCACAGGGGTGTTTTAATATCTGGGGATCACCTTAGGGGAAGCAGTATCGCCTCCCTTAAGTCGTTTTTAGTGCAGGGGTAAAAGAATTTTTAGGAACACAAAAGTTTCCATGTAGTGATAGGTCAAGACGGAGAAGTCAAACTATGCATTAATTTCGCTCAGTTTACTGGGGGCGGGCTGTCCGCATTGAGGTTTCAATTGTCGTGCGTCAATATAGTTGTATAGTGTTTGTGCGTGGCAGCCAATAAGTTTGGCAATCGATGCCTTACTGACATGAAGATTGAGGTATTTCTGGATATCTTTCCGATGCTTGTCGAG
This sequence comes from Gammaproteobacteria bacterium, assembly GCA_965662575.1. GTDB lineage: Bacteria > Pseudomonadota > Gammaproteobacteria > Francisellales > CACEW01 > CBFIHN01. The sequence continues at coordinate 6,909 of CBFIHN010000018.1, forward strand.
TTTCAAACTTTTGTTTAAACGACCTTTTGGGCGTCCCAGTGGCAGACCTGCGGCACGTCGTCTTGCTAAAGCTTCAGTCGTGCGTTTAGCAACAAAGTCACTCTCAATATGACGCATCAAGCCGAGGAAATGATAAGTATCTACGGTGGGCGCGGCATCAAAGACTTCACTGTACTTCGCTAAATGTAATTTGATGCGACGCTCTACCAAAAGTTCGAAAATTTCTAGCATTTGTGCAGTAGAGCGTGCCAGATTAGCAACTTCATAGATGACAAGCTCATCGCCACATTGCAATGTATCTTTTAAAAACTCAGAGACAAAACGCTGCCCCCAATGTTCTTTGTTGTTTTGGTCGTCTTCGATGATGCTAGACATCTTGAGGCTTTTGGTTTGGGCATAAGCAACAATCTCATCTTTTTGTTCTTCATTTGGGTAATAGCCCTGTGAAATATATCCATAAATCATAATCGTCTCCAAGTTGCAATAAACTACCCTGCCGCAAACAGCGGGGTACTTTACTCTGAGGCACCATCATTCCATCAGTGCGGTCAAAGCCCGACCGAGGGTAGCTTAAGGGAAACACAGACGCTCCACTTTAAGCATCCTCAGACGTTAAAGTGCTCGTGGCAAGCCACAGAGCATAGTCGTTAATTATTTTCGGTATAATCTCATATAAAAATATAAAGTATCTATGGTCAAGTTCTCAAATATGTGTAGGATATTTGCCATATATTTAATCAAGTGAAAATTAGTAAGATAAACACCGCATTCCAAGTTTAGGTTTTTAATCGTCTAAACACAATAAATGAGTATGTTTTCAACAACGCTAGTGCCGCTAGAAACTGGTTCGCAACAGTCCCAACTTAGATGCGCTACTCTTTTTTCCCTTGAGCTAGTAAGAATAATTCACGCGATCGTGCACGTGATGAATTAGGCTTGCGACTCATCACTTTGCTGAAGTGTTGGCGCATGGTTCTGAGGTATTCATCAAATCCTTCCCCTTGAAATACCTTGATTAGCATGCCGCCACCCGGTTTTACTGTTGCGCATGAAAAATCTAATACAAGTTCAGCAAGGTACATTGCTCGTGGTTGGTCAATACAGCGATTGCCACTGATATTGGGTGCAATATCAGATAAGACAAAATCGACTGACGCATCACTTAAAGTGTCTAAAAGCTTTTGATAAATGGTATCATCACTAAAATCACCATGAATAAATTCCACGTCAGGAAATGGATCCATGGGCAAAATATCTAAGGCAATCAAGCGGCCTTGTTTGCCCAAATAGTCTCGAGTAATTTGTGACCAACCACCGGGTGCCGAGCCTAAATCAACCACAGTCATGCCAGATTTCAACATCCGGTCTTTATTTTGGATTTCAATGAGTTTGAACGCAGCGCGTGAGCGGAGTTTTTGCTGTTGTGCTAATTTCACATAAGGGTCATCAAAATGCTCTCGGAGCCAATTGTGACTAGATTTGGATCTGGCCATGGCTAGTGATTAATTTGTCTAACCATGCTGCCATTGATACCATTTTTTTGCAATTTATGGCGTAGGATATCGGCATCACGTACAGAGTTTAGTGGCCCAAGGTCGATACGATACCAGCCATTGCTGGTTGTAACAATTTGAGGTTTAAGTCCAATTAATAGCAAGCGAGCTTTCATTGCTTGGGTTTTGTTTTTACTTTGGTATGAAGCCACTTGCAGCATAAAACTCTTCGGCTTTCTTGCTTCAACTGCTTGGTCATCTGTCGGCGCTTTGACTGTTCGCTTAGGCAATACAGTATAGAAATCAAACTGGGGTTTGGCAGGTGGTTTTGGTTTTGTTTTTTCACTTGGTTTTTGCGGTTGATTTTTTGCCGGAGTGGTCAAGGGTTGAGCTGTTGATGCGCTGGTATTTGTTTTTGTTACAGCTGTTTTGGTGGTCGATATTGTGGGTTCTTTAACCGTCTTTGTTATTTGTGCAGGTGTTGGTAAGATAGGTTTTTGTTGTGTGTGTGTATGCCAGAGGTAATAAAGTCCAAGGCATAGAATAATCAATAGAATAATCGCAAGTATCCAACGACCGATGGGTAGGCCTTTATCTGAACTAATGATTTGCTGAGAGGTTTTTTTCTTAGCAGGGTTGTGCGAGTTTTTTTGGTAGCTTTTGCTGGCAAAATCACGCATTACATTGCCTCCGGTGCGTCAATGCCTAGGATGCTTAACACATTGATGATGACTTGTTTTGTTGCGTATATCAAACATAACTTTGCATGTCGGGTGTCAGTATCCTCTACTAAAAATTGATCATTATTATAATAGCTATGGAAAGCATTTGCGAGATCACGTAAATAGTGACAAAGTAAGTGAGGCTCCATTCTTTCACTGGCATTATTGACAGTTTCTGTCAACTTCCCTAATTGCGTTAATAGGTTTTTTTCATGCTGGCTGTTTAATAAAGATAAATGCTTTAGACCATTAGTTTGATCAAAGTCTTGTTTATTTGCTTTAGCCTGGCGCAATACACTGCAAATTCGTGCGTGGGCATATTGAATATAGTAAACCGGATTCTCATTAGACTTTGACTTGGCCAGCTCGAGGTCAAAATCCAGATGTTGTTCCGGCTTGCGCATCACATAGAAAAAACGAGTCGCATCTGAGCCAACTTCTTCGCGTAATTCACGCAAAGTGACAAAAGAGCCGCTGCGGGTTGACATTTGCACTTGCTGATTACCGCGATACAGGATGGCAAATTGCACCAGGGGAATTTTTAGTTTCTCTTGTGACTGGCCAAATGCTGAGAGGAGTGCGCGTAGCCGTGGTACATAGCCGTGGTGATCTGCTCCAAAAATATAAATGAGTGTATCGAAGCCTCGTTCGAGTTTATTCAATAGATAGGCAGCATCGGAAGCAAAGTAAGTGGTTTGACCATTATCGCGTGTAACAACACGATCTTTGTCGTCACCAAATATTGATGATTTAAACCAAGTTGCGCCATTTTTTTGGTAAAGTAGCTTGGCATCATCTAGCCGTTGAATCGCCCGTTCAATGGCGCCTTGATCAACGAGAGATTTTTCTGAAAACCAGCACTGGTAGTCAATATGGAATGCATGCAAATCTTGCTTAATATCTGATAAAACATAGTCTAAGCCTGTTTTATGTATGAGGTCATAATCATTGCCAAGTCCTTGCTTGGCTTGTTGGATTAAGTCATCAATATGTTTTTCTTTGTCACCCCCGTGCTCTAAATCTGGTGAGAGATAAGGCCAAAATGTTTGAGGTTCAATGACAAACTGGTTTTGGTAGTTTTGTTGTAGTGACTTTGCTATATCAATGACATAACCACCTTGATAACCATTTTGCGGAAAGCGTAATTCAAAGCCCTGTTGTTGTAGATAGCGCAGCCAAATACTAGTGGCAAGAATATCCATTTGGCGGCCGGCATCGTTGACGTAATATTCACGTGTGATATCAAAGCCAGTGCTAGCCAGTAAGTTAGATAGGGCAGAGCCAAAAGCCGCACTACGTCCATGGCCAACATGCAGCGGGCCCGTTGGGTTGGCGGAGACAAATTCTATATTAACCTTTTGTTGTCGGCCTAGGTTGCTTAGCCCAAACTGTTGTTGTTGCTGTAAAATATCCGCAATAATTTGTTGTTGGCTTGCATTGTTCAAGTAGAAGTTAATAAACCCGGGGCCAGCAATTTCTGTTTTATTGATCAGTTGATTCTCTGGTAGGTTATCAATGATTAGTTGTGCTAACTCACGTGGGTTTTTATTCGTTTGCTTTGCCAGTGCTAAAGCAATATTACAAGCATAATCACCAAATTTGTCTTGTCGACTGTGTTCGACACTGATTTGAATAGCTATACTTTGCTCAATAATCGCAGACGTCTTTAGTGATTCTATTGCAGATTGAACGAGTGCGATTAATGCATTTTTCATTTTGAAGCAGTGTTAGTGTTGATAGGCTTTGCACGTAAAATACCGCCTCTATGCGTAAGTTGCAAGTATTTGAAATTCCGTAATATTTTAAATTAGCATAAATAAAATGCTTTACTGTATAAAAAAATAGATATATAATTTGATAATTACATAATAAATTTAATGAAAAGAACGAGGAAATCTATGATTTTTGCCTATGCAGCTAAAGATGAAGAAATAGGCGCTGATATTTTAGCGTTTATTAATGACTATGCGCGCTCAAAAAACATTGCCTTATCACAAACCCTAATCGATGAGGGTGTTCAAAAGCTGCACTGGCATAAGCGTAAGATTGATGAGTTATTAACTAAAACGATGAGTCAAGGTGATGAGTTGGTTGTTTATGAAGCATCGCAACTGGCACGCTCAACACTCCAAGTTTTAGAGATTCTTGAAGCAGCTGCTGCAGCTGGAGTTACTGTTCATTTTGTTAAGTATGATATGATTTACTCGCCAGAATCAACAATTAAAACGGCTGTTTTTCTGCAATTAATGCAAAGCATTGAAAGTGATTTTGTTGCGCGTCGCACCACCGATGCCCTGGCGCGTCGTCGTGCCGCAGGTTTGCCATTGGGTCGTCCTAAAGGTCGTAAGAATAAAAGCCGAAAACTGGATAAATATAGTGCTGATATTAAACGGTATTTGGCATTAAACATCAGTAAAGCATCGATTGCGAAGTTGGTTGGGTGTCATGCTCAGACATTGTATAGTTATATTGAAGACAAAGGTCTAGAGGATGACGCGTATTCTGAAACGACAGCAATGCAAGGTGGTGAGTCTCACCTGTAGTAGCTTATCGGTCTCTTATGGGACGGTTGCAAACCAATTCTTAGCGGCCTAATGTTGTTAAAAAAATGAAAAACTGCTCATTTATTGGGTATAAACGCCGCTTTTGCGGCGTTTTTTGTGCCCTTTGTTTCTCAGGCTAAAGCTTGGCATAATGGAGCTAATTTTATTTAGTTGTAATGGCCTTATGCGCATTATTTTATTAGGAGCTCCGGGAGCAGGAAAAGGAACGCAGGCACAATTCTTAAAGAATAAGTTGGGTATTCCCCAGATTTCAACGGGAGACATGTTGCGTGCGGCAGTTAAAGCCGGTGGTGTTTTAGGTCAGAAATTAAAGTCTATTATGGATGCAGGCCAGTTGGTTCCTGATGATTTAATCATTGATATTGTTAAACAGCGAGTCAAAGCATCTGATTGTGATTGTGGATTTTTGTTGGATGGTTTTCCCCGAACTTTAGCTCAGGCAGAAGCATTAACGCAGGTAGTCCCGATTGATTATGTCATTGAGATTCGTGTGCATGAAGATGGCGTGGTTAAGCGCATGGCTGGGCGTCGTGTGCATTTGGCTTCTGGTCGCAGTTATCACATTGCCTTTAACCCACCCAAAGCCCCTGGTATTGATGATCTGACTGGTGAATCGTTAGTTCAACGCGATGATGATAAAGAAGAGACAGTTCGTCAGCGTTTACATGTTTACCAAAAACAAACGCATCCTTTGGTGCAGTATTATACTGAGTTATCACAATCTGGTTTGGCGAATGCGCCTCATTACCTCAGTATCAACGGGATGGCTGATGTCGAAGATGTGCGTCAGCACATATTTTCTGCACTAAAAATAGAGGAGTAAATGGTGAGTACGATAGACTTACATCATAAAAATTTCGATCAATTTTTAGATTCAGATCAAGTCGTTGTTGTGTATTTTCGCGCCGATTGGTGTCAGCCATGCAAAGTCTTTCGACCAATATTTGATGCGACAGCTGCAGAGCGTGATGATGCCTGTTTTGGTATTGTTGATACGGAGCAACAATCAGAATTAGTGAAAGACTTTGAAATTCGCTCAGTACCCACAGTGATGATTTTTCGTGAACATGTGGCCTTATGTATGGAATCAGGAACACTGACTGCATCCAGTTTCAATGATTTGATTGATCAAGCAAAGAATATTGATATGGATGAAGTGCATAAAAATATTGCAAAAACACTAATGGAATAAGGATATTGACTATGGCGTTATTGCCGGTATTGCAACACCCAGATCCACGCTTAAGAATCAAAGCCAGGCCAGTGGCTGAGGTCACTGACCAGCTGCGTGCGCAGATCGATGATATGATAGAAACCATGCATGAGCAACAGGGTGCTGGCCTTGCTGCAACCCAAGTGGGGATTGATGCTCGTGTTTTTATTATGGAGCACCAAGGCGATGTACTAACCTTTATCAATCCTGAGTTGATGGCGGTCGAAGGGCATATGATTTCAACAGAGGGTTGTCTGTCCTTTCCAGGTGTCTATGTTAAAGTTAAGCGCGCAGCGAAAGTCATCATCAAAGCTTTAGACTATCAAGGTCAGCCTTTCACCATGACATATGAAGATGATGGGGGTTTTGAGGTGTATTGCGTTCAGCATGAGATTGACCATTTAAATGGTGTTACTTTTTTTGACCATTTATCCAGGTTAAAGCGAAATTTAGCGGAAAAGAAGCTAGCGAAGTATCGTCAAAATGCCATGTAGATTGTGGATAGAGTGTCTATTGAAGGTTGAATAGATACTATTGGTCACTCCCGGGAAATGACCCAATTACTGAGCAATGAGATGAGCTTGACCCATGCTCGTCATCTTCGGTTGTGGACAGGCTCAGTGAGCCAACATGGTTTTGGTCAAATGCGATGGGTTCAGGTATAATTGGTCGTTAAATCAAAAGCCGCATACGTCATGACACAGTTAACTGATTTTGTTCAACATTCACTTGAAGACCTCAAAGCAGAAGATATTCAAATTTTGCCGGTTAAAGAATTAACCAGTGTGACTGATTATATGGTCTTAGCCTGTGGTAATTCGAATCAGCATGTGCGTTCAATTGCGGAACATTTGCGGACACAAGCAAAGCATGGCGGCCATGACATTCTTGGTTGTGAAGGGATTGATGGCGGCGAGTGGGCATTACTTGATTTGGGTGATGCCATTATTCACGTCATGCTACCGGCTGTTCGTGACTATTACCAGTTAGCAAAAATGTGGACAGTCGAGTCCGTTGATTCGACAGCTAGTGGTGACATGACCGAGTGAAAATTCAGCTGGTTGCTATTGGCGATAAAATGCCGGTTTGGGTTAAGCAAGCCTTTGCTGATTATCAAAAGCGTTTATACGCTTACTGCCAATTCTCCTTAGTGGAGATTCCGGCAAAAAAACGCGGTAAAGCCGTGAATACTGAGAAAGTTTTGCAACAAGAAGCTGAGCTAATGTTGGCCAAGGTTTCTAATCGAGACTATTGTATTGCTTTAGATGTTGGTGGTAAAACACTATCAACACGTCAGTTAGCACAACAGCTTGAGCAATTACAGCCACAAGGGCAAAATCTGAGTATTTTAATCGGCGGACCAGAGGGTTTTGCCTCATCTTGTTTACAGCGAGCAAATGTTCAATGGTCGTTGTCTGCACTGACGTTTCCCCATCCTTTGGTACGTGTTATTTTAGCAGAACAGCTCTATCGTGGTTTTAGTCTATTGGCTCATCACCCTTACCATCGCGAGTGAGCTTTGATACATTTTTTGCTATGATGCCGCCGTTATGTATTGGAAAACCTAGGCCATGTCAATGAATTCTCCGGCATTAGAGCCCCATCGCTTTATAGTGAACTTAACCCGTTTATCAAAGTTATTTCTAGTTCTTTTTGCCTTTAGTTTGCCATTGGGTTTGGCGCCGGAGAATATCAGCTTTTTACTGCTGGCTTTTACTGGCTTACTCAGCGGTCAGTGGTGGTTTTATCGCCGTCAGTTGGTCAATAACCCTGTGTTTATTTTCTTTATGGTGTTGATCTTAATTTATTTTGGCGGTGTTTTTTATAGCACAGCGAGCTGGCATTATTCATTGGGCATATTAAAAAAATATTTAGGCCTTCTAGGTATTGTCGTCGTGATGCCCTTGGTCTTTCGTGATGCCGCAATCCGATTGAGTTGTTTTTATGGTTATCTATTGGGTTGCCTGGTTTTGGTTATCATTGCGGCGGTATGGCAAGTGGGTTATTTGCCACATTGGCAGGTGTTTTCACAGCCCGGGCCTTATGTGGTTTGTTTTAGTATTTATGCCTCGTTATTCTTAGCTTTTGCAGCGTTCCTAGCGCTATTGTTGATTGGAAAAACGCAAAAGCGATGGCTGAAATACTTTCTGGGTTTCTGTTTTGTCTGGTTTAGCTATAGCTTATTTTTTCAAAATGCTGAACGAACAGGTATGTTAATTTATGTTGCAGTGACTGTCGTATGGTTTATTGCGCGGATTAATAGAGAAAACTGCAAACGGTATTTTGGTGTCTCTATCTTGGTGGTGATTGCCGGTGGGTTAATCTATCACACGTCGGATCATGTGAAACACCGTCTACAATTGATGGTTAGTGAGGTCGGGCATTATTATCAGCATGATGGCAAAAAAGGGAGTGCCGATACGTCGATGGGCTTGCGCTTGTATCAAATTAAGCACAGTGTCAATTTATTAAAACAAAGCCCACTGGTTGGTCATGGTACGGGGAGTTACCGTTATGTCGACAATGGCGTGGTCACCGACGAACCGCAAAACACCTTTGCATACATGGCTGCAGAGCATGGTTTGCTGGGATTGGCTGCTTTGCTATTATTGCTATTCATCCAGTTCAGGTCATCACGGATATTTGAGCAAAAGAGCCTTGAGCGAATGCTTATTCTCATGTTATTAGTGACTTTTTTAATCGGGTCAATGTCTCAATCACTATTGGTTAGCCAAAATAGCCGTTATTTTTGGCTATTGTTTTCAGGTTTGCTATTCGCCCATCCTGGCATCACTTGGCGGCAGTTGTTTTTGCAAAATTCTAAATTAAAAGAGTAATAGGCATGTACTTATTCTGTATTTTATTGTTGCCACTGCTAGCAGCGGCAATCACCGTGTTATTACCACGACGTTATGATGTCAATAGTTTAAGTGCGACAGTTATTTTATGGATCTTGGTGTTATTATCGGTAGTGTCTTTAAGCCTTGATGTCCATACAATGAGATTGCATTGGCACTACTTTTCAGCTGGTGACCATATTGTTTTTGATCTTGGGTTTCGTCTCGATCACTTCGCAAAGTTATTACTTGTATTTATCAGCCTATTAGCGGTGGTTATTTACCGCTATGCTGATCGTTATTTGCGTGGCGACCTGTCTCGCTGTCGATTTTTAGGGCAGTTATGTTTGGCAGTATTCAGTACAATTATTTTGGTAACGGCTGATAACTTGCTCACAGCCTTTGTTGCTTGGCAATTAATAGGCTTGTCCATTTATCTTTTGTTAAATCATTATCATTACGATTTACAGGCTAACCGGGCAGCGAAGAAAAAGTTTGTCATTAATCGTTTAGGTGACACGACTTTTTTGTTTGCAATTATGTTGGCCTATCATGATGTTGGTAGTACGCAATTTTCGCAATTGGTCCATGCGCCACATTTAACGCTCATTGCTTTGTTGGTATTTATCGCAGTGATGACTAAGTCGGCCCAGTTTCCATTTCATATTTGGCTACCTGATACGATGGAAGCGCCAACGCCGGTGTCGGCTTTTATGCATGCTGGTGTGATTAATGCGGGTGGGATCTTATTAACGCGTTTGTCCGCGATGTTATTGCATAGCAGTGTGATGATGGTCTTTATTTTGTGTGTTGGTTTAATCAGTGCTATTTTAGCGGCAATCTTTGCTCAAGGTCAGTTTGATGTGAAGAAAAAATTAGCCTATTCCACCATGGGGCAAATGGGTTATATGCTGGTTCAAGTAGGTAGTGGAGCTTTTTTAGCCGCGATTTTTCATTTAATTGCCCATGGTTTTTATAAAGCAACTTTGTTTTTGAGTGCGGGTGATACGTTGCAGAGACCACCAGAAAACCCACCTGTTAAGGCGCCTGCTGTATGGGGTTATTTAGGTGGTGTGGCCTTGTTGGGTGTTGGTTTAGCCTATAGTCATTTCATTGATTTACATTTGCCATGGTTAATTTGGACGTTTCTGCTGATGACGGTGTGTTATAGCTTTAATCGTACGCAGCAGTTTGCGCATAACAAATGGACGGCAGTGGTTGTCTTGTGTTTGTTATTCTTGGTTTATATGACAGTACTACGTTTAGTCGATGGTTTTTTACATCATTATGATTATGTGGTGTTAAACACCGGTTTATTACAGTATCTATTGTCAGCTGTGGTTGTTGTGCTCTATCTATTGCAGCAGCATGTGGTTGGTAAGGGAAAGTTGTATCAAGTGCCACGGAAGCTACAGCATATATTTTGTGAAGAAAAGCTATACATTGAGCCTTTATACCGCAGTTTGTGGTTGCGGCCACTGCGGATGGTCGGTGAGTGGTTCAATGTTCATCTGGCGAAAAAAAACCGTATGCATTGTTTAGGCGGTGTGAGTATTTTAAGCACGGGTATTTTGATTGTCATCACCATGTTATTACCACATGCCAGTGGTTCAATAGGGTGGTTGACGCTATGTCTTTGCTATGCTGTGCTCGCTTTTGTCATGGCGAATATTATTTTAAATCGCTGCCATCATTTACAATATGCTTTGCTATGGATAGCGATTTCACAATTTTATTTTGTCTTAATTGGTGCCAGTTCTGTCAATGGGGTTATGCAGCAGGTCAGTATGCTGTATTTAGTGAATCTACTGTTATTGCTATTGATGTTTCATTTATTGTTGCGCCAAAATCGCCCTTTGCAGCGAAGGCCATCGGCTAGTGTCATGGTTCGGACAAATCAATTATCACTGAAGCTGTTTTATCTCTCCAGTGGCTTGCTTTTGTTAATTGGTGTACCAGGAACAGTGAGTTTTTTGGCTGAAATTACCTATCTTGAATCATTGGTGCAAGCCCATTTGGTCTTAGCAATTTTATTTGCCATTGGTATGATTGCCTTGGCTATTGCCGTCATGCATGCGTTACAGTTATACGTGTTTACCAGTAAGCAACCACGCGTAGTCCAGCAGCAACTCATGCTGTGGGAACATATTTGCTGTGTGGTGATTATTGCATTGAATATTGTCAGTGGTGTCAACCCTCAGGCGATTTTTTCTTTAGTTAGAGGTCATTAAGATGTCTGTAATTGACGAGGCTCTACAGGGCGCCAGTGCTTATTTAAGCAGCTACTTTCCATTGCCGGGTTTTATTGCGACCAATCCATTATGGGATCACAAGCATCAACCCTTTCATCAGGCATTAATGCATGCAAACCTGAGTCAATTAATTGCATTTTATTCTGCAGCTTATGAGCAGGGTGAGTTAACCGATAGCTTGTTGCAACAGGCAATTAGTTATTATCAAGATAAAGCATTGACACAAGACTGGACGCTTAGCAATGTGTTGGCTATTTTGCAACAGCCACCGGTCCCAGAAAAAGTTGCGCTACTCTATGCACAGCAAGTCGGTGAATTTGAATTTAATTATGCACCGATTGCGATTAAAAATCGTTGCCTGAGATTTTTACTCAGCTTCTTTGGTCAATCAAATCATGATGCCGATTTATTTGTTTATTGGCGCGCTAATTTACGTGGTTTTGAGCAGCAGCAGTTTACTGATGCAATGAGCACTTTGAGTTATTTACTTAAAAAGTTGTCAATTCCAGAAGCAGTTTATGTGCAGTACATGCAGGCAATCTTTAGTCAATTGTATGGTTGGGGGAGTTTGATTAAATGGCTCAATCAACGCCCAGGTAATCCTTGGATCCAGCACAAGGCTAGTCTGAGTAGCTTATTGATTCTTTGGCTTTACGAAGAATTACAATTGCAATGCAAAACACGGCAGGTATATCAACAGCAGAACTTGCAGTGCTATGATCTGCCACAACGCCATTTGGCTGAAGCAGCAAGTATTTGCCAATATGCTTATGATTTAGCTTATAGCCAAAAACTATTAGCCAAACTGGATAATCCAGCTCAAGCCAAGACTAAGGTGAAAACCCCTAAGGCACAGTTTGTTTTTTGTATTGATACGCGCTCGGAAGGGCTGCGTCGTCATTTAGAGCAACAAGGTGATTATGAAACCTTTGGTTTTGCTGGGTTTTTTGGTTTCGCCTTTCAACTGCATCAACACGGTAAAACACCCTCACTACAGTGTCCTGCACTGTTAAACCCTGAGGAGTTAGTTGAAGTGCAGCAAACAATCAAAACTTACGTTGAACAAAGTATTGATCAGCAGAAACAGCTGGCAAAAGCCCATAAAAAAAATTGGCTGTCACCCTATGTGTGGTTTGAGTTAGCTGGTTTGTGGCTATTGCCGGTTATGCTGTATAAAACTTTACTGCCAAGTCAATACCAATTACAAAAGAAAAAGCGCCAGCAGCGAGTCAGTCAGCAATTGGTACAGCAGTTACAGCAGGCTGTTTTAGAACAGCTGCCGGGATTGGTTGATGCGGCAGAAGGCTTTCTCAAAACGATGGGTTTAGTTGATCATTTTGCTAATGATATTTTTGTTTGTGCGCATCAGTCGACTTCTGAAAACAATCCTTTTGCAGCAGCTTTAGATTGCGGCGCTTGTGGGGGTAATTCCGGGGTTCCTAATGCTATGGTTGCGGCAGTCGTTTTAAATGACCAGGCCATTCGTGAACAGCTTAAAGTGCGTGGTATTGATATACCAGCGCGAGTTAAGTTCCGTGCTGCCTGTCATCATACAGTGCGCGATGAGCTGGAAATTTATGACCAAGACGGATTATCATCACCGTTACAGCAAGATATTGATAAGGCCTGTCGTCAGTTACGTCAGGAGCGTTTGGCCGATTTCCCAGGTAATCGGCAATTGGCGATTGAGGTGAAACAAAAAGAAGCTGATTGGGCTGAGCTGTTGCCCGAGTTAGGTCTGGCAAATAATGCTGCCATGATTGTTGCCCCGCGGTGGTTAACACAAAATAGCAACTTGCACCGTCGGACATTCTTGCATTCCTATGATCCCAGTATTGATCCAAAAGGAGAGATCCTGCATGTCATTTTATCCGCGCCGGTGATCGTGGCACATTGGATTAATGCGCAATATTATTTTTCGACAATTGATAACAAACAGTTTGGCGCTGGCAACAAAGTTTTGCATAATGTGATTCCGAATATCGGTGTGATGGAAGGCAATTTAAGTGATTTGCAAATTGGCTTGCCTGAGCAAAGTGTCAGCTATCGTAGCCAGTGGATGCATCAACCACATAAATTACAGGTGGTGTTATATGCCAATCCTAGGCTGGTCACACAATTGATTGAATCTAATCAAGATTTAAAATCATTGGTTGATGGTGGCTGGTTGTCTATCATCAATGTAAAACCCGAGTCATGAAGACCAGTTTAAAAACCTTTCTTTTGTTTGCGGTTTCGTTGTTCATTCTTGAAGCCATTATGATGACGCTATGCTCACAGCTTGGTGTTGCGCCCGAAATACAAGCAAAGCATTTGCTGTTGAATATCATTAACTACGTGTTAATTATTGTTTTATGGCTGGCATTTTTCTTTTATACTCGACAGACACTTGCTGATCAGTTATTGACCTCTATTAAGTCAGGGGGCTCAGGTAAAAGTGAGCGAGCGGTTGAGCAACTGACGGCACAAATTCAGCAATATTACGATGAAAAAAACCTGATGATTACCGCGTTGGCACATGATATTCGTACGCCATTAACCGAAGCGCTGCTACGGATTGAGCTGATGGAAAATCCGCCATCAGAAATGACGGACATTATCAACAACCTTAATAACATTAACCACATTGTGGTCAGTTCATTAGAATATGCTAAAGAGCCTGACAACCTCAAAACTTATCATGCTGATATTGTTGGTCTGTTGACAACGATTGTTCAAGAAAAACGAAGTGATGAATTTGACCTCTATTTTGACAGTGATATTGATCATTATGATATGGAAGTTGAAGGGGCTTTATTTAAACGCATGATTATCAATTTAATTGATAATGCTAAGCAATATGCGACCAGTTGTCGTTTGTCTTTGGTTAAAGCTGAGCAGGTATTAACCATTATTTGCGAAGATGATGGCCCAGGAGTGCCTGATAAATTTTTGGACTTGTTAGCCATCCCCTTTTTTCGTGTTGATGAAGCGCGAACAGATACACAAGGCACAGGGCTTGGCTTAGCAATTGTCAAAAAGATCGCTTCAATGCACGATGCTACAGTGCAATTTGAAAATTGCGGTAGTTCAGGTTTTCGTGTTGTGATTGTTTGGTCGCAATTAGCCTAATAAATAGGCAGTTTTTCATTTTTTTCAACGATGCTAGTGCCGCTAGACATTGGTTGGCAACAGTCCCCCTCAGTACGACAACGCCTGGTGTTAACCGTCTTCAATCATTGCATTAGCCAATTCACTATGCTATTTTGGTTAATTTATAATCATCACTGTAATGAATAAACAACAAGCTTGGCTACGCTTAATTCTAGCGCCACAACTCGGTTATGCAACATACCTTAAACTATCCCAGCAACACACCGACATCTTGGCACTATTGGCATCCCCCAGTCTCTTGGCAAAGGCTAAGCTTAAACCACAAACGTATCATGCGTTGTTGAACCCCGATGCAACAAAACTTCAGCTAGCCGAACAGTGGTTGTCAAAACCGGGGCATCATTTGATTTGCTTGGTTGATGAAAGCTACCCCAACGCATTACGAGAAATTCCCGACCCACCTTTAGCGCTATTTGTCGAGGGTGATATCAAGGTATTGCGCGATCCGCAATTGGCAATTGTTGGCAGTCGTCGACCCACCTCTTATGGGAAAGAAAATGCTTTTGCATTTGCCAAACATTTTGCCGAGACTGGTTTAACGATTACCAGTGGTTTGGCATGGGGTATTGATGCAACCGCGCATCAAGGTGCTTTAAAAGGTCACGGCCAAACGATTGCTGTATTGGGTTGTGGTATCGATCAAATATATCCAGCAAATCATCAAAGTTTGGCTGAAGATATTCGCCAATCAGGTGCGCTGATTTCAGAATATCCACCGGGTACACCCTTACACCCGGGCTTATTTCCTAAACGCAATCGCATTATCAGTGGTTTAAGTGTTGGGACGTTAATTGTTGAGGCAGGTTTAAAAAGTGGCTCATTAATTAGTGCAAGGTTAGCCATGGAGCAAGGGCGTGAGGTTTTTGCCATTCCGGGGTCAATTCATAATCCAATGACAAAAGGTTGTCATCAGTTAATCCAGTCAGGGGTTAAGTTGGTTGAATCAGCTGAGGATATTCTGCAAGAATTACAGTCAGCACTTTCACCATATTTGCAACCCAAAAAAGACAGAATAGCTCAAGCCGTTAGTGAAGAAAAAGAGCCTCTTGGTAGCGAGTATTTGGCATTTCTCGACTATATCGGTTACGATAGTACGCCAACTGATTTGATTATTGATCGCAGTGGCCTATCAGTGCCAGAAGCGGCATCGATGCTATTGATGTTGGAGTTACAAGGTCATATCCGTGCTACTGCCGGAGGCTATATGAGAGTGTGAGATGAACGAATTTACGGACATGGCGATTGCGTTGGTTAACCTTCGCTGTGATGAAAAAGACAAAATCACTAAGCAGAGCAACGCGTTTTCACGCAAAGAATTAGAAGATCTTTTGGTGTGGTTGCGCGATCGTTTGCATGAAGAACAAACAGACTATCAATTTGTGCAACCCCCCGGAACACAAAGAATTTTTAGTGTTAAAGAGCAAGAATTATTAAACAAAAAAGTCCAGGCCTTACTGATCGACTTTGAGTTGATGGACTTGATTACACCGGCAGAACGTGAGCAAATCATTGACCAAGTCATTAGTCTGGATGCGCCGATTAACGAATTCCAGTTGCGTTATCTCACCTTTTTAGTTGTTGCACAGCCTGGAGAAGACCATAATCTAGATAATATTTGGCTGGGCAATGTGATTGCAGAATATGGGCACCAAGAACAGTTCAAAGAGGAACGGCACTAATGGCAAAGAACTTGGTGGTGGTGGAGTCACCAGCAAAAGCAAAAACGATTGAAAAATACTTAGGCAAAGATTTTAAAGTGCTTGCCTCTTATGGTCATGTGCGCGATTTAATCAATAAAAATGGGGCGATTGACGTTGACCATGATTTTGCCATGCATTACTTGCCCATTGAACGCAATAAACGTCATGTTGATAATATAGTTCGAGAATTGAAAAAAGCAGAAGCACTGTATCTAGCCACTGACCCGGATCGTGAGGGGGAGGCAATTTCTTGGCATCTCTATGAAATGCTGCAGCAGCGTAACCTATTAAAAGATAAAGCTTGCCGCCGTGTTGCATTCTATGAAATTACCCGCCATGCCGTTAATGAAGCAATTGCCAATCCACGTGAATTGTCAATGGATTTAGTTAATGCGCAGCAAGCACGTCGTGCTTTAGACTACTTGGTGGGGTTTAACCTATCACCGTTACTCTGGAAAAAAGTGCAGCGGGGTCTATCCGCTGGGCGTGTACAAAGCCCAGCGTTAAAAATGATTGTCGAACGTGAGATTGACATTGAACAGTTTGTGCGACAAGAATATTGGTCAATTGAGGCAGATTTAAAACACCAATCACATCCATTCATGGCTAAATTGGTTGAGTGGCAAAAAGAAAAGCTACAACAATTCAGTGTCACTAATAAAGAGCAGGCTTATAATATTCGTGATTGGTTGTTGGCTCAAGCGGATGGTGAGCTTGCCGTTCATCACATTGAGAAGAAACAGCGGAAACGTCATCCAGCACCACCCTTTACGACCTCAACGTTGCAACAAGAGGCGTCACGAAAACTCGGATTTGCCACGCGAAAAACTATGCAGGTGGCACAAAACCTTTATGAAGGGATTGATGTTGGTGGTCAAGAGGGTAATGTCGGTTTAATCACTTATATGCGTACCGATTCAGTCAATTTGTCGAATGATGCCATTGCCGAGATCCGTGGTTACATCGAAGATCACTACGGCTTAGATCAAGTGCCGAAAAGTCCGCGCGCGTTTAAAACGAAATCTAAAAATGCCCAAGAAGCGCATGAGGCAATTCGCCCAACCTCGGTCTTGCGTCATCCGGATGCCATTAAAACTGCTTTAACGCCAGATCAATATAAGCTGTATCAATTAATCTGGAAGCGGACAGTTGCCTGTCAAATGATTCATGCTTTGATTGATACCGTGGCGATTGATTTTCTTTGTGGTGAAGGCGCACGCTTTCGTGCTAACGGCTCAACGGTTGCACATCCGGGTTTTATGCGTGTTTATCAAGAGAGTTTTGATGACAAAAAAGGTGATGACAGTCAGAACAAGATGTTGCCGCCAATGAAAATCGGCGATAAAGTTAAGTTGATAGACATCCGTGGCGAACAACATTTTACCGAGCCGCCACCGCGTTATAGCGAAGCGTCATTGGTTAAAGCGCTAGAAGAATATGGCATTGGCCGACCATCAACGTATGCCAGTATTATTGCCACCTTACAGAATCGTCATTACGCAACGATTGAAAAGAAACGCTTTTACCCAACCGACGTTGGCCGTGTTGTTGCCCGTTTTTTAGATAATTATTTTAATCGGTATGTCGAATATAATTTTACCGCCACGTTGGAAGATGAGTTGGATGCCATTTCTCGTGGTGAAGAAGAATGGGTCCCTGCGTTACGCAAGTTTTGGTCACCATTTATTAAGCTTATTGGTGACATTGACCAAACTGTCCAGCGTAAAGATGTGACGCAAGAGGCAATGGATGAGGACTGTCCAGAGTGTGGGCAACAATTATCAATTCGTTTAGGTAAAAGTGGTCGATTTATTGGCTGCACCGGTTATCCAGATTGTAGCTATACACGTCCATTGAATTCAGATGGTGAGACGCAAGACAAGGTAGAGCCAGAGATTGTAGCTGATCGTCAATGCCCTGAGTGTCATGCCGATTTGTTGATTAAAGAAGGTCGCTACGGCAAATTTATAGGGTGCAGTGCTTATCCTAAATGTAAACATATTGAGTCGTTGAATAAACCCAAAGATACCGGGGTGATCTGTCCACAATGTCATGAAGGTAATATTTTAGAGCGGCGTTCAAAGCGCGGGAAAACGTTCTTTTCTTGTCAGCGTTATCCCAAGTGTGATTATGCCATTTGGCATGAGCCCATTGCTGAGGTGTGTCCACAGTGCAAATGGCCGATTCTAACAATGAAAACGACTAAACGTTCGGGGACACAAAAAGTCTGTCCGCAGAAGAGCTGCGATTATGTGCAGTCGGTTGATGAGAATGCTTAGTTGATCGCCATCAATTTAAAAGAAGGTTTATGATGTCCACAGCGCCCAATATTATCGATCGTGCCAAAAAAATCAAACTGCTTATTCTTGATGTTGATGGCGTGTTAACTCATGGTGACTTACTCTATACCGACCAGGGTGATGTACTCAAATCTTTTAATGTTCAAGATGGTTTGGGTATTAGAATGCTGCAAAAATCAGGCATTGAGATGGCAATTATTACTGGCAATCAATCAGCATCGGTTGCCCATCGTGCTAAGGCCCTTGGTATTCAGTATCTTTACCAAGGTAAGCTGGAAAAACTCCCCTGCCTTGATGAATTACTTACGCAGCTAAAACTCAAGGCAGATCAAGTGGCTTATGTTGGCGATGACTTGATTGATTTACCGTTGCTAACTCGTGTTGGCCTGGCGGTGGCGGTTGCGAATGCCCATGATATGATCAAGCCACATGTTCACTTGCAAACATCGCGCTGCGGGGGTAACGCAGCAGTCAGAGAAGTTTGTGATCTTATTTTGGCTGCACAGGGTAAGCTCAAGGCTATCGAACAATCCTTCCTAGATCAGGGTCAGTACCTGAGTGATCAGGCGCCTTGCTAGTGTGGCCTAGCAGAACTTTATTTAGTTCGGTTACGTTGGTTCTACTTGTTGCAATCAGTAGCTGGTTCGCGATTAAGTACAGTCAGATTAAGCAACCCAAAGCATCTGAGGTCAAAACTGCCTCAACCGTCTTGGATGATATTACGGTTTGGCAAATGACCGTCACAGGGGAGTTGGATTATATTGCACAAGCGACGAAAGGTATTCAGTATGGTGACCAAAGGGTTTGGCTAAAGCCGATTAAAGTGGATTTTTATCACCAGCAGCAACCACCCTGGTTGGGTTCGGCTGATTATGCCTGGGTATCCTCTAATTATCAGAAAATTGAGCTGTTTGATCATGTAACATTACGACGTGCTGCCCATGCCAACCATCCACCTCTTTTGTTTGGTACCAGTGAATTAACCATTTATCCGCAACGAGATTATATTGATACCAACAAGGCAGTGAGTCTTCGTGAGCCAGGCACTGGGAATATGACCACAGCCATTGGTTTAACCGGGTATCCCAAAAAACAGCTATTTCATTTGCTCCATGAGGTAAGAAGTACTTATGTGCCGGCTAGTTAGTGTTTGCTTGATGATTTTTGCAATGGGGGTGTGTTATGCCGATGAATCGCTTGATAGCACTAAGCCAATTATCATTCATAGTGGCTACTTCCAACTGAATGGCAAAGCAAATGTGGCTTACTATCAACATCATGTTGAAGCCAATCAAGGTAGCCGCCATTTGAAAAGTGACATGTTATGGGTATACCGCAATTCACAGGGCGCAATAGATCATCTCAAGGCTCAGGGTAAACCGGCGTATTTCAATTATATCCCTGCGCCGGGTGAGGCAAGAGTTTATGCACATGCAGTAGACATTATCTATCACCCGCAGCAAAACTTGTTAATTCTCAGTAAGCATGCGTATTTAAGTCAAAATGGTAATGTATTCAGCGGCCCTAAAATTATCTATAATGCGAAAACGCATCTTGTTGAAACCGAGAAGCCCCACCAAGGGATTCGCAATACGATGATTTTGCAGCCACAAAAAATGACGTCACAAGCAAAGAACAGGCCCAATGAGCATCAGCACACTCAACGCTAAAAATTTAGGGAAAAAATATCGCCGACGTTGGGTGGTTAATGATGTTTCTCTCTCAGTAAACTCGGGTGAAATTGTTGGTTTATTGGGCCCTAATGGTGCGGGAAAAACAACCGCATTTTACATGATTGCCGGTTTGGTGCGTGCAGATCGTGGCCAGGTTGTGATTGATGATCAAGATATTACCCGTTGGCCAATTCATAAGCGGGCTCATTGTGGTCTCGGCTACTTGCCACAAGAAGCCTCTGTATTTCGCAAGCTCAGTGTTGAAAATAATATTCTGGCTATTTTGCAATTGCAAAAGCATCTTGATAAAGCCCAGCAACACGAGCGGCTAGAGCACTTATTAGAAGAATTTAATATTGCACATATTCGGAAAAACTTAGGTTTGAGCTTATCTGGTGGTGAGCGTCGGCGAACTGAAATTGCACGCGCATTAGCCAGTGAGCCGCGCTTTATTTTGCTTGATGAACCATTTGCCGGTGTTGACCCCATCTCAGTTATTGATATCAAACGGATTATCAATCAACTCAAAGACCGTGGTATCGGTGTACTGATCACTGACCATAACGTCCGCGAAACACTCGACATTTGTGAGCGTGCTTATATTGCGAATGCTGGTCGTATTATTGCCCAAGGCAGTGCAGAAGAGGTGTTGGCAGATGATGGGGTGAAAAAAGTCTATCTTGGCGATAAATTTACTTTGTGATGCAACGTTCTAACACTCAGTATCAACATCAACGATTATCCTGGCGCTTGTTGATTGTTGGTCTTGTCTTGTTGCTTGCTCTTGCGGCGTTACTCGCCAGATTCTCTGATTTAGACTTTATCCAGAGACATTTTTTACACACAGCGCTTGACGATGAATCACAGCACCTGATGATTGTTCCTGGTGAACGGGGTGACATTTTTGATCGAAATGGGGTGCCATTGGCAGTGAGTGTGCCGATTGATACCATTGTCTTTGATCCTCAAGTGTTGCTTGATCACCCCCAAGATTGGGATCGGCTGGTTGCCAATCCTGAGTTGCACCTGACAGTGGAGAAATTAACCCAGTTACTGCAGCAACATGCTAAATCGCGCTATCTCATTATTCGTCAACATATGCCACCGTCTTTGGCACAAAAGATCACAGATCTTCATATTCCCGGGGTGTATGCGCAGACCTCCTTTACAACCTATTATCCGATGGGGGCACCAGACGCTCAGCTGGTTGGTTTTACCAATAATAATAACCAAGGCCAAGATGGTTTAGAGTTAGGCTATAACCGTTGGCTTTCGGGTTCCCCTGGTGAGCGTTTGGTCACAGAAACCGCGATAAACCAAATTACGCGGTTAGATCACTGGATCAAAAAACCTCATTCAGGACATGATTTGCATTTGAGTGTTGATAGCCGGATTCAATTTATTGCCTACCAAGCACTAAAAAAGGAAGTGACGAAAACTCGGGCTGCTAGTGGCTCGGTTGTTGTACTTAATCCTAAAAACGGAGAGGTTTTAGCAGCATTGAGTTACCCCAGTTTTAACCCCAATAATATTGCAGACCATGTGGGTCCCTATGTGCGTAATCGTGCGATGACTGATGGCTTTGAGCCGGGATCAACAATGAAGGTCATGACTTTGTCAGCGGCGATTGATAGCGGTCAATACACGCCAGAGACGCCGGTTAATACCAGTCCTGGTTATTGGCGGGTGCAAGGCCACTTTATTCGTGATGATAACAATAATGGGCTAACAACGGTCACCGGTGTGCTGAAGCATTCCAGCAATGTTGGTGCGGCAAAAATTGCGTTGTCACTACCTTGGCGTGACGTTTATAATCGTATTGCAAAGGCAGGGTTTGGTTCTTATCCTGGTGGTTTTTTCCCAGGCACCACCAGTGGTTATTTGCCCATGTTTCATCAGTTAACCAAGTTGGATTATGCAACGCTTTCTTTCGGTTATGATGTCAGTGTCTCAACGTTACAACTCGCGCGAGCTTATGCAGCTGTTGCTAATCAAGGGGTTGAGTATCCTATCAGTTTCCGTCTGCGTAAACATCCGCCACAAGGGACACGTTTGATGCCGGCAAAAACTGCTCAAATGATGATGACAATGATGCGTACAGTGGTTGAGCCAGGCGGTACAGGTATTCGTGCAAATATTGTGCATTATCAAGTGGTTGGTAAAACTGGTACCAGTAATAAAGTAGGGCAACATGGTTTTTCAAATATCAACTATAATGCAATATTTGCCGGTATTGCCCCGATGAAAAACCCAGCATTAGTGATTGTTGTACACATCAATGAACCTCACTATGGTTGGGCCGTGAGGTTTGGTGGGGTTTCTGCAGCGCCCGTTTTTGCCCAAATTGCGCGACGATCATTGCCATTGCTGGGAGTGAATCCCTCTACTGCATAAAGGGAATTAGCCCGGCATGTTCACTCATACGAACATCACTGTGTCAGTGAGTCATGTTCTTTTTAAGCAGCGCGTTATATCCCCCATGTTGATTGGCCAGGCTACGTGCAACCCGAGTGACTGTGGCGACGCTTAAGCCAAGTTCCTGTGCAACTTCTCTTTGCGTCATGCCCTGGTTGAGTCGCTGTGCAGCTTGCCAGCGGTCGCTAATCGCCTGTCGTTCTGTCGGTGTAAGTAGGTCTTCCAAAAATGCCCGTAGCGTTGTTTGAGAATCGATTGACAAGACAACATGATAGAGTTCATCCATTGTCGAGGTTTCAGTCATTTTATTCTTCCGCATCAATCCGCTGCCAATGATAATAAATGTAAAGGCAATAGGCTTGTTCGACGAAATAATTTATAGCCTAAAAACGCGAGTAAAAATAAGCCAAGCCCCCAAAATGTGGCGACAAAATGATGCCAATTAAATTTTCCTGAGTAAATGTTTAATACCTCAGAACCAAACATCATCACAGGAATTAAGACCATGGCACACAACGGTGCAAAGGGGAACCACTTAGCAATAAACGGCAGTTGATTCACTGCATAGCCTTGGGCTAAGTAAGCACGTCGAAAACGGAAGTGGCTCAGGCAAATGCCAAACCAAGCAATATAACCAGCAACACTAATAATATTAACCAGCCAGGTAAAAATGACACCGCTACCAATCAAGGAACTTAAAATAAATAACGTACAAAATAATACGGACACAACAATTGCAACAACTGGGACACCCTTGATGGTTGTACGTTGTAGTACCCGCGCACCATGAGAGCTGTGACCAACATGCCACAGAACCCTTGATGCTGTATAAAGGCTGGCATTAGCAGTTGATAAAATGGCAGTGACAACAACTAGGTTGATAATCGTTGCGGCATATTGTAAACCCGCACTCTTCAGCACAATGGTCAAAGGACTCATCGCTAGATCATGGCCTGAGCTCACCAAATTTGGGTCTGTGTAAGGAATTAAAAAACTAATCACCGTAATGGTTAATACGTAAAACAACATAATGCGCCAGAAAATCGTGCGGATGGCGCGTGGTATTGAGCGTTTGGGGTTGTCTGCTTCACCCACGGCAACACCAACTAATTCCGTGCCTTGAAAAGAATAGCCAGCGATTAAGAAAACCGATAAAAAGCCAAGCCAACCCTGATAAAAAGGCCCATCACCAATGGTGATATTTTTAAAGCCTACTGCAGGTCCAGAGCCTAGTAAACCAAAAATAACCAACATGCCGACGATAATAAAAATAATGACAGTCGCAATTTTAATAAATGCCATCATATATTCAGACTCACCATAAACACGCACCGCAAATAGGTTGAGCGCAATAATGATCAAGAAAAAAAGGACGCTCCACCACAAAGGGTCAATCTGAGGAAACCAATATTGCATGATGACACCGGCACCGATAATTTCAGATGCCACGACTAATACCCAGTTCAGCCAGTAGTTCCAGCTCATGGCAAAACCAAATGCTGGATCAACATAGCGTGAGGCATAGTCACAAAAAGAGCCAGTAATTGGGCGATAGGCAGCCATTTCTCCGAGGCTGGTCATCACAAAATAAACGAGGAAGCCAACGGCAATATAGCCCAGAATAGCACCACCAGCACCTGCCATATGAATAGCATTCCCGCTGGCCAAAAACAGACCAATACCAATCGTGCCGCCTAAGGCCATCATAGTCAGGTGGCGTGACTTAAGCCCGCGTTGCAATTGATTTTTTGAGTTCATTGAAAATATAAGTTGTATTAGTGAATTAATACATTATCACATTGAAGGCTGAAATACTATTAAACTTGTATTCCCCGTGGCTTGCAACAGCCCCCTAGGGATAAAATACCCCGCCGGCGGGGTGATTTAATAATGCGCTAGGCAGACTAATCATTAGGCAAATATTCAAAAAAACTTAACCATTTACATGATTTTAAACCAATGTTATATTTGTCATTAATTTCATAAAAAATACAATGACTGTGACGAATTTTTCATTAGCACTGGCGACGATTGGCTTGGTTTTTTCCTCAGCTAGCCTTGAGGCAACACAATTGTTAGGCCTGCAGCAATACAA
>CBFIHN010000019.1:0-29876 GCA_965662575.1 Gammaproteobacteria bacterium
ATAGCACGAGAAAAATACACTATTATTAAAATTTAGTCACCTGGGAATTCGCATTTTCATTGGTGATGACTATAGCTTAGTTTGCCGTCCGTTGGGCTTTGCAGCACATCGTCATAGTACACAGCTATATTTGACGGTATATCACTGATGAGCAATTGATCGAAGACCTCTGAACCATCATCATCACCCAGCTTTACCGACAGCGCTGGGTTAAAGCGCTCTGTTGCTGGCCGAACAAACTCACCAACATCCTCCACTTGTGTTTCAACCGACGGTTGTGCTGCTTGCTGTGCAATAGACACTAAAATACGAGCACTACTCACGGCAATGTCTTGATTTTCTTGCTCCAGGGTTATTGCCTGGATCTGTACTGACCCAGCAGCACTATCTCCTACATCAGCAACTCCCTGTGGTATGTTGACACTGAGTCCATTTAAATCACTGGGCAATAACTGATAAGTGTGCTCAGCAATCAAAGCACCTTTGTTAAGCCCCCATCCATTGGGTACCTTGATTTGTACATTGTGGAGCATCTCTGAGCCGTCATCATCGACAATAACCACACGGATATCACCAAGCGGTACTGTACCATCATTCTCAACACCATAGACCACCTTATTTTCCAACATGATAGTTGGCGCATCAGCAGTGGGAATCAACGTATACTGTATTTCATGGGTTTCTCGCTGCTCACGTGCGTCGGTGACCTGCAGTGTCACCGAATGAGTGCCACCAAAGTGGGTATTGGGCTGAATGTATAACACACCATCCATCACGTGTGGATTTAAAGGGTTATTAAAAGCATTCATCACCTTATAGTGAATCGGTGCTTCTAATCTAGGGTCAAAATAGGGTGCCAACATTAATTCAAACTGACTGCCATCCTCCAATGCAATAAAGTCATTGGGCAAAATAGCCTCACCTAAACCCAGGTTTGTCGGTTCGCTAATATCTCCTGAGTGAAATTGATCACTGATTTGATAGGCATTATGGGGGTTTAAATCAAGTGTTGGGGCATCTATTCTCTCATACATCACAGGCCCAACCGCATATTGATCATTGCTACCAATTTGCCCGATACTGTCAACAACTGCACCATTGATCTGATTAAATAATATAATCGCATCACGACCATTAATACCCAATGACGCACTGATATCAGATGACGCAGTAATCCCTACCACACTAGCACCTTGGTTACTAATCACCACCTGTTGATTATGATTTAACACACCAACTAACGGCACCGTTAAGCTAATCTCCTGATTGCCATCTTGGTAAATTCGCAACTCATAATTTGCCAGATCGACGCTGGTACCGGTTTGATTGGTCAGTTCAATAGCCTGATCATTCTCGGTGAGGTCAACATAACGACGAATATATATATCATCAGCTGCTGAGAGTTGGTGTTCATAACGACTAGATGATGCGTTATTCATTAGGCTATCGGTTTCAACCTCACCAACGACAAACTCCAGGTTCCAATCGCTATCTTGACCCGTCGCATCCTTCGATGCCGCAATATCTGCCTGCAACAACTCACTGAGTTGGTGGACAAATGCTTGCCCAACATTATCCTGCGCAATATCACAACCATATAATAATACATCTCCACTTGGCTTTAGGTGACTTGCCCATTCAACAAAAATCTCTGGATGCTCTGCCAATATTTGCGAATTAATCAAATCATTACCCAAATGAAACTGCCCCGAGCGTCCATGGGTCAATAAATGAATAGCATCTAATTCTGGTAATCGCTCAAGCGTCTCTGCCACCCGATCAAGACCACTCCCTTGCTGATCAAGCACCACAACAAGAACATCTCTCCTTATCTGAGCAATAATTGAATGATAATTTGTCACTGAATCATTAATAAACAAGACTTCTTGATGCTGTTCATGTTCTTGCTGCAGCAATACATCATCTGCTGACATATCCGCAGCCGATGTGAGGGGTTCAGACGGTGTTATTACGTCCGAATCTACTGTTGATGCCTGATCGACAACTAGAGGTAATGCGGCATCAAATAACAAACGAGGCTCAAGAAGATGAAAATGTGTCGGGCGAGACTCTTTATTTTCAGGCATAGTAAATGCAAAATTATGATCTATTAAATAATACTATTCCATCAACCAAAACAATTCAAAAAAATATTTAATTGACGCAGAAAGATTGGGAATTTATTATCAATACATTTTAAAATGACATCTCTATAGATCTCAATTAATCTGTAACACCACCGAAATGAGTTCAACTCCATATTTTCCGTCAGTCCAGATAATCATTCCGTTCTTGGGTAGTATGGCTACCAGAGAAACCCTAGCTACAAAAAAACCGGGCATAACCCGGTTTTTGATATTAAATAGATTAAGAACATGACAAGACATAACTGAATGGCTAAAAAGGCAACACATGATATCCATAACGACGGCAATGACACCTGTGGATATCAAGCGATTACGCACAGCACCAGAGATTTAATCTTTCTTGCTTTCCTTGAGTTCTTCAGAATCAGTGTTTTTTTCCTCAACAGCTGTTTCTTCAATTTCATCACTGAAATCTTCAGCTGTTGGGATCACCCGATCAACCATCTCAACATAAGCCATTGGTGCTGCATCATCAGCACGGAAACCACATTTCAACACGCGAACATAACCACCAGGGCGTTGCTTATAACGTGGGCCAAACTCTTCAAATAACAATTTAACCGCTGCTTTATTGCCTAAACGTGCGAAAGCTAAACGACGGTTAGCAACACTGTCTGTTTTCGCTAAAGTAATCAATGGCTCAACCACACGGCGCAAATCTTTAGCTTTTGGTAAAGTTGTTTTGATTAATTCATGTTCAAATAATGAGATCGCCATATTGCGAAACATCGCTTGGCGATGGCTACTGGTACGGCCAAATTTTCTTCCTACGTGACGATGACGCATTGTTCTATTCCTCGTTTATAAATTCTTGGGTGGCCAATTCTCAACACGCATGCCAAGTTCTAAACCACTTTCGTCTAGCTTTTCTTTAATTTCAGTTAACGATTTTTTACCTAAGTTTGGCGCCTTCAGCAACTCATTTTCAGTACGTTGTACCAGATCCCCAATGTAATGAATATCTTCCGTCTTTAGACAGTTCGCAGAGCGAACAGTCAACTCAAGGTCATCGACAGAGCGCAATAACACAGGATCATAATGAATTTCTTCCTCAGCTGAAGCAGAATCCGGTAATGCTTCCAAATCAACAAAAGAGCTTAATTGCTGATGTAAAATAGTTGCTGCTCGACGAACAGCTTCCTCTGGCTCGAGTGTTCCATCAGTTTCAATTTCAAGCACGAGCTTATCTAAGTCTGTACGCTGTTCAACACGAGCATTTTCAACACTATAGCTCACACGACGTACGGGGCTATAAGACGCATCTAAAGACATCATACCCACTTCATGAGTAGATTCTTCAGTAATCATTGGCATGACAGGCTGATAACCACGACCAAGGCGAATTGTTAACTCCATGCGTAACTCAGCATTTTTTGTCATGTGCGCAATGACATAGTCAGGGTCAACAATCGTGACATCAGCACCAGCTTGAATATCACCCGCAGTAACCACTCCTTCACCTTTTTTGTGTAACGTGACGGTCATTTCTTCACGATCACCATTTAATGCGATACTCAAGTTTTTAAGGTTCAGTAAAATTTCAACAACATCTTCTTTGACACCATCGATGCTAGAGAATTCATGTTGTACACCATCAATTTTGACGTCTGTCACGGCATAGCCAGGCATCGCTGATAGTAAAACACGACGCAGCGCATTACCTAAAGTATAGCCAAAACCACGTTCTAGTGGCTCCAGAACAACCTTAGTTGTATTTTTTGCAACTGTTTTAACATCTACCAAACGAGGCGTTAGTAAGTTCATAGCTTCGATAATCATCGGGATATTTCTCCTAAAGGGTAGATATTACTTAGAGTACAATTCAACGATCAGTTGTTCATTAATCTCTGCCGGTAAATCACTACGATCGGGATATTGCTTGAAGATGCCTTCTAGCTTTTCATCAGATACGTCAACCCAACTCACTTCGGTACGCTGCTTAGCAAGCTCTAAAGCAGATTTAATGCGAGTCTGTGCTTTAGATTTTTCGCGAATGGCAATAACATCACCAGGTGCAACTTGATATGACGGCACGTTTAAGACTTTACCATTGACAGTAATTGATTTATGAGAAACCAGCTGGCGAGATTCAGCACGAGTGCATCCAAAACCCATCCGATAGACCACGTTATCTAAACGCGTTTCCAAGAGAGTCAATAAGTTTTCACCGGTAGAACCTTTACGGCGTGCAGCCTCTTTGTAATAACGACGAAATTGATTTTCTAAAACACCATAAATACGACGTACTTTTTGTTTTTCACGGAGTTGATTACCATAATCAGATAAACGACCACGCTTTGCACCGTGTGCGCCAGGTGCCGTATTAATATTACATTTTGCTTCTAACGGCTTTACACCACTTTTTAAAAATAAGTCCGTACCTTCGCGGCGGGCTAGCTTACAAGTTGGTCCAAGATATCTTGCCATGTTACTTTAATTCCTACTCTATCGATTCTAAGATTAAACGCGACGCTTTTTGGGCGGACGACAGCCATTATGAGGCAAAGGAGTGACATCAGTAATACTATTGATTTTAAAGCCTTTAGCATTTAATGCACGAATTGCTGATTCACGGCCAGGCCCAGGACCTTTAACCAAAACATCAACGCTTTTCATTCCATGTTCCAGCGCCATTTCACCTGCGCGTTCAGATGCAACCTGTGCTGCAAAAGGTGTACTCTTCCGAGAACCTCTAAAACCACTACCACCAGAAGTTGCCCAAGTCAGTACATTTCCTTGACGATCGGAAATAGTAATAATGGTGTTATTAAAGGAAGCATGAATATGTGCAACGCCTTCAACAACAACACGTTTGTTCTTTTTGCGAGATGATTTTGCTGGTGCTTTTGCCATGTTGTGTAATTCCTAAATTCTTAATTATGCGCGGATTGGCTTACGTGGGCCTTTGCGAGTACGCGCGTTTGTTTTAGTCCGCTGGCCATTGACTGGCAAACCACGACGGTGGCGCAACCCACGATAGCTACCTAAGTCAGTTAAGCGCTTGATATTCATTGATACTTCACGACGAAGGTCCCCTTCAATCGTATATTTTGCAACTTCTACACGAAGCTTTTCCAACTGCGTTTCATCCAGGTCTTTTGCATGCGTAGTGGCTGCAATACCAGTCGCCGCACAAATTTTTTGTGCGCGAACACGGCCAATACCATAAATCGCAGTGAGCGCGATTTCTATGTGCTTTTGCACTGGAATGTTAATGCCTGCTATACGGGCCATCTAATTCTCCAAAAGTATCAATTATAGTTACAAAAATTTTAAGGCGCGTAAGACTATCCGCTTTACACCTAAAAGTCAATTAACCCTGTCTTTGCTTGTGGCGCGCATCCTTACAAATAACGCGAATAACACCTTTACGACGGATCAACTTACAATGACGACAAATACGTTTTACCGAAGCTCTTACTTTCATCTTCTTATCCTTTCTTACTTAACTGTAGCACCGCCACGCCCCTTAAGGTTGGCTTTTTGCAGCAATGAATCATATCGGTTTGACATTAAGTGTGACTGCACTTGGGCCATAAAATCCATAATCACAACCACAATGATTAATAATGACGTACCACCAAAGTAAAATGGCACATGCCAAGCCATCATCAAGAACATTGGCAACAAACAAACCAAAGTCACATAAATTGAACCAACCAAGGTTAATCGCGACATGACGCCGTCAATATAATGAGCAGTTTGATCTCCCGGGCGGATACCAGGAATAAATGCGCCAGATTTTTTTAAGTTATCCGCAGTATCTTGTGGGTTAAAGACTAGCGCTGTATAAAAAAAGCTAAAGAAGATAATCGCTGCTGCAAACAAAATGACATAAAGTGGTTGTCCAAATGACAATGCCAAACCAATTTCACTCAACCAGCCCAAATGCGGAACCGTCCCAAACCACTGACTTAAACTCTGTGGCAACAATAAAATACTACTGGCAAAAATCGCTGGAATAACACCAGACATGTTTAATTTCAATGGTAAATGGCTGCTCTGGGCTGCATACATTTTCCGCCCTTGCTGACGCTTGGCATAGTTTACTGTGATACGACGTTGCGCACGTTCAACAAACACAACAAAAATGGTCACTGCAACAATGATGACAACAACCATTAACAAGACAATCAAACTTAGGTTACCTTGACGTGCTTGCTCAAACGTGTGCATTAATGCAGTTGGAATACCAGATGCAATACTCGCAAAAATCAACAACGAAATACCGTTACCAATTCCACGTTCTGTCATTTGCTCACCAAGCCACATCAAGAACATCGTGCCAGTTGTTAAGGTAACAACTGAAATGATATAAAACGACATTGACGGATAAAATACTAACCCATGGGAGATAATATATTTCGTCATACCTAAAGATTGAAACAACGCCAAAAACAAAGTCGCATAACGGGTATATTGCGTAATTTTTCGCTGACCTGATTCACCTTCTTTTTTAAGCTCACTTAACTTAGGTGAAATGGCAGTAAATAATTGGATAATAATCGAAGCTGAAATATAGGGCATGATTCCCAAGGCAAAGACCGTCAAACGTGACAAAGCACCACCTGAGAACATATTAAACAAACCTAGAATGGTATTTTGCTCACTGTGGAAAAACTGTGCTAGTTTAATTGGGTCAATACCAGGCACAGGGATGTACGCACCAAGACGGTAGATAACAATACCCATCAACACAAACAGGAGACGCTGTTTGAGTTCAGTTAGACCACTACCCTGTGCTGTTTGCGGAGCCTTTGCCATCTTAATCTACTACTTTACCGCCAGCGGCTGTGATTGCCTCACGTGCGCCTTGAGTTAAAGTTAAGCCATTAATGGTCACAGATTTTTCAATTTTGCCTGAGTTAATAACACGTACACGTTGGATAGTGTTGGCAACTAAACCAGCGGCTTTTAATGCTTCCAAATCAATCATATCTACTGCTAGTTTATTGATTTCATCTAAGCGGACTTCATCAGTGACTTTAGCTAAACGTGAATTGAAGCCAAACTTAGGCAAACGTCGTTGCAAAGGCATTTGACCACCTTCAAAACCTGGGCGAACCGAACCACCAGAACGAGCTTTTTGGCCTTTATGACCGCTACCACAAGTTTTACCCAAACCAGAACCGATACCACGACCAACACGCTTAGCAGTAGGCTTTGAACCTGGAGCAGGTCTTAACGTATTTAATTGCATGTTATTCGTCCTCAATCTTCAATAAATAAGCTATCTTATTGATCATCCCTCGCGTTGCCGGTGTATCTTCTATTTCAGAAGTTTGGTGCATGCGACGTAAACCAAGACCACGCGCACAGGCTTTGTGCGCTTCAAGACGGCCAATTAAACTTTTTACCAGAGTTACTTTAACTGTTTTCTTTGCCATAACCGTTATCCTATGATTTCTTCAACGGTTTTACCGCGTTTTGCCGCAACCATCTCTGGTGTTTGCATAGACTGCAAGGCACCGATAGTTGCACGAACAATATTCACTGGGCGAGTTGAGCCATAGCATTTCGCCAGTACATTGTGGACACCTAACACTTCAAAAACGGAGCGCATTGCACCACCAGCGATAATACCAGTACCTTTCGATGCAGGCTTCATAAATACTTTAGACGCACTAAATTTATGCATAATCGGATACCACACGGTATCGCCGTTTAGCTGCACAGTAACCATATTTTTACGCGCATCTTCCATCGCTTTTTGGATAGCGACAGGCACTTCACGTGCCTTACCACGGCCAATACCAATACGACCTTTACCATCGCCAACAACCACGAGGCCTGAAAAGCTAAAAATACGACCACCCTTGACAACTTTTGAGTGACGGTCGACTGAAATTAGCTTTTCAATTAAGCCATCACCTTTTTGGGTTTCCACTTTATTGCTCATTGAATTTCTATCCTCTTAAAACTTCAGACCAGCTTCACGTGCCGCATCTGCTAATGCGGCAACACGGCCATGATAGGCAAAACCAGAACGATCAAATGCAACCGCATCAATGCCTTTTTCTAAGGCACGTTTAGCAACTAGAGCGCCAACAACTTTTGCTGCTGCAACATTACCACCAAAGCTTGTGCGCAATTCTGCTTCCACAGTTGATGCCGCAGCCAACACCTTGGCATCGCTATCGATAACCTGGGCATAAATATGCTTAGGGGTACGATGAATACATAAACGTGTTTTGCCGGCCTCACGAATATTCAAGCGGGTCTTTTTTGCGCGACGAATACGTGCTCTTACCTTATCCATTATTTAATCCTACTTCTTCTTAGCTTCTTTTAGCGAAATCTGCTCATCAGCATAGCGTACACCTTTCCCTTTATAGGGCTCTGGTGGCCGATAGGCACGAATATCAGCAGCCACTTGGCCAACTTTTTGTTTATCAATACCTTTCAACACAATTTCTGTGACACTTGGTGTTTCTGCCGTAACACCCTCTGGCAATTGATGATCTACTGGATGTGAAAAACCTAACGTCAGATTAACGGTGCTACCTTGCACCTTGGCACGGTAACCCACACCAACTAACGTTAGTTTACGCTCAAAACCTTGGCTGACACCATGCACCATATTGTGTAATAACGCACGAGCAGTACCCGACTGCGCCGAACCATTTTTTGATTTTTCTTTACTCACGACAGTTAAGATATCATCATTCTGCTCAACACCAACAGTATGATGCAAAGTATGCTCTAAAGTACCTTTGCTACCTTTAATCTGAACATGCTGTTTATTAATAGTAACATCCACACCTTTTGGCAGTTGAATAGGCTGATTAGCAACTCGAGACATGTTTTACTCCTTATGCGACGTAGCAAATAACTTCGCCACCGATGCCTTCAGCGCGAGCTTGTTTGTCAGACATCAAGCCTTTAGATGTAGAAATCACAGCCACACCCAAACCGCCTAAAACATTAGGTAAGTCATTAGCTGCTTTATACACGCGAAGGCCTGGCGTTGAAATGCGTTTTAGCATGTCAATCACTGGCTTGCCTTGATAATAGCGCAAATCAACACTGAGAGATTTAACCGTATCACCGTCGACGGCGAAACCCTCGATAAAGCCTTCTGCTTTTAAGACTTCAGCAATAGCAACTTTGGCTGTGGATGATGGCATCTCAACGGTTTTTTTATTCGCTGATTGGCCGTTACGAATACGGGTTAACATATCAGCTATTGGATCTTGCATACTCATTATCGTTTTCCTTACCAGCTAGCTTTTTTCAAACCTGGGACATATCCACCCATGCCCAACTTACGCAACATATTCCGACTTAAACGGAATTTACGATAAGTCCCATGTGGACGACCAGTTAATTCACAGCGACGTTGTAGACGAACAGGGTTAGAATTTGCAGGTAATTTTTGCAATTTTTCCTGAGCTTCCCAACGAGCTTCATCAGACGCATTAACATCAGCAATAGTTGCTTTATACTCTGACCGCTTCTTCGCGTATTTTTTCACCAACTTCTCGCGTTTTAATTCACGTTGAATCATTGATTGTTTAGCCATAATTTTATAGTTCCTTTAACGGGAAGTTGAACGCGCGCAATAAAGAACGCGCCTCGTCATCATTTTTTGCACTGGTTGTAATCGTAATATCCATCCCACGCATCTTATCGACTTTATCGTAATCAATCTCTGGAAATACGATTTGCTCTTTCAAGCCCATACTGTAGTTACCACGACCGTCAAATGCTTTTGGATTCAAACCACGAAAATCACGAATACGAGGAATTGCAATACTCACCAAATGGTCTAAAAACTCGTACATTCGCTCTCCGCGCAAAGTAACTTTACAACCCAAAGGCATACCATCACGAATCTTAAAACCCGCAATTGACTTCCGCGCATAAGTGACTTGTGGTTTTTGCCCTGCAATTGCAGTCATATCGCGAACTGCAAATTCCATGACTTTTTTATCACGAGAGGCTTCACCAACGCCCATATTTAAAGTAATTTTTTCAATTTTAGGAATTTGCATAACATTTTTATAGCCATGCTGTTCTTGTAATTTTTTGACTACTTGTTTTTTGTAGTGTTTTTTTAATCTTGCCATTTTGTCACAACCTAGCTATCAATCTGTTCTTGGTTAGATTTAAAAATGCGAACCTTACGCTGTTGATCAGCTTCTTCAATAAACTTGAAGCCAACACGATCAGCTTTCTTAGTCATAGGGTTATAGATCGCCACATTAGAGATGTGCAATGGTGCTTCACGATCGACGATACCACCTTCAACACCTGCTTGAGGGTTTGCTTTAACATGCTTTTTGACGATATTCATACCATCAACACGGACACGCTCATGATCAATAACTTGAGTAACTTGACCGCGTTGACCGCGGTTCTTGCCAGCTATTGCGATAACCTCATCACCTTTTTTAATTTTACGCATTTTATTTTTTCCTAAATAAACTTACAGTGTTTCCGCAGCCAATGAGACAATTTTCATAAATTGTTCACTGCGCAACTCACGAGTTACCGGCCCAAAGATACGAGTACCAATTGGTTGGCCACTTGCATTCAGCAAGACAACCGCATTATCATCAAAGCGAATCAAAGAACCATCCGTACGCCGAACACCTTTTGCTGTACGGACAATCACGGCATCCATGACGTCACCTTTTTTTACACGACCACGAGGAATCGCTTGCTTGACGCTAACTTTAATCACATCACCAATGCTTGCATAGCGACGCTTGGAGCCACCAAGTACTTTGATGCACTGAACCTTCTTTGCACCACTGTTGTCAGCAACAGACAGTACACTCTGCATCTGAATCATCGATTTCTCTCCTAAATACCTCTTGGATCATCGCAAAAAACGTGACCCTTGCGCCAAAAAATGGCGGACATTATACCATCAATTTTCAAAATTTCTAGTTCTAATGAACTAGACATAGCTAGAACACAGCAGATCTAACTTATCTTGATGATGTCACTCCTGCAAAAACGGAAATCCAGTTTACAGACTGGCGCCTCGTTCTTGCGGGGATGACCTCTTTCTATTGGGAAGTTCTGTGAACGACCCAAGTTACTTCGCTTTTTCTACAATTTCAACCAACATCCAAGTCTTAGTTTTTGATATAGGACGTACCTGACGGACTGTCACAATATCACCCTCAGCACAACTGTTATCTTGATCATGCACATGAAGCTTCATCGATTTTTTGACAAACTTGCCATAAAGTGGATGGCGCTCCTTACGCTCAACGAGGACAACAACGCTTTTATTCATCTTATTACTAATCACACGACCACTGACCGTACGGATTAACTCTTGTTTTTCTGCTGTGCTCATGCGCTTGCACCTTCTTTAGTTTTTTGCGTGATCAATGTTTCAACACGGGCAATATTACGACGGACTTGCTTAAACAAATGGTTCTTTGTTAAAGCGCCTGCATTAGAACCACGCTGCATCCTTAAGTTGAATTGTTCAGTTAACAATTCTTGCTTCAACTTTTGCAACTCTTCAATCGTTTTATCTTTTAATTCACTTGCTTTCATTTAGAGCACCGTTCTTTTAACAAAGGTTGTAGAAACAGGTAATTTTGCTGCGGCAAGCTTTAACGCTTCACGAGCAACTTCTTCGCTGACACCTTCCATTTCATAAAGCATACGACCTGGCTGGATCTGAGCAACCCAATATTCGACACTACCTTTACCTTTACCCATACGGACTTCGAGAGGTTTTTTAGTAATTGGTTTATCAGGGAAAATACGAATCCAAATCTTACCACCACGTTTAATATGACGATTGATCGCACGACGTGCAGCCTCAATTTGGCGAGAAGTAATACGGCCACGACCACTGGCCTTCAAACCAAATTCACCAAAGCTGACTTTATTAGCACGTGAATTACAAATACCACGGTTGCGCAGCTTATGCTGCTTGCGAAATTTTGTACGTTTAGGTTGCAACATTACTTAGCACCTCGCTGACGTTTTTCAGCACCCTCTTTTCTTTCTGAGTGCTCCATTCCAGGCAATATCTCACCCTTAAAAATCCAGACCTTGACGCCGATAATGCCATAAGTAGTCTCAGCCTCAGAAGTCGCATAATCGATATCAGCACGCAGGGTATGCAATGGCACACGACCTTCACGATACCATTCAGCTCGTGCAATTTCAGCACCACCTAGACGGCCCGCAACACGAACCTTAACACCGAGCGCACCTGCACGCATAGCACTTTGCACAGCACGTTTCATTGCACGGCGAAACATCACACGTCGCTCCAACTGATCTGCAACACCATCGGCAACTAACTGACCATCGATTTCAGGCTTTTTGATTTCCTCAATATTAATATGCACAGGCACGCCCATCATTTTACTGACTTCAACCTTGAGCTTTTCAACATCTTCACCTTTACGACCAATGACAATACCTGGACGAGCAGTATGAATAGTGATGCGTGCATTGTCTGCAGGACGCTCGATAGTTACTTCACTAACAGACGCCTTTGCTAGCTTCTTCATTAAGTATTCACGAACCTTAATATCTTCGTTTAATTGGGTTGCATAGTCTTTAGAATTTGCATACCAAACAGAACGCCATGGTTTGATGTAGCCTAAGCGAATACCGGTAGGATGTACTTTTTGTCCCATTGATTAGCTCCACTGTGCAACGTTAACTGTGATATGACAGTTACGTTTTAAAATTCGAGCACCACGACCTTTGGCACGCGCACGGAAACGCTTCATAGTCGGGGCTTCATTAACATAAATTGATGACACAGATAGTTCATCAATATCCATGTCCTCATTATGCTCAGCATTAGCAATTGCTGAATTGAGAACTTTTTTGATTAATTTTGCTGCTTTTTTCGGGCTGAAGGATAAAAGCTCCATTGCCTGTTCAACAGGCAAACCACGAATTTGATCGGCAACCAAGCGGCATTTCTGAGCAGAAATGCGCGCATACTTATGATGTGCTGAAACTTCCATCACCCTACCTCTTTGCTTTCTTGTCAGCTGCATGACCACGATAAGTGCGAGTAGCTGCAAATTCACCTAACTTATGACCAACCATATTCTCAGTCACAAATACTGGCACATGCTGACGACCATTGTGGACAGCGATCGTTAAGCCAATCATATCTGGTACAATCATTGAACGACGTGACCAGGTTTTAATTGGTTTACGGCTTTTTTCTTCTGAAGCCTTTTGAACTTTACTGATTAAATGCAAATCAACAAAAGGTCCTTTCTTTAATGAGCGTGGCACAATACTTCCCTCTTAACTATTTTTTCTTACGACGTTGCATAATAAGCTTATTAGTCCGCTTATTTTTACGAGTCTTGTAACCTTTAGTCGGCGTACCCCAAGGCGAGACAGGATGGCGACCACCAGATGTACGACCTTCACCACCACCATGCGGGTGATCTATTGGGTTCATTGCCACACCACGCACAGTTGGACGACGACCACGCCAACGACTAGCACCTGCTTTACCTAAACGGCGTAAGCTATGCTCACCATTAGAGACTTCACCGATAGTTGCTCGGCAATCAATAGGTACTTTACGCATTTCACCAGAGCGTAAACGTAAAATTGCGTAAACACCCTCTTTCGAGACCAACTGTACAGAGGTACCCGCACTGCGCGCCAACTGAGCACCTTTTCCAGGTTTCATTTCCACTGCATGAATGACGGCACCTACTGGAATATTACGTAGTGGCAAGCAGTTACCTGACTTAATGGGAGAAGTCGAACCTGATTGAATGGTATGACCTGCTTCTATACCTTTAGCGGCAAGCACATAGCGCCGCTCACCATCGGCATAACAAATCAATGCAATATTCGCACTACGGTTTGGATCGTATTCTAAGCGTTCAACTTTTGCCGGAATATCATCTTTATTGCGCTTAAAATCAATTACACGATAATGTTGTTTATGACCACCACCGATATGACGCACGGTAATACGGCCATTATTGTTACGACCTGCTTTTTTACTTTTCTTTTCGAGAAGCGGCGCATAAGGCGCACCTTTATGCAAATCAGGATTGACCACTTTAACCACAAAGCGACGCCCTGCGGAGGTTGGTTTTGCTTTAACTACTGCCATTTAAATCTTCCTTCACTTACGCCATTTCGCCTTCGGCAAATTGAATGTCATGACCTTCAGCCAAAGTGACATAGGCTTTTTTCCAGCCTTTTGTTTGCCCTTCGATGCGACCAAAACGACGCTTCTTGCCCTTGACGTTCACGGTACGCACATCAGCAACTTTCACTTCAAACATTAACTCAACAGCTTGCTTGATGGCTTGCTTATTAGCACTTGAAACCACTTTGAACGATACAACATTGGCAGCGCCATATTGCATACTAGTTTTCTCAGTGATGCGCGGTGACAATAGCACCTTCATTAGTTCACTTTTATTCATGCCAAGCGCTCCTCAACTTGCTTCACTGCAGCGGTTGTCATTAATACTTTTTTGTAAGCGATCAAAGTCACAGGATCAATTTGATCTGCATCACAAACACCCACATGATAAAGATTACGTGATGCTAGATACAAATTTTCACTCACCTCATCACTGACAATCAACACATCTTCTAATTTCATTTTGCCAATTTGATCAGCTAGCAGTTTAGTTTTCGGCTCAACAACGTCAAATTTTTCAACCACCATTAGACGTTCATCACGGATTAGCTCAGATAAAATTGAACGCATCCCCGCACGGTACATTTTGCGGTTGACTTTTTGACTATGATCTTGTGGCTTCGCAGCAAATGTCACACCACCTTTACGCCAAATCGGACTACGAGAGGTACCAGCACGCGCACGCCCAGTCCCCTTCTGGCGCCATGGCTTTGCGCCACCACCGCTAACGGCAGAACGATTTTTCTGAGCGCGGGTACCTTGACGCGCACCCGCCATAAATGCCGTTACGACTTGATGAACCAAACCCTCATTGTAATCTTGAGCAAAAACACCATCTGCCACATCAATATTTTTCTTTGAGGCACTGCCTGTTGTGGTTACCAACTGAAGCTCCATTAGGCTTTACCCCCTTTTTTAACAGCTCGATGAACGACCACATCACCCTTAGGCGCACCAGGAATCGCCCCTTTAATCAACAACAAACCGCGCTCTGCATCGACTTTAATTAGCTCCAGGCTTTGTATGGTTTTACGCACATTACCCATCTGACCGGCCATTTTTTTACCCTTAAATACACGACCAGGACTTTGGTTTTGACCAGTTGAACCGTGGGCACGATGAGACAATGAATTCCCATGAGTGGCATCTTGGGTTGAGAAGTTCCAACGCTTAACAGGACCAGCAAAACCTTTCCCTTTGCTGGTACCTGTCACATCAACATATTGACCCGCTTCAAACAAATCCACTTTGAACTCTTGACCAGCCTCAACACCTTCTGCACTATCAACACGGAACTCCCATAGCCC
The DNA here is from genome assembly GCA_965662575.1 of Gammaproteobacteria bacterium. Classification (GTDB taxonomy): domain Bacteria; phylum Pseudomonadota; class Gammaproteobacteria; order Francisellales; family CACEW01; genus CBFIHN01. Next base: position 15,579 of record CBFIHN010000019.1, read on the forward strand.
ACGACCTGGCTCGACCTTTGCTTTGGCAAAATGACCAACTTCTGGTTTATTCATACGCGAACGCTTACGAGTACCCGTAGTAACTTGAATGGCGATATAGCCATCTTTTTCAAGATCTTTGATCTGAGTGACAATGTTAGGCTCAACACTGACAACGCTCACAGGTACCGCGGAACCATCTTCTTGAAAAACACGAGTCATACCGCATTTCTTTCCAACTAAGCCTATGCTCATTTTTTATTTTTCCTTCATCTAGCATCGATTTATTAAACCGACATAACGCCAAGCGCCCCAGCCACCACAAGACAAAATCTTGAGCAGCTGAAGCGCTGACCTTAGCCATGTTTGGTGCCCCTAGTAGCTAAATATTATCGGGCACAATCACAATTCATGTGTCCGCTTTTCGACTGATTACCCTCGAAAGCGGCGCGCTATTTTATCGCAAACTAATCTTTACGTCTACACCTGCCGCTAAATCTAGCTTCATTAACGCATCAACAGTGCTGGGATTTGCCTCCACATCTAACAAACGACGATGTGTTCGGATCTCATATTGATCCCGGGCATCTTTATTAACATGAGGAGAAATTAAAACAGTAAAACGCTCCTTGCGAGTTGGCAGTGGGATAGGCCCAACAACCTGTGCACCTGTACGCTTTGCTGTATCAACGATTTCTTTAGTCGACGTCTCGATCAAGCGATGATCAAAAGACTTCAAACGAATACGAATGCTCTGTTCTTTAGCACTGGCTGCAACTTTTTTTGCTGGAGCTTTTTTTTTGGCAGGCGCTGCTTTATCCGCAACTTTCTTAGCTGCTGCTTTTTTGGCAGTAGCTGTTTTGGCTTTAGAAGCTGGCTTCTTTTCAGCTATTTCTTTTTTTTCAGTATCAGTCATCTTTTGTTCTCACTAAGATTTTTGTTTAATAATTTCTTCAGCGACATTGCTTGGGACTTCAGCATATTTTTCAAACTCCATTGAGTAACTGGCACGACCTTGACTCATTGAACGCACATCAGTTGCATAACCAAACATTTCAGCTAATGGCACGCTTGCTGTGACAATCTTACCGGCAGGACCATCTTCCATCCCACCAATAATGCCGCGACGACGGTTTAAATCACCAATAATGTCTCCCATGTAATCTTCAGGCGTTACCACCTCAACCTTCATCATTGGCTCAAGAAGGTAAGCATTGGCTTTTTTTGCACCTTCTTTAAAACACATAGACCCTGCAATTTTGAATGCCATCTCACTGGAGTCAACATCATGGAATGAACCGTCAAACAAGGTAACCTTAGCATCAATCAATGGATAACCAGCAACGACACCGTTCTCCATTTGCTCCTGAACCCCTTTATCAACAGCTGGGATATATTCTTTTGGAATGACGCCACCAACAATTTCGTTGACAAATTCATAACCTTCACCCGCTTCTTGTGGCTCAATCTTCAAGTAAACATGACCATACTGACCACGACCACCTGACTGGCGTACAAACTTCGCTTCATGTTCAACAGGCGTCCGAACAGTTTCACGATAAGCCACTTGAGGCTTACCGACATTTGCCTCAACGTTAAACTCCCGACGCATACGATCAACCAAGACATCCAAGTGGAGCTCACCCATACCAGAAATAATAGTTTGACCAGACTCTTCATCAGTATGAACTTTAAACGATGGATCTTCTGCGGCCAGCTTACCTAAAGCAATACTCATTTTTTCTTGATCTGCTTTAGTTTTAGGCTCAACAGCAACCGAAATAACAGGCTCTGGAAATTCCATTCGCTCTAAAGTGATTTGATTATCAGGATCACACAAAGTATCACCAGTCGTCACTTGTTTTAAGCCAATTGCCGCAGCAATATCACCCGCATAGACTTCTTTGATTTCTTCACGCTTATTTGAGTGCATCTGAACAATACGACCGATACGCTCTTTCTTACCTTTAACCGGATTATAAACAGAGTCACCTGAACGCAACACACCAGAATAAACCCGGAAATAAGTTAAATTACCAACGAATGGGTCAGTCGCTATCTTAAATGCTAACGCTGCAAATGGCGCCTGATCATCAGAAGGACGCTCACCCTCAGACTCATCAGGCAAAATACCTTTAATCGCAGGCACCTCATCTGGTGCCGGCAAATAATGAACCACTGCATCTAACATTGCTTGCACGCCTTTATTCTTGAATGCAGAACCACATAAAGCAATCACAATTTCGTTGCTTAATACGCGAGCACGCAAACCTTGGCGAATCTCGTCCTCTGATAAGTCACCTTCTTCAAGATATTTCTCCATCAACTCTTCGCTTGCCTCTGAAGCTGATTCAACCATTTTCTCGCGCCACTCAGCAGCAAGATCTTGCAACTCAGCAGGAATATCTTTTTCTTCGTAAGTTAAACCCTTATCCGCCTCGTTCCAGAAAATTGCCTTCATACGAATTAAATCAATAACGCCCTGAAACTCATCTTCAGCACCGATATTCAACTGAACCGGCACTGGCGTTGCACCTAAGCGCGTTTCGATTTGTGAAACCACACGCAAGAAATCCGCGCCCGCACGATCCATTTTGTTAACGAATACAATACGCGGCACACCATAGCGATCAGCTTGGCGCCACACAGTCTCAGACTGCGGCTCAACACCAGAAGTACCACAAAAGACAACAACCGCACCATCCAGAACACGCAATGAACGCTCTACCTCAATAGTGAAATCAACGTGACCTGGCGTATCAATAATATTGAAGCGATACGGCTCTTTAAATTGCCGATCCATACCCTGCCATTGCACTGTCGTCGCTGCAGAAGTAATGGTAATACCACGCTCTTGCTCTTGCTCCATCCAGTCCATGGTGGCCGCACCATCATGCACCTCACCAATTTTATGACTCAAACCGGTATAATACAGAACTCGCTCAGTTGTTGTCGTTTTACCCGCATCAACGTGGGCACAAATACCAATATTACGATATCGATTTAATGGGGTTGCTCTAGCCACTCGCCTTATCCTCTAATATAAAATAATTACCAACGATAATGAGCGAAGGCTTTGTTGGCCTCTGCCATTTTATGTGTATCTTCACGCTTCTTGACTGCTGACCCACGACCTTCCAACGCTTCTAAAATTTCGTTACCCAGACGTAGCGCCATCGATTTTTCTTTGCGCTTACGTGAAGCGTCAATCAACCACCGCATGGCCAAGGTTGTACTACGTGCTGGACGAACTTCAACCGGCACCTGATAAGTTGCGCCACCCACACGGCGAGACTTCACCTCAACCATTGGACGAATGGCATTCAAGGCTTCCTCGAATTTCTCTAATGCATTCTTGCCCGCTGACAGCTTTTCTTTCATGAAATCTAGCGCATCGTAAACGATACGCTCAGCGATAGATTTCTTACCATCCAACATTAATTGGTTGACAAATTTAGTTAGCATCTGGCTACCATAAACTGGATCTGGCAGCACATCACGCTTCGGGACTTCTCTTCTTCTTGGCATAATGATTTCCTAGAAATTATTTAGGACGCTTAGCGCCGTATTTTGAACGACCTTGCTTACGATCAGACACACCTGATGTATCTAGGCTACCGCGAACGGTATGATAGCGAACACCTGGCAAATCCTTTACACGACCGCCACGAATTAACACAACTGAATGCTCTTGCAAGTTATGTCCTTCACCACCAATATAGCTAGTAACCTCAAAACCGTTGGTTAAACGCACACGAGCCACTTTACGCATCGCAGAGTTTGGCTTCTTCGGCGTTGTCGTATAGACGCGGGTACACACCCCCCGTCTTTGTGGGCAAGATTCTAGCGCCGGCACATTGGTCTTAGCTCGCTTAACTTGACGAGGACGACGCACTAACTGGTTAATAGTTGGCATTCACAGCTCCGTAGTGTTTATCAATAAAATAGCCCGCCGCAGAAGTTCACTTCCCCACAGCCCGGCATCAAACTGGCGCACGATTATATAGAACAGACACTCTTGGGTCAAGAAAATTAAAGACCCATATCTGGGCCTTCCGTATTAAAATTTAATCTGTCATCGCGCGCGCAGCGCACCCTCGGACGTTGGAGGCAGTTTCTAAAACACAACTGATGTCAAACAAACTATCGAGTACACTAGAACCTAGCAAGGCTACTTGACTTTATGAGCAATTATCATACACGACTCAAAGGCTATTAATTTCATTACCCCCGCAAGCAGCATTATGAATGTCTGATAGCTGCTCTACAGAGAGTCTCTCCAAGACAGCTGTCAGGTTATCATTCAAGAATACCTGGTGCTCACCCTCCAAAGTAAAACCACGTAATCCATCGCGGGTTTGATCGAATATGATATTAATTAGTTCAGAACGACTCATCCCCTTCCTCCTCTCATTAACGCTTCCAAAGCATCATATATAATCTCCTTCACCAACCACAACAAAACTCATAATAAAATATTTTAACCGAAACTAAAAACTATATTAAACAATAGGTTAAATAAAGTTACTGATTAAATTACACGCGCTTCAATGTTTATAATTAGAAAAGTCTAGCGGGCAAATCCAATTCACAGTAGAATAGAAAACCAAACATCACAATACCAACACTTGTATGACCATCTGCACTCGATTTCCTCCCAGCCCCACTGGTGATCTTCACATTGGTGGCGTACGTACGGCTTTATTTTCATGGCTTTATGCGAAAAAACATCACGGTCAATTCATCTTACGTATTGAGGATACCGATCGTGAGCGCTCAACTGAGTCATCTGTACAGGCCATTTTAGAGGGCATGAAATGGCTTGGTCTTAACCATGACCAAGGGCCTTTTTTCCAAACACAGCGTTTTGATCGTTACCACCAGGTGATAGAACAGCTCATGGCCAGTGGTCATGCTTATCGTTGCTATTGCTCAAAGGAACGATTGGATAACTTGCGCGCTCAACAAATGGCAGACAAACACAAACCACGTTATGACGGCCACTGCCGCGATCAATCACAGCAAAACACGAGCAAACCACACGTCATTCGCTTCAAAAACCCTCACAATGGCTCGGTCAGCTGGGATGATTCAATCAAAGGCCAAATCACCATTGATAACCGCGAGCTTGATGACTTAATTATTCAGCGCTCTGATGGCAGCCCCACTTACAACCTCACCGTTGTCGTTGATGATTGGGATATGGAAATCACTCATGTTTTACGCGGTGACGACCATATTAATAACACACCAAGACAAATCAATTTACTCAAAGCTTTAGGGGCAAATATTCCGCAGTATGGCCATATTCCGATGATTTTAGGTGAGGATGGTAAACGCCTATCAAAGCGCCATGGCGCGCTGAGCATTATGGCATATAAAAAATGTGGCTATCTCCCTCAAGCTTTACTCAATTACCTTGTCCGCCTGGGCTGGTCGTGTGGTGATCAAGAATTTTTTTCTCTTGAACAAATGATTGAAAAATTTTCACTGGAACATATCAACCGCTCACCCGCAGCATTGAATCTTGAGAAACTCAAGTGGCTTAATCAACACTATATCAAAACCCTACCGGTTGACATGGTAAAACAACAGGCAGAACCCTTATTTAAGCAACAGAATATTGAGCTTAATGACGGCCCTGAACTCGAGGCGCTAATCTCTTTATTCTCAGAACGTGTTCACACACTGACAGAGCTGGTTGATCAGACGAGTTATTTCTTCCAACCTATCGAGACCTACGACGAAAAAGCAAAGAAAAAGCATTTAAGCCACAAGGCAATTGCCCCACTAGAACGGCTACAACAAAAACTACCGCAACTCATCGATTGGCACGCTCAGGCTATTCATCAAGCCATTATTGAAACCACAGAGACCCTTGAAATTAGCATGGGCAAAGTGGGCATGCCACTGCGCGTTGCCATTACTGGCGGCAGCAATTCCCCCGCAATTGACCAAGTCGCTGAACTGCTAGGCAAAAAAAAAGTGCTTTCCCGAATCGAAAAAGCACTGTCATTGATTCAATTAGAATCAGATACTGAACCTTCTTAATGGATTCATATTCAGCGAGATACCTAACAAAAAATTACAGATCATCCACAACAATGTGATAAGACATCATGCCCCCTCTGCAAAGAAAAGGATTCAAACATAAAAACCAACATCCTACTTTCGCGGGGATAACAGCAGAGTCATCTACTCAGCCATCTAGGTATACCAACTAAAATCAGATTACGCCTCGGCTTTCACCTGTGATTTTTTCGCTGCCGCTCTCATTGCAGCCTTTGGCAAGGTAACATTAAGTTCAAGAATTGAACAATCACCTTTTTTATCGAAATCTACTTGCACTTGCTCACGGTCAACTTTAACGTATTTAGCAATGACACCCATGATTTCTTGCTGTAGCTTAGGCAAGTAATCAGGCGTCTCAGCCTGGGCATGCTCATGAGATAAAATAAGCTGTAAACGCTCTTTGGCAATGGAAGCAGACTTTTCTTCTTTAGCGAACAAACCTTTAAGCCATTTCATTTGCTTTCCTCCGCTTAAACAAACGTTGTAACAAACCTTGCTTCTCAGCACTTAAGAAACGGTGTGGACGATCTTCACCCAAAAAGCGCTCAACCATATCTAAATACGCTTGGCCTGCATCACTCTCTGTATCTAAACTCACTGGCGTACCAGAATTTGAGGCTTTAAGCACAGCTTTAGACTCCGGAATCACACCCAATAGAGGAATCGATAAAATTTCTTGCACATCATCAACACTGAGCATATCACCCCGCTCGACACGTTCTGGTGAATAGCGAGTAAGCAATAAATGCTCTTTAATTTTTTCTTGACCATCTTCAGCACGCTGGCTCTTACTTGAGAGCACACCCAAAATACGGTCAGAATCTCGCACCGAAGAAACTTCCGGGTTAGTCACCACAATCGCTTCATCAGCAAAATACATGGCCAGATAAGCACCACGCTCAATACCTGCCGGTGAGTCACAAACTATATAATCAAAGTCTTTACCCAACTCTGTCAGCACTTGAGCAACACCTTCTTTTGTCAGGGCATCTTTATCACGTGTTTGTGAAGCGGGTAAAATATAGAGCTGATCAACACGCTTATCTTTGATCAGGGTTTGACTCAAGTTTGCTTCACCTTGAGTCACATTGATCAAATCATAAACGACACGGCGCTCACACCCCATAATCAGATCTAGGTTACGCAAACCCACATCAAAATCGATAACAACTGTCTTAAACCCTTTTAATGCCAATGCAGTTGCAAAAGCGGCACTGGTTGTTGTTTTACCAACCCCTCCCTTGCCTGACGTGACAACGACGATTTTTGCCATTGTTTTTATCCCCTTATGAAAATCTAATATTTTTCAACATTATAACGAAGTAATGACCATTTGACTATCATCAAGATACAGCTGCCATGGACCACCGTCTTGATGCAGCGACATATCTTCAAAAATTTTGTACTGCCCTGCAATTGATACAAGCTCTGCATCGAGCTTATGGCAAAAGATACGGGCACGATGATTGCCATTAACTCCTGCCAAAGCACGACCACGCAAAGTACCGTAAACATGAATATTACCATCGGCAAGCAATTCAGCCCCCGGGCTGACTGACGAAACAACCACCAAATCACCTCCTTGAACGTATACCTGCTGGCCTGAACGAATCGGCGTGGTAATCAGACGTGAACCGATATCTGATACCAAAGTAGATTGCTGATCAATCTGAGGAGCACCAGCATCTGGGTCACTTGTTTGCTTAACACTTTTCTTTGCTTTATCTCCAGCTTGTGGCGGGTCAATCATCGTCGCAAAACCGGCGGCCTGCGCAGGCACTTGCATTGCATCACTACCCCCACGAATGCCGACTGGAATAAGGTGATTTTGACGTAAAACATCATTGAGTTTCAAAAAATCCAACTCATCAGCACGCTCATCAAGGCTTTTCAAATCGACAACAATTGGCGCATATTGAAAAAATTTTGGTGCTAACTTAATTTTTTCAGCCAAATCGTCGGCCAGCTTTTTTAAATCCCCCGTATGCAGTTGTAATACACTCAGGGTAAACAAACTGCCTTTTAACTGAAAACTAGATTCCATAAAACATCAATCCCACTTAATAAAGTTTTTTGTACAGACGCAACTAACGCGCCTCAACTATTCGCCAATATGCTACCTGAACCAAGCATAAGGTATAAGGTATAATAAACGCATTAACAAAAATCGTCAGCGCACGATCAACCCCAACAAGATTTTTCAGCATGCCCTGGCTCAACGAGAAAATTAACAAATTGGGCATAATCGTCAGTACCAAGCTTAAAAACACCAAACCCAAGACCATAAAAAAGTTCGCTTTCACAAAGGAGACACTACTAATCAATGCCGGAAGTGCTCGTTGCTGCCTAAATAAAATCAACGGCTGATAAAAGTAAAATAATGTCGCCACCAAGGCACCCGGGATAATAAATAAGCGCAAGCCCCAAGCAAATAAAAAGGAGAAGACAATCCCAGCAATGACTAAATGCCACAGACGATGAAACACCAGATTAATAGCTAATTTGAGTGAATTATCTTTTTGATTTAAGAGCCCTAAAATTAATGCAGAAGCCAATACTGATAACAACATGACAACCACTAAAAAAACGACTGTCGTCACGGTCAACGGCACACTAACTGAACCTTGTTCAACATTAACTAATGGCAAAGAAATGGTTAAAATCTCGCGAATAATTCCTAAAATAAAAGCTATTAGGAAAATAATTTTTAGCTTATGGCGATACAACACCCAAGCTTGCTGCAAAACTTGTGCGACGGATAATTTTTCATTCATCAACTTAAAACCCTACGGCTAATATTTACCAAAGGAAGCGGCCGTTTCACTTCTCTTAAGTCGCCCTCACGCGGTTTTTCCACGTCGGCGGAATATGATTTAACTGCCTTTGCGCTTCATTTGCGGAAACAACAAAACATCACGAATTGAAGGACTATCAGTAAATAACATAACCAAGCGATCAATGCCAATTCCTTCTCCTGCCGTTGGCGGCAAGCCATATTCTAACGCTGTAATATAATCATCGTCATAGTGCATTGCCTCATCATCACCCGCATTTTTAGCGTCAACCTGTGATTTAAAGCGCGCTGCTTGATCTTCAGAATCATTTAACTCTGAAAAGCCATTGGCAATTTCACGCCCTCCCATGAAAAATTCAAAGCGATCAGTAACAAAAGGATTGTTATCACTACGTCGCGCCAAGGGTGAAACCTCTGCGGGATACGCCGTAATAAATGTTGGAGACATCAAGTTAGGCTCAACCAACTTCTCAAACAACGCCATCTGAATTTTGCCTAAACCATAGTGCTTTTCAAGAGGCACATCATATTGCTCTGCAAGCTGATTGATTGCCTCAATGTCATTAAGCTGCTTAATAGAAATTGCAGGTTGCTGCTTAGCAATCGATTCGACTAGAGTCATCCGCGCAAATGGCTGCGACAAATCATAGGTAGCCCCTTGATAAGGCAGTTGAAGCGAACCAATTAATTGCGCCGATAAAGTCCGCATTAAATCTTCTGTTAAATCCATAGCGTCCTGATAATCTGCATAAGCCTGGTAAAACTCTAACATCGTAAACTCAGGATTATGACGTGTTGATAATCCCTCATTACGAAAATTACGGTTAATCTCGAATACACGATCAAAACCACCGACAACCAAACGCTTGAGATACAGCTCTGGCGCAATGCGCAAAAACATGTCCATATCCAAGGCATTGTGATGAGTTTTAAAGGGTTTTGCAGCTGCACCACCAGGAATAGCATGCATCATTGGCGTTTCAACTTCAATAAATTGCCTCTCCACCAAATACTCGCGAATCAAAGTAATCAATCGCGAACGCAGTTTAAATGTCTTTTGTGTGACAGGGTTAACCATCAAATCTAAATAACGCTGACGATAACGCGTCTCAATATCACTTAAGCCATGAAACTTATCCGGCAATGGGCGCAATGACTTGGTTAGTAGACGAATATCACTCGCGTGCAGTGACAATTCACCTGTATTGGTTTTGAATACCGTTCCCTCAAGCGCGACAATGTCTCCCAAATCCCATTGCTTAAAAATATCATAAACACCCTCTGGTAGCTCATTTTTACGCACATAGGCTTGAATGCGCCCAGACATATCCTGAATAGTAATAAAACTTGCCTTACCCATGACTCGGCGCAACATAATACGCCCAGCGATTTTGTAACTAACTTTATGATCGATTGCCTCTAGTTCAGCTTTATCCCGATCACCATAACGCACCTGCAAACAAGCAGCACCAATATTGGGTTTAAAATCATTGGGATATGCATGACCTTGTTGTTTAATTTGCGCGAGCTTTTCTTTACGCAATGCAATCTGTGCATTTTCATCAAGGGTTTCTTCAGTTCTTACTTCTGCCATCTTAAAGCGGTTTAAAAATCATTTGAAAAATATTGTATCATGCAGCACAAATGCAATAAACATAACAAGCAGATGGAACACGTTATTATTAGCAATTTTGGCAATGACAGTGTTGCACTTATTCAATGGGCAATTAAGCAACAACTTAACTCCTGTCATATTTTATCTGTCGATACAGGTTGGTCAGCACCACTATGGAAAACACGAGTAACGCAAGCTCAGCAATGGGCTGAGCAGAATGAGACAGTTGTACACATCATCGAACCTAAAGTATCCTTTACACAGCTCATGCAGACACAAGGAAAATTTCCATCACGCAAATTTCAATGGTGTGCTAATTTTTTAAAAGGTTTGCCAATTCTCGATTGGCTTGACCAATATGACCCAGATTATCAAGCTACCATATTACTGGCACATCGACGGGCACATTCGCTAACAAATCAACACTTACAAGAACATATTGAAGAATCAGAACACTACAACGATCGCCCCGTATGGCACCCACTGTATCAACATACTGATCAACAATGCGAACAGCTGATTGCACAAACCCCCTTACCCTTACTAAGGCATCGCAGCTTAGAATGTGACCCCTGTGTTAACAGCGATTTACCTGATGTATTGCGCATGGATCCAGAGACAATTAACAAAGTATCCGCACTAGAAAAAAACTTACAAGCCACCCTGTTAGATAAAGCAATTTATCACGGCGAAAATGATTTACGCTCTGCCATGAAACATATCCACAAAAAAAAGACTTGCGCCAGAAACCTCTTTGACATGGGCTGTGGCAGCGCATATGGCTGTGGTTCATGAAACATACCCACAAAAAAAGACTTGCGCCAGAAACCTCTTTGACATGGGCTGTGGCAGCGCATATGGCTGTGGTTTGTGATACCATCAAAACTGATTCACTGGCAGATACAACGCAAGCATGACCGCAATCACACTCACAGGCATTACCCCCTCTGGCACACCACATATTGGCAATTATATTGGCGCAATCAAACCGGCCATTGCCAAACAAAATGGCCAAAAGCAGTCTCTCTATTTTATTGCTGACTACCACTCTTTAATTAAACTTTGGGAACCGCAACAACGCCAACAATATGTTGACGAAATTGCTGCCAGCTGGCTTGCATTAGGACTTGACCCAACACAGTGCTGCTTTTATCGCCAATCAGACATCCCTGAGATTCTGGAACTCACTTGGATTTTAACCTCACTAACTGCCAAAGGGTTAATGAATCGTGCTCATGCTTATAAGGATGCCGTTGCTAAAAATATCGATGGAGGTAAAAAAGACCTCGATAACGCGATTACAATGGGCTTATACAGCTATCCTATTTTGATGGCCGCCGATATTCTGGCTTTTAATGCTAGTGAGGTACCGGTTGGCAAAGACCAAATTCAACATTTGGAAATGGCACGCGATATAGCCGCTCGCTTCAATCACGTTTATGGTGACACTTTTAGCCTACCCAAGGCTATTGTCAATGATCACAACCATACGCTACCAGGCCTTGATGGGCGAAAAATGAGCAAAAGTTATCACAACACGATTCCATTGTTTGTTGATTCCAAAAAGCTCCGCAAGTTCATCATGAAAATTAAAACCAATTCCCAACAACCAGAAGAATCCAAATCAACTGAAGACTGTCATTTATTTCAAATTTACCAAGCCTTTGCCACAGAAAAAGAAACACAAACAATTGCAACACGCTACCAGCAGGGCGGCCTAGGCTGGGGTGAGATGAAACAAATATTATTTGAAAAGATCGATGCTGAAATTGCGCCCGCACGTCATACCTACCAACAACTGATTAATGATAAAAATTTGATTGATAAAACCCTAGCACAAGGAGCAGCTAACGCACGGGAAATTGCCACACCCCTTCTGGCGCAAGTCCGCAAACAGATTGGTATCAGATAAGGTAAAAACTGACTAATAAACCAGCTTGCAACAGTCACCTGCGGGATTATTAGACCGGGATAGCTTTGAATACTCTAACAATACGCGTTAAGATCACAGCATGTAAAAATAAAAAGGAAGCCCCATGCGGATTCTCCACACTATGATACGCGTTACTGATCTAGACCGTTCATTAAATTTCTATCAAGATGTACTTGGTATGACATTGCATCGTCGCAAGGATTACCCTGACGGTAAATTTACTCTCGCCTTTTTAGGCTATGACGATGAATCACAACAACCCGCTATCGAATTAACCCACAACTGGGAAACTGATGATTATGATTTAGGGAATGCTTATGGTCATATTGCCATTGAAGTAGATGATGTCTACGCAGCATGCGCTAGAATTAGCCAAGCTGGTGGTGAGGTTGTTCGCCCAGCCGGCCCAATGAAACACGGGAGTACCATTCTCGCATTCGTGAAAGATCCTGACGGTTATATGATTGAGCTACTAGGAGAAAAAACCTGAAAAATGATAGGATTTTCGCAAATATGAAAGCTCTGAATGATTCTAGGAAAACTTGATACTGGAGAGGAAACCTATGGCCTTCGACAATTGGCTGCCCATCGAAAAAGCCGATATATTATTACAACAAGGTGCCTTATTAATCGATGTAAGAACACCGGAAGAATTTGCCACAGGGCATGCAAAAGATGCAGTTAATATCCCGATTGAAACGCTAAACAGAAACCCTAACCTCATCCCCAGCGGAAATTTGATCTTTTATTGTCGTAGTGGTCATCGCTCCGGATTAGCACAAAAGCTTATGCACGATCTGGGTATTACCACAGCCCATAATTTAGGCGGCCTAACCGAGGCTAAAAGTCTTTATAGCAATCAAACCAATGGCTCAGAATGGTCATCTTAATGAAAAACCTATCTAAACTTTGTCTTATCACCTCACTAATCTGTGTTAGCTGCCAAATATCAGCATCAAAGCAGTTAACCACTAATGATTTTCGAACCGTCAGCCGTCAAGTTTTACAGCTAGGCAAACAATACGGCAATAAACATGTTTTATTGGTAATGGATGACGACAATACATTAACCACCATGCCACAAGCCTTAGGCAGTGTTTCCTGGTGGGATTGGCAAGAGCACTTGTTAAAAAACCAACCAAACTCCCCCTTATTGGCTGCCAAAACGTTTACTGGCCTAATGAAAGTCCAAGCATTACTATTTACCTTGAGCCAAGAGGTGCCAACTCAAACAGACCTACCTCAAATCATTGTCAACCTCCAAAGACAAGGCATCAAAACCTTAGTCCTAACAGCACGAGGGCCATCACTAAGAATGACTACTTTGCGCCAATTGCGCCAAGCTGGCTTCCAGTTTGAACAACACGACTTAATCAGCAATCACGGATTCGCAAATACTTATGCACCTTACTCATTGCAGCATATATCACGATCAGGCATCAACCAACATAAAGTACAGCAGCTGAAATTAAAAACACCACGCAAGATATTTTACCATAATGATATCCTCTATATTTCTGGACAGAACAAAGGCATCATGCTACAAACATTTTTGCACCGTATTCATCAAAACTATCAGGCCATTGTGTTTGTTGATGATCAAACAAAAAATACCAACGCGGTTTATCAAATATGGAAAAATAAAACCAACCTGACCACTTATCGTTATAGTCGTTTGGATCGACAAGTCAAAAAGCGATCGACTAAACAGGCTAGAGAAAAAATGGCAAAAGCCTGGGTAAAATTAAGGCAAAGCATTAAACAGACGATTAAACAACCGAACCTATAAAACAAATCAAGATTTTGAACTCTTTCCCGCATCATATTGAATATATTGCAAGGTGAGCAACGTTCTAAATGTGATTAGCTATAACCTAGCAAAACATCAAAAATAACTCTATATTA
>CBFIHN010000020.1:0-29441 GCA_965662575.1 Gammaproteobacteria bacterium
CCTGATAGCTCTGGCCACTATGAATATAAATTACCCCTGCAAAAATACGAACCAGGATTTTGTAAGTGGGCTGTTTCCAGTCTGTCTTATGCGCTTGGGAAATTGCCAAAGCATGAGTCACCGTTAGTTCGATCAGCACAAACAGCTGCTATTTTTTCAGGTGCTGCTAAGAAGGACTCTCAAAAATATTCTTATCAGAATTGGTTCTGCTCTGATAAATCATGTAGTGACTTTAATAACTTAAAATATATTTCTGGTAGTGGGTTTTCATTTAGTTCCAAATTTATATCTTCTTTGCAGAATCGCACATTAGAGCTCAACTTACTTAAGGGTAAAAATGATAAAAGTTTATGAATATGCATGTCTTTCTGGACATGTTTATAACCCAGGAAAGTCAGAATATGGTGGCATTCCAATAGGTTCGGCACTGGGTTGGCCGGCTAAGCCTCGGTCTGAGGGTTGGAATTATATACCCGATGCACCCGGGGCAATACCTGAGTCGTTGAACTACTATGCAGCTTTGTATATGAAGTTTAAGGGTGGTCAGCCTGTTGCAGCAACTGTCGCCATTCGCGGCACCGTAGCGACTATCGTTGGCAACGATGGTGTTGATATGGTCAGCTGGTTTGCCGATGTTTTTGGCCAAGGTCACGATGATCGTGTGCCAAGTTATATGGGGCCAATCTGGCATTTTGTACAGACCTGTTATCGGACGCTAAAGAAAAAATATCCTTCAATTCGTATGACGGTCACCGGCCATTCTTTAGGTGGCGCTTTAGCACAGTTGGTGCCGCTGAAGTATTTCTCTATTCCCGCTGTGGTTTTTAATTCGCCTGGCTGCGGACATATTCCGGGCATAATGAGCTTTAACTATGGCTTGGTGCACAATGTTAACTCGACTTATGGGCTGATTAATAAGGTCGGCGTTACTGTTGGTGAAGTGTTTTGTGTCGATGTGCCAGAGGAAGAGGCAGAAGCTAAGGCAATGATCAATCAGTTTTCACCTGAGATGAACCGGGTTGCCAATGAGCTGCAAAAAGGCAGCTATGATCAGCTTGGCAGTGAAGGACCACTTGCCAAAGCAACGGCGGACGTGATTGGTGGTGGTATTAAATTTTTAGATTACTACCAAGCCAGTGAAGCTTTAGATAAGTTTTTACCAAACCACCATCATGGCGCTTGGTTCGATGTGTTGAATCCTTATGTTGCGATGAGTGATATCATTTGTGATGCCGTGGTCAAGAAAGCAGAGGCTTTAGATCTACTCGGCAAAACGATTATTGCGCAACATAATATTCTTAATCTAACAAACGCCTTGGCAACAGATCGTTATGCCAAAGTCGCTAATCAGATGTTTTAGGAGAGATAATGAAATTTAAAGAGTTGATTGCAAAAGTGGATGCAACGCAAGCATTGAGTATTAAGGTGCCGGTCTTTTTATTTTTGCTGGCGCTTCTAATATTAAGTGTTATTTTCAACTTTGCTCTTGTTCCCATATTGCCAAAACTAGGGTTCCTGTCTAACGCGCTTGGCCTAATTGTTGGTGTTGCTATTGCAGTTAAATATTTCCACAAAAAGCATGGGCGCACTTTTAATTTAGTTGAGTATCGACGTTTCGTAAAATGGTCTGTCATCGTTAGTGCTTGTTCAGTGATTGCTTTTACTGTGCCAATGCTGATTATCGCAGTTAATAATCAAGGCTCCAGCCTTGCTAGTTTTAGCCTATCGCCAATATCTTTAATGGAGTGGGCGTTTATGGCATTTACTGTTCTTATTGATGTGCTTCTCCCGATCGCTTTGATGGTCTTGGTCATGTGGTTTTTAATTCGGCTGTGTACGCGTATCATAGTTAAACATCTTTATATGCAAGCTACTCGTTAATAAGCATTTAATTTACGGGAGGAGCAAGTCCTTTGTCTATTGAAGGAAACATAAAAAAATTCAACGGTTGGCTACTGCTGTCGATTGGCCTTGCTGCTTTTCTGCTAAATGTTGATTACACCGCTGTAAACTTAGCCTTGGTCAATATTTCACATTCATTAAATACAAGCCTAACCCAAGTGCGTTGGCTGCTCAGTGGCTATATGTTGGTATGGGCAGTCATTGTGGTACCAATGGGCAAAGTTTTGGATCGACTCGGCCCCCGGAAGATGTTTGTTACCGGCTTAGGTATCTTTCTCATTGGTTCACTAGTTACAGGCGTTGCGCCTAATATCGAGGTCTGTATTGCTGGGCGAATTATTCAAGGTATGGCTGGTGCCTTTTATGGTCCAGCATGCTATGCACTGATTCATCGTTATATTCCTGAGAACAAAGTCGGTGCTGCGATGGGGTTTTTAAGCCTTGGTGTCGGTTTTGGGATGGCGGTTGGACCAAGTTTTGGTGGTGTTATTCTCACGTACTTAGGCTGGCGCTGGATCTTCTTGATCAATGTGCCGTTGAGTCTATTTGCCTTGTTGATCGCTTATTTTGCAACACAGCGGGAAACAGCGGATTGTTCGGTGACAAAGCCAGACATGCTAAGCAGTTCTTTGCTAGGTGTCTTTGTTTTGATTCTCGTATACTCGATGGGCAACTGGAGTGCGCATGGCGCAGCAACTTGGCATCTAGTTATGTTGGCATTAGGTTTTTTGGCATTGGTTTGGTTTATCTTGCGTCAAGCAAAAATTAAGTCGCCGCTGATGCCGCTGCGTATTTTCAGTAACAAAGCCTATAGCGCCGTGATCTCGGTGATGTTTATTCAGCAGTTCGCTTTTTCTTCAAGTATGGTAGTGATTGCCTTATATTTACAGAAGGTTTTGGGCTTTAGCGCTTTAATCGCCAGTGCCATGTTTCTGGCTTTAAATTTGCTATTCGGTATTATCGCGCCAATTGGTGGGCGCATCGTTGATCGCCATGGTATCCGTATGCTTTCAGCTATCTCATTGCTGGGTCTAGCTTTAGGTTTTATCGCGTTTGCTTGTTTAGGTTCAGCACCTTCACTCTGGTTGATTCTGGTTGTTTTAGCATTTATTGGTTTGGTTATGGGATTGGCTTTCAGTGCCTTAAATTCCGGTGTGGTGATTGTTGCAACACAAGATGTCGTTGGTATTAGCATGGGCTTGTTTATGCTGTTGGCATTGCTAGGTAATGTTGTTGCAGTAACGGTAGCAACGATGATTTATATTCACCATAGTGCGATTCATTTAGTGAACGCTTTGTCGCAATCACTAACGTCTATACAGCTGTCAACGCTCAAAGGTTTTATTGCACATATGAGTACTCAAGTCAGTCAACTGCAGTATTTTTCCTCTGCGGATAAAGCATCAATAGCGCGACACTTGCCGATGGCCTTAAATAGCGGTGTGCAGATGGTCATGTTTGTTGCTGCAGGTTTATTGATTCCTGCGAGTGTGGCTTGTTGGTTGTGTTTGAAAGGTAAATGATTATTGATCGATGGAGTAAAAGTTGAAATGAGTCTAAATCCTAAATTAGTCGGTGCATGGTTGTTAAGTGAGTCCCAAACATTTGATTTAAACGGCAACCCTTTAAGCGAACCTTTTTCTCAAGCAGCTGGCATTTTAAGTTATAGTGATTCTGGGTATATGAGTGCTCAGCTGCAAATCCCAGAAGCTGAAGGTACGTCGCAGGTTCAGTAGGCGTTTAAAAGTATACTGTTGAGTTTGGTCTAAGCTGCAATAGGTAATATCGATAAGAGGTTAAATTATGCCATACACAAATCAGTCAGGCGTTAATATTTATTATGAAATGGTTGGAGACAGATCAAAGCCAATTCTTTTAATGAATCATGGCCTTGGGAATAGCGTTGCCAATTGGCATAGCTTAGGTTTTGTTGATGCGCTTTCAGAGCATCTATGTTTGCTAATGTATGACGGTCGAGGTTTTGGCAAAAGTGAAAAATGCCATTTAACAGCAGACTATCACCCAGAAGATTTGGTTAAAGATATCACCGCAGTTCTTGATGCTGCTGGGGTTAGGCAGTGCCATTATTTTGAAAATTCCATGGGTGGCGTTTTAGGTGTTATTGCCGCACATTCTATTCCTGAGAGGTTTCAAAGCTTTATCCTTGGTGGTGCAGACCCCCCATGGGCTTCAAAGTGGTGCAAAAGAATTTATCCCGGTGATTGAGAAGGCTTTGCCCGACAATACGGAAGGCATGGTGAGTCACATTGAAGAAATTTTGACGATGAAATTTCCCAAAGCAATGCGACCTGAATATGTTCAAAATGACTTAAAGTCTATGCTTGCTGCGACTCATGCGATCTGTCAGCAGGAAGATTATTCTAAAGCGCTATTAAATTTAGATGTGCCTTGTTTGTTGTATGTGGGTGAAAAAGATGAATACTGTCAGCCGATGCAAGACTTCGCCTTGGAAGCTGGTATTGAGTGTGTGGCTATTGATGGTTTTACGCATGCCGATGCCTATTGGGATTCTAAAGCCGTTGCGCCAATCATTTTGAACTTTTTAGAGAACATCTAGAGTAGTCCAGAGCCTATTTCAAAGTTAGCCCTGATTTTCAGATTAAACTCAAATTTAAGTTAAGGAACAAACCATGCAATCACTTAAAAACAAACGTGTATTAATTACTGGTGCTTCAGCTGGGTTAGGTAAGGCTTGCGCAGAACAATTTGCAGCGCAAGGTGCGCATGTCATCTTAACCGCGCGGCGCTTAGAGCGTATTGAGGCTTTAGCCAAACAGCTGACAGAGCAGTATGGTGTAGAGGCTTTAGCGCTGGCGATGGATGTCAGTAATCGTTCTCAAGTTGAATCCGTTTTGGGTAACCTGGATGAACAATGGCGTGCTATCGATATTTTAGTCAATAATGCGGGTGTTGGTGTGACGACAGAACTAATGCAAAACGCAAACCCAGCGGATTGGGATGTGATTATTGATACCAATGTTAAAGGTGTTTTGTCAGTCACTCGAGCGCTGCTGCCTGGCATGGTGAAGCGTAATAGTGGCCATATTATTAATATTGGTTCTGTTGCTGGTCATGACTATTACATGGGCGGTAGTGTCTACAGTGCGAGCAAGCATGCGGTTAAAGCCATAACGCGCTCACTGCGAATTGATTTAAAAGGCCATAAAATTCGTGTCAGTGAAATTGATCCTGGAATGATTAAAACAGAATTTAGCGAAGCGCGTTGGGATAAAGAGAGAGCTGAGCAATTTTACAAAGGTATGGAGCCGTTGGTGGCTGATGATGTTGCAGATACTGTGCTATTTTGCGCAACGCGCCCAGCGCATGTGAACATTGCTGAAATTATGGTGTACCCCATTGACCAGGTGTCAACGGCTATTGTCCATCGTGAAGGTGATGCAGTTGCTGGGTTGTTTGATAAGTAGTTATGAGAAATTACGGCGTTATTGAGGCAATAAGCGAAATTGATATCAACGTTGCCTGAATATATTTAGAGTCAATCTTTCGCTGGTGTTATGATCACTCAACTTTTTCATTTAAAGGTTGAGGGCATGAAAACAATATTAAAACAAGGTGAGTTTGCACAGCAATCTATGCAGGGGACTCTGGAAGAGTATTTAGCTGGCTGGGAATTGCGCTATAGAGAGGCTGCGACAGCATTATCTTTATTTAATCCGGTTTATACTCAGTGTTGGGCGCTAGAGACGAAACAATATTTTGCCGCGGTGCTTTATCATGCGCGTGGGCATTTTATTGATTTCCTTTGGTATTTAGGGAATACCCTGCCAACTCGGGAGTTGAAGGCAGTTGTTTTGAGTAATATCGAGGATGAGTTTAATCCTAATGGTTTATCTCATGAGGCTTTATATCACCTATTTGCTAAAGCCTTGGGTGTTGACTTGTCGCAGGAAGACTTAGAAGAGAAGTATTATTTGCCAGAGATTAAGTCGTTTAATCGTGGGCATTTAGAATGGTTGCATCAGCACGCTTGGCAGGAAAATTTTAGTGCTTTTTGTGCTTATGAAAAACTGGATAATGTTGATTATGGATTTTTGCTGGCGCTTGCTAAGTCTTTTAGATTAAACCGCCAAGCGGAAACTTTTTTTAAAATACATTCGGAAGTTGAGCACTACGAATCAGGGGAAATGCATTTGAAAGACTTATGGCAAGAAGACTCAAGTCAGGTTGTTGCAGGCTTTGAATTTATTGCTGAGCACCAATTAAAAATGTGGCAATTTCTGTCAGGCGTCATGGAGCAATATATTGCGGTCAGTGGAACTTAGCATGCGCTTATTGCGAGATTTTTTGAGTTATTTGTCGCGGGATATTAGCCAAGATATCCGGGTGAAATACTTCGGTATTATCATGGCGATTAACTATCCGCTTTATTATATTTTGTGGATGATGTTTGAGCATTCGCCAATTGAAAGCTTTTTATTGCGGTTGGTGTGTTTTTTACTGTGCCTGCCATTAATAGTCTACCGAAAGTGGCCAGTTGGTTTGCTGCGGTATCAGCGGGTTTATTGGATGGCCTGTGTGACATTTTGTTTGCCGTTCTTTTTTACCTTTATGACTTTAGATAATCAGCTGCATGCCTTGTGGCTGATGAACAGTATGTCGGCGGTATTTTTCACGCTGATCTTGTTCAATTTTTATGAGGCCGTTGTATTGCTTGTGCTGGGTTTTGGCTTCGGTTGCTTAGCGTTTGTTTTCTTTGATGGAGACACCGCGCTGAAAGTGAGTATTTCAGAGTTGGTGAGTATTGCATTTACCTTAGTGCCTGCATTTGTCATTGGCGGTTTGTTTTCTTACAGTCGGCAAAAGATTCGTGACTTGGAGATGCGAGTTGCAAAGGTCGCCACTTCAAGCATTGCTCATGAAATTAGAACACCATTAGCTGCGATTTCTTTGGGTGCTGAGCTTATTGAAAATACCTTAAAAAAAGAACCGATAGAGCAAAAGCAATTAAGTCAAATCAAAAAGGTCAGCCAGCGAATACAATCATCTATTCAACAAACGCAAGTGATTATTGATATTATCTTGCAGAATGCGAATGTCAGCAAAGTGACTAGTTATCAGTTGGGCTCGCTATCTGCTGCGAGTCACATTGAAGAAATCGTTGCTGAGTATCCTATGCGCTATCGTGATATTAAGATCAACCTAAATTTGCAAGAAGATATCGAAATTACTTCGCATCCAACGCTGTTGCGCCAGCTATTATTTAATTTATTGCACAATGCATGCCACTATATTCATTTTGCTTCTAAAGGCGAAATTTTTATTAGCCTTGAGCAAGAACATAAATATGGCGTGATTGTGTTTAAAGATACCGGTCCTGGAATTCCAAAACGTCAGTTACCTAGCATTTTTAATGCTTTCTTCTCCCAGCGACAGGGTGGCACAGGTATTGGTTTGCCAGTGTGTAAGGCGATTATGAAGGCGCACTCAGGAGATATTCGGTGTGACTCGGTAGAGGGTGAGTACACTGAGTTTCGCTTGATGTTTCCCTTGGCGTCTAGTTAGATGAGGATATAGCGATTAGAGCACAATATCATTTCCGTAAATCCGATCGTGGGCTGCTAGCTTGGGATGTTAGGCGGTTGTGTCGTATCGCCAAGTCCATAGCTCCAGTAGAAGTTCCTCTAAGCCAAATTAAGGAGTTAGAAGAGTGCTACTGGTATGAGCATGGTGCTGCCCAACCAACTTGTTCAAGTGTTGTTGAGCACGCAAAACTCATTAATCAAGCCGATTTATCCTATCCGGTTATTCTTGATAAAGGTGGTCGGATTATGGATGGTATGCACCGTGTATGTAAGGCTATGTTGGATGGCCATCAATCAATTTTGGCTAGCCAATTTACAGAAGAAATTAAGCCAGATTATGTGGGTATTGAACCTGAAGACTTGCCTTATGATATTTTGGCTTGATGTTTTAATTGTTGGTATTTCTTCAGCAATTAGATGATATTTTTTAGCGGCCAAAACCAATCGCGCACGCTAGTGTCACTACCGGACTTGTCCGTAGTGACACTAGCGTTGCGTTTGTCGCAAAGCTAGTATTTGGAAGGCCTGGCGCCTAGCGCCTTTCCTTTTTTGTCACGTGATCAACACGTGACGCTGTGTTTTTGAGACGGTTGCAAGTGTATTTGCGACGGTATCAATAAATACAGATATCGGCAAATTTTTCTTAGTTTGGGATGAAGGCAAACTCGGAAAAATTTGCCGAACGCAGCAGAGGACTGAAGCTTCTTGCCATGCAGGGGAATTATTAGTTAAAGTCTAAGTGAAAGGTGAACATAGGTGCTCAAGCTGTTAGTTATTTAAGGTTAAAGGAGAAAAGTCTGAAATGCGCAGTAATAGGAGGGGAAATTATGAGGCCCTAATACGTCGACATGAATATGAATGGATCTATAGAGAGGGGTCTGGGTCAGATGCTGATTTGTATAGTGGTGGGAATATGCAAGCTAGCATCCAGAAAAACTCGGCATCTTGTCATGACTGCTTTTCAATCGCCAGCTGTTTTTCTCATGGCTCGATTCATGTCATAGGGATTATCATAGCTCATACCCTCCGGTATAGTTGTATTAAGGCTGGCTTATTTCAAAAAAAACCACAAAAATATTTGCATTATTCTTATTTATGTCCTAACATGATAGTTCAGACGTCGTTGCCTCACGACTAAAATCTAGAGGTAAGTGCTACGGAATCCCTGTAACAGGCACGAGATTGTTTTCAATCTGGGGTTTTAGCAGTCATCAATCGATGGCTGACTTCTTCATGTTCTTAGCGTCGTAGGAAGGTTACTTCTTGCTGAGGCTAAATTTTCTATGTTGTCATCAGGTGAGGCCTGATGTTTAAACAATGCGTCATCTTGCATGTCAATTGTTGTCTTTACGAACTTTTTATTCGTATTGCGCAATTTGCAAGAAGTTGTTTTTAGCAAAGCAATTTAAAGGTGTGGCAATTTGTTTTTATGACTTTGTAGATAAGCATTTAATTTGGTCCTTCGTGGTCTTTATTTTTTTGTTTGATGCAAGTAGCAGCTTAGAAGTTTTATTTTTACGTTTTAATTTTTAAGGAGGCTCTATTAATGAGTGAGAAAGAAACTGATAACAAAGTAAGTGGTGAATTGACATCGCAACCTTTAATTTCAGAAGAAAATTTTCAGTTACTATGTGATGCGCAACGTCGTTTGTCGCAACAAACTAGTTTGTCACCGAAGATTAGTGTTTTGGTTAATTTGTTAATTACAGAGGCACGTATTTTGGAAGTTGAACAACAACTGAAATCGCAATTAAGCAAGTTATTTTTTGCTGATGTTGCTTAAGTGAATCGTAGGAAGTCGTCGCGATCCTAGCGGAATTTTCGTTAAGACGAGCGAGTAGACTGCTTGCGTTTGCTCTGAGGTCATAAGGCCTCGCCCGTGTATCATCTATAGTGGCTTCGGTCACAGTTGTCAGTCGTGCTTCGGCTGGGAATTTGATGCTTAACACTTACCGAATCAAGCTTTGGGTTACCTTACGAGGTGGGAGCATTCGACAAAGACTTCAAATCTGCGAATTGAAAAGGATTTTGCTATGGCAGTAAAAAATGATCTGCAGCATAGCCTGCACCAAATATTAAAGCATAACCGTGATGGCTCGCATTCTACGCAAGCCAATCGCCGTTATATGCTCAACCAAATTGTGCGCGAGATCAATCAGGGTGGTTATAAAATTCGGCATGTGCAAGCGCTTAAGCGAAAGCACGTGCAACACCTCAATGACCAATGGAAAATTAAGGGTCTTGAAAATTCAACCATCAAAAATCGTAATGCCACGCTGCGCTGGTTATGCGCTAAGCTAAACAAGCGTGACCTGATGCCAAGCAATGATGGTTTGGGTATTGGCAAGCGCAAATATGTCTCTGA
Organism: Gammaproteobacteria bacterium; assembly: GCA_965662575.1. GTDB lineage: Bacteria > Pseudomonadota > Gammaproteobacteria > Francisellales > CACEW01 > CBFIHN01. The sequence goes on from CBFIHN010000020.1 coordinate 9,832, forward strand.
GAAGAGTAAAGCTTTTGAGTTAAGTCAAAACCAATTAAATAAAATTACCGACCATCGCGTTTTAGTGCAGTTGCAGCTGCAACAGCATTTTGGTTTGCGCCGTGAGGAGGCAATTAAATTTCAGCCGTATTGGTCTGATCAAGGTGACTCAATTAGATTAGGCTCTTCGTGGTGTAAAGGTGGCAAGGCTAGAATAGTGCCTATTATCAGTGACGATGCGCGTTATTGGTTAGAAGAAGCTAAGAAGTTGGTCACCAATAAAAAAGGCTCATTAGCGGGTGATAAAAAACAATATAAAACCGCGCAATCGCTTTATGATAAGCAAGTCCAACGCGCGGGGATTAAAAATCCGCATGGCCTGAGGCATGCTTATGCACAAAAGCGCTATCAAAAATTAACTGGCTGGGCATCGCCTTATGCGGGTGGTCCAAGCAAGCAATCATTGACAGCAGAGCAGCGAGTCATTGACTCACAAGCCAGGCTTCAAATTAGCCAAGAATTGGGTCATGGACGCGAAGGTATTTTGGTGTCATATTGCTATCGGTAAATCATGGCTATTTTCATTAGAATAGCGAATCAACAGCTTGCTCTACGCGGTTACTTATTGGTAATCTGATTTCCAATCAAGCAGTAAGAATTATGATGGCAATTTACAAAGCTGACGCAAAGCTCAGCTACCTTGAAGTGTTCAAAAAGCGTGGTGCAGAAGGTGCATTCAAGGCAGTGTTTTTTATTGCTTGTTGGTGGTTGTTCAACACTTATTTATTGCACTTGCCTTTTGGCAAAAGCGAGGTTGTTTTGTATGTTATTGGCTTTGTATTCTTTGCCTGCTACTTCACCTGGCGTTCTAAGGTGATCGGCGCAATCACAGAAAACGACAAAAGTGTATGATGCGCTAGCTGGTGAGAATAATGAAAATCTACGTTGATGCAGATGCTTGCCCTAAGCCCATCAAAGAAATTCTCTATAAAGCAGCGGCTAGAACCGATACGGATTTAGAGCTGGTGGCGAATCAGCCGCTAACTGTCGCACCGCATCCGCGTATTAAGGCTCGGCAAGTGCCACAAGGTTTTGATGTCGCTGATAATTATATCGCTGAAAACTGCCAGCCTGGTGACTTGGTGATTACCGCAGATATTCCTTTAGCGGATTTGGTCATTGCCAAACAATCCGCTGCATTAAATCCGAGAGGAAAAATGTACACCAAGGAAAATATCAAACAGCAGCTTTGTATGCGAGATTTTATGGATCAGCTGCGTTCTAGCGGTATTCAAACAGGTGGCCCTAAAGCATTAGATCAAAAGGATGTGCAGGCTTTTGCTAATGAGCTGGATCGTTATTTGGCGAAGTATCGTTCACACTAGTTTTCTAAAGCCAAACTACGCAAGCTTCTTAAATTTGGCCTATGATAAATATGTGTCCAAATTAAATTGGTGTGATAATAACTGATAGGGGGGGTGGTATGAGGCTGACTTGTGGGCGTTTCCTATTTGCAATAGCATTGCTAACGCCGCTAATTACTCTAGGATCAGGTATGTCATTTCAATCTTTTGATAAAGCTGAGCAATTAAAAAAATTAACACCACTGCAGTATCAGGTTACCCAAAATGAAGGGACTGAGAAAGCCTTTGATAATGAATATTGGAACCATAAAGAGCCCGGTATTTATGTCGATGTGGTTTCTGGTGAGCCATTGTTTAGCTCAACGGATAAATATGAATCCGGTACGGGTTGGCCAAGCTTCGTCCGCCCAATTGATTCAGGCTTTATAATCACCAAAAAAGACCGCCATTTATTATTTATGGTGCGTACTGAAGTGCGCTCAAAATATGCTGATTCGCACCTTGGTCATGTCTTCAATGATGGGCCTGCGCCAACAGGAAAGCGTTATTGTATGAATTCCGCTGCGTTGAAATTTATACCTTTGGATCAAATGCAGGCACAAGGTTATGGAAAATATTTGTCTCTGTTTGAAAAATAAGTTGTAGTGCTATGAAAAACCTAATAGAAATGCTGAATATTCAACACCCAATTATCTCAGCGCCAATGGGTGTTGTTGCTGGGGCTAAATTAGCTTGTGCGGTAACTAAATCGGGTGGCTTGGGTTTGATTGGTGGCGGTTATTGTGATCAAGGCTGGATTCAAAATCAACTGAATTTAGCTGAACCTGGGCAGTTTGGAATAGGTTTTATTACTTGGCGTTTGCAACAGTTTCCTGATGCACTGCCCTTGGCTTTGCGCTATAGCCCTAGAGCAATTATGTTGTCTTTTGGCGATATATCACCGTTTGTTAATAGTGTTAAAAGTGCTGGTATCCCGTTAATTTGCCAAGTACAAACTGCTGCACAAGCAGTTGAGGTTAAAGCACAAGGTGCGGATGTCATTGTTGCGCAAGGAACTGAAGCCGGTGGGCATGGTGCAGATCAGCCGTTGTTATCATTGCTGCCGGAGGTTTTGGATATTGCTGGTGATACTCCGGTCGTTGCAGCAGGTGGATTGGTTGATGGGCAGAGTGTTGCTAATGTCATATCTTTGGGTGCGCAAGGTGCGTTGATGGGAACACGGTTTTATGCAACTGAAGAATCTTTGGGGGCTGATGCGCAAAAACAGCGGATTGTAGAAGCATCAAGTGATGAAACCGTCCGAACACGTGTGTTTGATTATGCGCGTGGGTTTAATTGGCCGCAGCCTTATACAGGTCGAGCTTTGGGTAATGCTTTTTATGAAAAATGGCGTCATCACCCAGATATGCTAAGTGAATTCGGTGCTGATCAGCAAAAAGCCTATGACCAATCGGCAAAGAAAAATGATTTTGATGTCGCGGGAGTTTTTGTTGGAGAAGGTGTTGGTCGGATTAAAGAGATTAGATCAGTAGCAGATACTATGGCTGCCATCTGCAGTGAGTTATAAAAACCCATAATTCGCGTTGATAAAAAGATCTTCAACTAAAGGAAAATAACCGATTCATTTAGTGGTGTATCGAAAAGAAACTTGAAGTGTTTGCTAACGTGGCTGCGCTGGTTCTTCCCAGTGCGGTAGTGACTTTCAAACCAGGGCATATAATCATCATTAAAAAACTGTTTTAGTCTTGGATTCTTTCTTGCCGCTTTTTTGGCCTGCTGAGGGTCAATGCCATTGGCAAAGTCGCTAAGTGTTTTTATTGCGAGTTGCCGAGCTTGTTCTGGGGAAAGAACGTTGGTGCGTCCTAAAGGGATGCGCTTGCCTCGAGCATATTGCACAATATAGTTCTTGGTGCCGCTGGTGTTAACTCGAACCATAAAGCCACTTAACTCACGATCTCTAACCTCGTATGGCTTGCTTCTAGCCTCTAAATTTTTAATCAGTGTTTTTGAAATAAGTTGTCGATTGCTCATTTTGAAGTGCAAGTTGAATATAAATAGGTGCAAGAAGCGCATAAAATGTACATTTTGGTGCGATGAGAGTTTTTGGTGGTTTTTGGGGTGGTATATTGAAAAAATTGAATTTTTTAAGGTATATATGGCGCGCCCGGCAGGATTCGAACCTGCTACCCTCGGCTTAGAAGGCCGATGCTCTATCCAGATGAGCTACGGGCGCATTATTCATGATTCTAGCATGACTTTTTTTTTGCATCTAGCATGAGTTGCAATCTGTTGCATGCTGCTGGAGAATTATGCCTAACATTCAAATGGTTTGACATAAACTATGAAAAAAATAATTACTAGTGTTTTGGTCGTCATCATGGCAATAGTCATTGCGGTGCTATTGATTCTAAATAAACGCGCTAGCCCAACGATTGGCCGCTCTGTTGCGCCACCTGTCAAAGTACAGCAATTATCAGTAACTAAGGCACCGTTAGTGCAGCCAATTTTTATTTATGCCAAACCAGAGAAAATGACGGAGGTCTCTTCGTTCGTCACCGGTATTATTGAGCAGGTTTTATTTGCAGTGCGTGAGCATGTTAAAAAAGGGCAGAAGTTGTTGGTGATTGATCCAAAGACGCAAACACTGCATGTTGAAAAACAGCAGGCAGCGGTGAGATTAATCAAGGCAAATATCAAAAGCAACAATCACCTCTGTGAGTTAAAGCAAAAGTTGGTTGCTCATGCACAAAAAATTAATCGTCTTGAGGCGACTAGTGTTAAGCGTTTTGAACAGCTGCAACAAGATCAGTATGCAGCTAAGGCAACCTTGGATCAAGCAAAGCAAAAGCTCACAGAAACACAATCACAATTAGCACAACAGCAATTTGAGCTAACGAATTGTCAGTTGGAAACTAAACGTTTAGAAGCTCAGCTGGATCAACGGCAAGCAGATTTAAAGCTCGCAGAAAAAAATCTTAAAGAGACAATAGTTTATGCGCCTTATGATGGGGAGATATCACAACAATTTGTTGATCAGGGGCAAACAGTGAATCCTGGGCAAAAGCTATTCACTATTTTTAATATGCACCATTTGCAAGTGGTGTCGTTGTTAAGCCAATCGATGTATCAGCAGGTGCGACAAGTTGATAAAAATAGGGTGTTTGCCTGTCGTGATCAGTCATCATATCGTCAGGGCGGTTGTTATCCATTAGCGCATTTAAGTCATTCGATTAGCAGTGCAGGTGTGGGGTATGAAGTCATCTTTCAGCAAATAGATAAGCAATGGTTAATTGCCAATCAACGTCAGCGCTGGTGGTTAGTATTGCCAAAAGTTTCAGCTTACGCATTGCCATCAGCAGCATTGCATCACCAGACGCTAATTTATTTGGTTAAAGATCATCAATTACACATGGTGAAGGTTAAACTGATTGGTAAAACTTTTGGTGGTAAAATTTTGATTGAGCCGGTCTCTCACCTATCGGGTTCAACAGTTCTGGTATCATCATTACCTGGCGCCAGAAATGGTTTGCAGGTTCGTCTGATCAAAAGTTAGTTTGTATGAATTATGGTATGTATATCAATATGAGTAGAGTGTGTGCTAGAGGCAGTATTTGTGTTTAAAAAAACCTTTCATCCAATCCTTACCCTCTTTGTTGAGCATAAAGTTGCGGCCAACTTATTAATGATGGTGATGGTTGTATTGGGTGCTTTTTCAATTTGGCGCATGAATATCCAGTTCCTACCAAATTTAAATATTAACTATATTACAATTTCTATACCTTGGCCCGGTGCGTCAGCTACCGATGTTGAAAAATCGTTGATTGTGCCACTAGAAAAGCCGTTGCGTAACCTGCCAGAACTGAAAAAAATGCGTTCACAAGCTCGGGCAAATTTAGCGAGCATTGTAATTGAATTTAAAACCCATGCTGATATGAGTGCAGCATTTCAAAATGTGCAACAGCGGGTTGCCGCCGTTGATAATTTGCCGCCAGATTCTGAGCGGCCGATTATTAACAAAGTTGAGCGTTATGAACCGATTGCTAAATTGTTAATTTCAGGGCCTAAGTCAAAACATAATTTACGCAAAATAGCTTATCAATATGAGCAGCAGTTGCTTTCTGCCGGTATTGCTAAAATTGAAATTAACGGTTTGGGTGAGCAAGAGTTTGCACTTGAGGTATCTCAAGAGAAGTTGCATTCACTGGGTTTAAGCTTGCCAGATATTGCACAGATTGTTCAGCAGCATCGCCTGGATGCTCCATTAGGTACGGTGGGGCGTAGTGAGGGGGCGAAGGCATTGCGTATCGACAATGCGGTGCGTTCTATTGATGCGTTGGCCGGTATTCCCTTGGTGACATCTGGTCAGCAGGTGGTATATCTCAATGATATTGCCACAGTAACACTGCGCAATAAGCGTGGTGAAAAAGCGGTGTTTTATCAGGGTAAGCCTGCGGTTGAGTTGCAAGTGTTTCGCAGCAAAGAAGATAATGCGCTGACCATGGCTAATATCTTGCACAGTTGGGTTGCTAAGACTCAAGCTTCGCAGGCATCACAAGGTATTCAATTAACAGTTTATGATCAGACTTGGACTTTGATTAAAGGTCGTATCAATTTGTTATTAAAGAATGGGTTAACCGGCTTGGTTTTTATCGTTATTGTGTTGATGCTATTTCTAAATCGCCGCGTTGCTTTTTGGGTAGCTATTGGCATTCCTGTGTCATGCTTTGCTGCATTTTTTTTGCTCGATTTATTTGGCGGCACGATCAATATGATCAGTCTATTTGCGTTTATTATGACGCTAGGGATTATTGTTGATGATACCATTGTGGTGGGTGAACAAGCGTATCAAAATTTTCGTCACGGCCAGTCACCTGTACAGTCAGTATTGAATGGTGCGCAGTTTATGGTTAAGCCAGTGTTGGCATCGTCGCTAACAACCGTTGCCGCTTTTCTGCCATTAATGCTAGTTGGTGATGTAATGGGGCAGGTGCTATTTGCCATTCCATTGGTCGTGGTAATGGTCATTTTAGCTTCATTATTCGAATGTTTTTTAGTTTTGCCTTATCACCTCAAGCAGAGTTTTCAATCAGCACGGCAACGTCAGGTTTCTCGATTTCGCATGGCTTTTGATGCGAAGTTCGATTATTTTCGTGATGTAATTTTTGCGGCAGTATTGGCATGGACCATCCGTTGGCGGTGGACAGTTTTTGCCAGTTGTGTGGGTTTGCTGTTAGTCATGATTAGCGTGCTAGTTGGTGGTTATGTGCGCTTTACTTTTTTCAAAATGCCAGACTTTAACCAGGTGAAATTAAATGTGGTTTTTTATGATGGTACGTCGCAAGACAAGGTGAAACAGTTTTTGACTCAAGCTGAGCAAGAGTTAACGGCAATCAGTGCGAGATATCATAAAGAACATCCTAGTGAGCCACAGCTCGTTCAGGTGGTTACACAGGTATTATCACAAACTGCAGATTTGCGTGGCGATTTATCCAGTCAAAGTGGCGAGCGAGTCGGGCATTTAAATGTCGAGCTCTCTCAGCCCGATGAGCGCTCTATCTCGAATGAGCAATTAATCCAACACTGGCGGACTGCATTGGGTCGTCGTGCAGATATTGAAAAGTTGAGTATTTCATCACCTCAAGGTGGGCCGCCAGGTCAGGATATTGATATCCAGCTGTCAGGGGCTAGTGCAAAAAACCTTAAACAGGCGGCAGGAGAATTGAAATCGGCATTGGCTGGTTTTGTTGGTGTGAGTAATATACAAGATAATTACCCTTATGGTCATGAAGAGTGGGTATTGAAATTAACGCCACAAGCAATAGCGCAAGGTTTAACACCAGCGCAATTAGCCACTCAGGTATCAGCTGGGTATTCGCGTGCCTTAGCTGATCGCATAACCATTGGTCAAGATGATATCGATATCACTGTCAGCTTGCCACGTGAGCAGCAGGACCAGCTAGCCTTATTAGATAGTTTTCCTATCAAATTGTCTCATGATCATATGGTGCCACTATCACATGTGGTTAGAATTGAAACTATTCAAGGATTTAGCCAGATCAGTCATGATGCTGGTCAGCGAGCGATTAGTATCACGGCAAAAGTAGATAGTGGTAAAACCAATGCTAATCAGATTGTAGCGAAACTGAAGAATGGTCTGTTAGCTGAACTGTCTGCCAAAGGGCTAACGTATCGTTTGGGCGGTAAGTCTGAAGAGCAAAAGAATACTTTTGATGATTTGCTGTATGGTTTAGTTATCGGTTTGTTTTTAATCTATGTGATTTTAGCGCTGGTTTTTTCATCGTATCGGTGGCCGTGGGTCGTGATGTCAATGATTCCCCTTGGTTTGGTTGGCGCAGTATTGGGACATTGGTTGTTAGGATATGATATGACAATTCTATCCATTTTTGGTCTGTTTGGTTTGGCGGGTATTGTTATCAATGATTCCATTATACTGCTTAGTACTTATCGCCAACAATTGGCTGCTGGACTAACGAGTTACGATGCGATGTTTGCAGCAGCTAAGTCACGATTACGGCCGGTATTATTGACCTCCTTAACAACAATCGCTGGTTTAATGCCTTTATTATTTGAAACATCAACGCAAGCGAAATTTTTAATTCCAATGGCGGTTTCGTTAGTCTTTGGCTTGTTATTGTCGACATTGTTGATTTTGTTAGTGCAGCCAGCGATGTTGGTTAAGCAGGGTGGTGGATTTCGCATTTGCGACAATCTTTCCCGGGATAACGTGTCGTCTGCGCGACATCTAGAGTCGTCTACTGTGATGAAGGACAACTGATCACGCTTTAGCGCCCTGAAATAGTCAACTGGTAAAATACAAATGTTTTGTTTTTACTGTATCTATCAAATTGTATTCAGATCAGTCTATTGGTTATAATTTTCTTTTGATAACAAAAATGTTGGTCTCCAAAGATGAAATTCAGTGAACAATGGCTGCGTGAGTTGATTAGCCCCGAGTTAAGCACTCAGCAGTTGGCAGATAAATTGACGATGGCTGGTTTAGAAGTTGATGGCATTGCGCCGGTAGCGGGTGAATTTTCTGGTGTGGTCATTGGGGATGTTGTCTCAACAGAGAAGCACCCTGATGCTGATAAACTCCAGGTTTGTGAGGTGTCAACGGGTGACGAGACTCAGAAGATTGTTTGTGGTGCACCAAATGCTCGCGCTGGTTTAAAAGTATGTGTGGCCAAAGTCGGTGCAGTATTGCCCGGTGGTATTAAGATTAAAAAAGCAAAGCTCCGTGGTGTGGTTTCAATGGGCATGCTGTGTTCTGAATCTGAGTTGGGATTAGCGGAAAGTGCCAATGGGATTATGGAATTGCCTACTGATGCCACGATTGGGATTGACGTGCGCGATTATCTGAAGCTTGATGATCAAACGATTGATATTGATTTAACTGCAAATCGTGGAGACTGCCTCAGTATCCAAGGGATTGCGCGTGAGATGGGGGCGCTCTTACAAGCTGACGTGTGTTTCCCCGCCGTCAAATCGCAGGCAGCGACCTCTGATGCACAGCATCCGTCGATCATTGAAAATAAAGAGGCGTGTCCTTACTATCTGACTCGGGTGATTGAAGGTATTGACAATCAGTTGCCATCGCCATGGTGGTTGCAAGAAAAATTACGGCGCTGTGGTGTGCGCAGTTTGTCGCTGGTTGTGGATGTTACGAATTATGTGATGTTATTGATGGGGCAACCGATGCACGCCTTTGATCGTGCCAAAATTGGCGAGCAGATTATCGTTCGTCATGCGGCGAAAGATGAAGCAATGACCTTATTGGATGGGCAAAAGCTGAGATTAAAAACAGAAACACTATTAATTGCTGATGAGAATCAAGCGCTAGCGTTGGCAGGCATTATGGGGAGTGACAGTTCGGCAGTGAGTGAGTCAACAACAGCAATTGTTTTAGAGTCAGCTTTTTTTGTGCCAGAACATATCGCGGGTAAAGCACGCCAATATGGTTTGCATACGGAGTCTTCACATCGTTTTGAACGTGGTGTTGATCCGCAGATGGTTAGTCAGGCAATGACATTAGCGACACAGTTAATTCTAGAATTGTGTGGCGGGCAAGCTGGTCCTGTAGTGATCAATGGGCAATGTCCATGTAATCAGCGGCATATAACACTCGAGCAATCCAGTATTAAAAGGTTATTGGGGCAGACTATTGACCCCTCTAAACAACAACAAATTTTAGCAGGGCTAGGCTTTGGTGTTGAGAAAATATCAGAGAATGTGTGGCAATTATCGACACCAAGCTGGCGGTTTGATTTATCCTTAGAGGAAGATGTAATTGAAGAGTTGGCGCGTGTTTATGGTTTTGATCAATTGAAAGCTGTGATGCCAAAATCCGTGTTAACAGCAAGTCTCTTACCTGAAAAACACTTGCCAGTGACAAATTTAAAATCCAATTTAGTCGCACGTGGTTATCGCGAAGTGATAGCTTATAGTTTTATTGATCCAAAATGGCAGCCATTTTTTCTGACTGATAATGAACAACCTTTATTGCTGCAAAACCCAATTGCATCCGATATGGCAATGATGCGACCTAGCCAAATCCCTGGGCTGTTACAAGTTGCTGTTTATAATCTTCAGCGCCAGCAGAGCCGCTTGCGGCTATTTGAAGTTGGGCGATGCTTTAAGTCAGAAGCTGAGGTCGAGACCTTATCTGGCTTGATTGTTGGCCCACAAGAAGTAGCGAGTTGGCATGATGAAAGAATGGTTGATTTTTATGATATCAAAGGTGATGTTGAGTCGTTATTAGGGTTGACAGCCAATGAAACTGAGTATGAATTTAGAACCAATGAGCAGTGTCGGTTTTTGCACCCTGGACAGTCAGCCGTTATTGTGAGTAAGGGCCGATTAGTCGGCTGTGTTGGTGCGATACACCCACATGTGGCAAAGCATGCTGGGTTAAAGCAGAAAGCATTTGTATTTGAATTATTTTTAGATTATCTGAGTGAATCGGTCGTGCCGAAAGCCCAAGAGATCTCAAAGTTTCCCTCTGTTCGTCGTGATTTGGCGATTGTTGTTGATGAGTCGGTTGCTGCTCAGAATATTTGTCAAGTCATTCAACAGAATAGTCCAGACGTGTTACAATCAGCGACTATTTTTGATGTTTACCATGGTGAGAATCTTGCGTCCGGCAAAAAAAGTTTGGCGCTAAGCTTAAACCTACAAGCCTTGGATAGAACGTTAAGCGATGACGATATCAATGATGCAATAAGCGTTGCTATTGCTGTGCTTGAACAACAATTTAATGCCAAGTTAAGAGACTAATGATGAGTACATTAACCAAAGCTGATATTGCAAATATGCTGGCAACTGAAACAACATTTGCTCAACATCAATCAAAACAGTTAGTTGATGCTTTTTTTGAAGAATTGCGTATGAGTCTGAGTGATAATCAAGCGGTAAAACTCTCAGGGTTCGGTAACTTTGTTTTGCGTGATAAGAAACCCCGACCCGGACGCAATCCGAAAACAGGTGAGTCTGCGGTGATTTCAGCGCGTCGAGTACTAACATTTAAAGCTGGGCAGAAGCTGAAAAATCTCGTTCGAATAGACTCTGATTAGATGAAGCTGGGTATCTTGCAGTGCGACTGCGTTGATGAACATTTACATCATTATTCAGGAGGTGATTATCCTGAAATGTTTGCCAATCTGTTTGCAAAAACCAATCAGTCAGTCCAAATAGATGTATTTAATGCTGCAGAGGCGCAAATTCCAGGTTGTGCAGCAAGTCATGATGCTTATTTAATTACGGGTAGCCGTGCGAGTGCCTTCAATGATCGCACATGGATTCATTTGCTGCAGGCTTTTATTCATGATTGTCATCAAGAAAAAATTAAGCTTATTGGTATTTGTTTTGGTCATCAGATTATTGCTCAGGCTTTGGGAGGTAAAGTTACGCGGTCAAAAAAAGGCTGGGGGATCGGCTTGCATACCGTGACATTACAGAAGCGCAAACATTGGATGGCACCTTATCATCAACAAATCAATTTGGTATTTTCACATCAAGATCAGGTAACGTCATTGCCATTAGAGGCTCAAATTATTGCCAGTAGTGAATATTGCGCTATTCAAATGTATAGTATTGAAAATCATATTCTGGGTATTCAAGGTCACCCAGAAATGTTAAAGCCTCATGTTAGAGCCTTAATGACTAAGCATCAAGAAACAATCGGTAGTCAGACAATTGCTTCAGGTCGAGGCTCGTTGGAACGATTAGCTAACGATGGCGAAACTGTTGCCCATTGGATGCTCAATTTTTTAAGAGCTTAGTGAGCGTACAGCAATTGTTTTGACTGTGCCAGATGTTGGGCTATCCCAGGGGCGGGTATAACGAAATTTTAGATTGACTTGTTGGGGGCCAGTGTAGAATGTGTGAGGAACTTGGAAAATAAAGATTGCTTGTCCTGGTGCACCCACTAGCTTCTTATTGGGCGCCTGATAGTAATACTTTATCAGCGTAAATTTAGGCGTGTTTTGATGGAGATAAAACCATTGAAAACCCGTGGTGGCGTTTGCTTTAAGTTTAATGATTAAAGGCTTGCTTTGTGATTTCAATAGGACAACATCTTTAGCCGCCGATACACTGGCTGTTAGAGCTAGTAATAGAGTAGCTGCCACTAATATTTTTGCGTGTTTAGACATTGTTTTAACCTAATAGCTTGTGTGGTAGGCTTTCACTGCGGGCAGCAGGTGTAATAACATGGTAGTTGAGCTTGCGCTGTAGTTCACGAATAGTTGCGGCACCACCATAAGTTAGGCCAGAGCGTAAACCACCAATGATGTCGGCAACGAGTTCATCTTCAATTTCGCGATAAGCCACTTCAGTCGCAACACCTTCTGCGGTTTTCCACTCAGGCATTTGTCCGATATAATCTTCTTGAACTTCAGCGCTTGCCATGCCTCGGTATTGTTTAATTTTAACGCCATCCTCTTTGGTGATAACATCACCAGGTGTTGGGCCTGTGCCGGCAAATAAACCGCCTAACATCACAAAGTCAGCGCCAAAAGCCAATGCCTTTACAATATCACCCGGTGTGCGAAGACCTCCATCAGCAACAATAGAACGATCAATGCGTGCACACTCTTGCACTGAGAACAGCGTGGGAACACCAAAGCCAGTTTTAATGCGTGTACTGCATACTGATCCGCCGCCAATACCGACTTTAATAATGTCTGCACCACAAGAAGCAAGATAATCAGCACCGGCATAGGTGGCGACATTACCTGCTAATAGACAGGCTTCAGGGAGTAACTTACGTAAATTCTTAAGGGTTTGTCCAACATACTTGGCATGAGCATGGGCAACATCAACACAGAAGTAATCAGCGCCAGCATCTTTTAAAGCTTGGGCGCGTTCAAGTTCTGCTTTAGAGCAACCAACAGAAACGAAGGTTTTCTTTGGGCTGCGCTTGAATTCTTTGATATTATCCTCAATGCTCATAAACCGATGTAGGGTGCCCATGCCGCCTTTACTTGAGATAAAATTAGCCATTTTGGACTCAGTAATCGTATCCATATTGGCGGTTAATACAGGTAAATCCAGTGTTAATTTTCCACTGCGGTCCGTGATGGAAATATCAACCAAGCGACGAGATTCATAGTGATTGTAAGAGGGTACAAGAAGGATGTCGTCAAAAGTAAACGCTTGTTGATTCATGGTGTTTTTTCTCATCGGTAGTTGAGCGTGAATAATCGGGTAAACTAGTGCTGGTTGTCAATAGTATGATTGAATCATTTCTGGTTTTAGACAGGAGATTTGCACTCGAAAAAAACTGCCCAAGAAAAAATGGCGTTAGTGGCAATTGAACCCGTGTCTCATGGTGGAGGCCATATTGACTAGGCGCCTTTCTTACAAAGTGGGAAAGTCCTGTTATAATTTAGGTTAATTAAGAATAGACGAGTGGCCATGAAAGCTTCAATTCGCAAAAAACTAGAAGTGCTCTGTGAGCGTCACGAAGAAATTACTCACCTTTTGGGTACGCCTGATGTGATTAATGATCAAAATCAATTTCGTGCGCTATCTCAAGAGTATGCTGGGCTTGAAGATGTTGTTAAAGTATTTAGGGCTTATGGTCATGCTGAATCAGATTTAAGTTCGGCAGAGGAAATGCTTTCAGAGCCTGATATGAAAGAGCTGGCGGAAGAAGAGCTGGAAATAGCCAAATTAGATCTTGAGCGTCTAGAGTCTGAGTTGCAAATTTTGTTGCTACCGAAGGATCCTAATGATCAGGCTAATGTGTTTTTGGAAATCCGCGCAGGGACTGGAGGTGATGAAGCGGCCATTTTTGTCGGTGATTTATTTCGTATGTATAGTCGTTACGCCGAGGTGCAAGGTTGGAAAGCAGAGGTTATCAATGCTTCTGAAAGTGAGCAGGGGGGTTATAAAGAGATTATCCTTCGTGTGAATGGCGATCAAGTCTATTCAAAATTGAAGTTTGAATCCGGTGCACATCGTGTCCAACGAGTTCCTGTGACTGAATCTCAAGGGCGTATTCATACATCAGCATGTACAGTGGCAGTCATGCCAGAGGTGTCTGAAATCGAGGCCATTGAGATCAATTCATCTGATTTGCGTGTTGACACATTCCGTGCATCCGGTGCGGGTGGACAGCATGTTAACAAAACAGATTCAGCCATTCGTCTGACGCATATTCCAACTGGTACAGTCGTAGAATGTCAGGATGAGCGCTCACAGCACAAGAATCGTGCGCGTGCTATGTCATTATTGCAAGCAAAGTTATTATCAAAAGAGCAAGAGAAGCAAGAGGCTGAACAAGCGCAAACTCGCAAATCTCTTGTTGGCACAGGTGATCGTTCCGAGCGTATCCGCACCTATAATTACCCTCAAGGGCGGGTGACTGATCATCGAATTAATCTCACGCTATACAAACTAGATGAAATTATTGCGGGTGACTTGTCACCGATCATCGATCCCTTATTGAGTGAGTATCAAGCGGATTTGTTAGCGCAAATGGGTGATAGTTGAATTTGTTTAATTGTCATTTCCAACCACCATGGTGGCTACGCAACCCACATCTCCAGACTTGTTATCCACGGGTTATAAAATTTAAGTCAGCAGTCACTCAAACGACAGACATTTTTGAGCTTAGTGATGGTGATTTTATTGAACTTGTATATACCCATTGTCACTCTGATCATCGCGTGATTCTTTTGCACGGAATGGAGGGCTCTGTTCGTTCTCCTTATATTCAGCTGTTTATCGATGGATTGCACCAAGCAGGGTTTGATACAGTCACCATGCAATTTCGGTCTTGTGGTGAGGCGGTCAATCGTCACAAGCGCTTTTATAATGCAGCAGATTTTTCTGATCTAGCTGAGTTAGTTGGCTATTTAAAGCAAAACGAACCCGAAAAAAAAATTTCTGCTGTTGGTTTTTCTTTAGGTGGTAGTGTGCTATTACATTATCTAGCACAACTGACACAGCTAGATACTGCTGTTGCCATTTCAGTGCCCTATGACCTCAAGGCATGCATTGAGTGTCTGCCGGTATTCTATGACCGTTATTTTATGCATTCGATGAATAGAAAACGGCGGCTTAAGGCGCAGCTGGGTATTCGTGAGTATAAGCAATACAAAAGTGTTCGGGCGTTTGATGAGTCAGTGACCGCGCCAGATTTTGGTTTTTCAACAGCGCAAGACTATTATCAAAAGGCTAGCCCAATCCATGTGCTTAAAACAATCAAAACTGCCACGTTATTAATTAATGCAAAAGATGATCCTTTTGTTCCTCGGTCTAGCTTGCCGTTACCGAGTGATATTAGTGAAGATGTTGTGACGTATTGGACTGAATATGGTGGGCACGGAGGGTTTATTTCTGGTGGGCTGCCATGGCGTCCCAAGCATGGTTTGCTAGGGCGGGTTATTAAATTTTTAAGACAGGATCAGGCGCATGCATAGACTTCATTGTATTCCTGTGTAATAATCCGCGTCCACACTCTAGCAGTTTAGGCCAGTAGCTCAATTGGCAGAGCATCGGTCTCCAAAACCGAGGGTTGGGGGTTCGATTCCCTCCTGGCCTGCCACTATATCTCTCAAAAATCCTTGAAAAATAAGGATTTTACATCTAATATTTTAATAAGCCCAACGCACTTTGCTGTACCAATTTTGGCTGTTTTGCACTTTTTTACAATAGATTTGCACTCTATATGCACTCTGGAATATTAGAAATATGAAAACGACAAAACCTACCATTAGCAAAACATTAATCAAGCAACTTCAGCCCAAGGAAAAGGCATATGATGTTCGTGATGGCGACTTAAATGGCTTTATTATCCGCGTAAATCCCACAGGCTCAATGTCATACGTTGTGCAATACACCCGTGGCAAGCGGATTAATATTGGCAAAACTAATGAGCTAACCCCAGACCAAGCACGCGCTATTGCGGTAAAAATTCTAAGTGACTACCGCAATATGGATATATTAGTCTAAAATAAATCTCTTATCAAATTTATTTTGATATTAGTCAATATGATAGTGAAAAAATAGATTTTGAATGCCTGCCAAATGCGCACTTTATTCCCTGCTAATACCCCGGCCATCCAAAATTGAAAAATTTTACCCGTCCCTCGCTCATCCCTCGCGCTTTGCGCCAAATGAATGCTGCAATCGCTTGATATACAAGCGATCACAGCTGCCAAGTTCTGGCGTCCCTACCCAATTTTAAAGTTAAACGCACAAAAAAACGGCCATAATAGACCGTCAATTTGAGCACATTCAAAGTAAAATTGGCTAGGGACGCCAGAGGCGTAGAGAGTGTATTGATTTACGAGCAAAGCATCAAAAAATAATGAGCCACTGATTATTGATATCAAGCACAAGACAAGTTTGCTGCGCAAATGCTTGACATCAATAATCAGCAGCTCCTCAGGTTTGATGTGCTTTGCCGGGGGAATATCCGGTTTTATTGTTAAAACATAAAAATTACTTAAATTGATTTAACCGCAACAGCTGCTATACAACCTTTATCCTCTGAGCCAAAAGTATTTGGCTTCTTAATGTCATAGTAAAATGAGGTTTCAATAGCAAAGCCATGCCGAGTCAATAATTGATTTTGAAACGCCAAAGAAATCAAATTTAAAAATTCTGGAACTCGCGCACTATCTTCATCACTCAATTGATGGTCACGGATATTATGCACCAGCCCAGGCCAAGGCTTTCCTTGCGCCAGCTTTGCGTCATAGTCGCCAATCAAATCCTTGAATAAGCAAAAATGTACCGACAAGTTATTAATAAATAATTTACCACCCGGTCTAAGCATTTGATAACACTTAGCAATAGCCGCCTCAAAATCCTCACCTTTCAAAAAATGTAGCACATAAGAAATATTAATTGCATCAACACTTTCTGCAGGCAAGTTAACGCCATAAGGAAACGCAGCTTCGAGATAAGAAATTCGTGACGAGTATTTGTCAGCAACCAGACTACGCAGCACATCCAAATGTTGCTTCTCAGGGTCGCATGCAATGACCTGTGCTTTTGACTGAGCTAAGACTGGAAGCGTCGCCACGCCATAGGCGCAACCAATATCAAGAATAGTGTCTGAGCAGCCGCGAGAATATTCAATAAAATAAGGTGTAGAGCCAGCTAACTCAGTAAACATAAACCCCATGCAATTTTTAGTCGCAACCCGCCCGTCGACTTCTTCTGCCCAAATTTGTTTAGTCACTATTTTGCACCTTCTTCCCTAAAACAAATATAGGGTTCCGCGCCTTATAAAAGATATCACCAGAAAGTTTTCCTTTAGGCACAAAGTGTTTACCTAAAACCCCTTCCAAATAGTTTTGTTTAGGCATATAGCCAATTACAGCCATTTTGTCATAACCAAGCGTTTGGTAATAGGCAAGCTCCGTTTCTGTGACAATACCATGAGCATATGCTTGTTGTAACCGTTGAAAAACGGCTTTGAGATTTATCGAAGCACATTTTGGTCCATGATCAGTTAAACCGTGATCAAAAAGATCGTGCAGAGTTACTGAAAGATAACGATCCAACGCCCCACACTCTCTTGCTCTTGCAAAAATATCTGAAATAGGAAAAGCAGAAGCACTACTTTGCACAATAGTTCTGGTAATAAAAAGTCCAGTTATTTTCAACGCATTACTGAAGTTTTGCAGCAGCGTAGGCCACTGGTCTGGAGGTGTCACATTGAGCACATGATCACCAAGAATCACATCGTACTGCTCAACGACCTTTAGCTCTTGCCAATGCGCTTCAATAAAATGTTCATTTACGGATTGCCTAGCATGATGCATCAGAGCAGTTAATGCTTTATAGGTTTTGGCACTGTAGTCAATCACATCAACAACAGCGCTACACTCAATACACAGGTCACGAAGCTCTGGCGTACTGCCTAAAATAAGTACCCTTTGCCCACTTTCAACGTAGGGGCGAATAACCTCAATCTCACTTACATCGGGTCGAGCAGGAGAAGTGTAATACTTCCAAAAATCACTGGCATCCCAATTTGGTTTGCTCATCCTATTTCCTTATTAAATTTTAAGTATTTTAATATACACGCGAGCTATACTTTAAAAAACTAAAACACCTGATTAGCCACTTTGGCATAACGATCTGTTGCCAAGGCGTTTGCCAGATTAAGCATACGATGCTGTGCAAGAATAGTTTTGGCAAGCAACTCAACCTCGCCTTTTCTGTCGAGTATGCTGTGAAATGTGTCGTTAATTGCAACAGCAGGATTCTCCATCTCTTGTAAGAAAGAATGCTGGTGATAACCTGAAACAAAAGGCTCTAAGGCTTCGGAAGCTTGGTAGTAATCAGAAAATTTCAAGTCATCCGCAGCCGCGCTTAAGGCTGATTTAGCCTGATCATTGCCAGCAGTGCTCGCAGCCATTTGTAAGCTGCTAGCCGCATGAAAAATTTCTTTAGAAAATTGATTAATCATTGCCTTAGCTTCTGCCTGGTCTTCTGGCACATCAATATAATAAAGTTCACCTGCTGTTGCGCCAATTTTATTAATTAACCCGTAGGTGGAGTTGATATTGTGCACCGAGCCATATTGAAACCTCATTATGCCAGGTATATGTCCACAGCCAGGTGAATTAAAAACTACTGCAGGTATGGTGAAATATTTCAGAGGCACTAATTGTGCCAAAGCACCGCCTAAAGAGTGCCCTGTAACTGTCATGCGGATCGAGGGGTATTTTTTCTTTAACGTTCTGTAGCAGTTTTGTACAAAATGCCAAATTGGCCCCATATAACAGGGGATATGATCAGAATTCCCCAACCCAAAAACATCAGAATACCAGCTAATCATATCAGTGATATCATTATCAACTATACCAATTACAGTACCACGAATTGCAACTGCTGCATCAATGGCATGGCCTCGTCTAAATTTCATGTATAGCGCAGCATAGTATGACAATTTAGAATCCATCTTTGGCATATTATGGTCATTCATAATATACCAGCCATCTTTAAACTTATCTCCTGTGTTGGCTGAGGGGTAAATTTTTAGGTTTCCGTACCCATCCTTCCATGGCTTGTATACATGCCCTGAAAGACAAGCATACTCGTAAACTGTAATCATACTTTGCTCTCTACTATATCAAATTGAATACTGTGCTTTTGCTCGCTTGATATCGATTTCGTGCTGGTTGAAAACCCATAGGCTCTGAGCACACGTCTTTTTTTGCAAAATTTATCCGCACAAGTCCAAGTTTGCAGAGAGTGACTAGCCTGAGAACTCGGCTCAGCCTTAGGAGAAAAATTGGCCATATACGCAGCGTTAATAAGTTTTTCATCATTGAACAGATACCTGACTGCCTCAACTCGCCATTTACAAAATCCTGGAGAAAATTTCTGTAAAGGGAGACGGTATATATAGTGACCTGTTGAGTCTAGATGAACAGGATAATAAATATCTTTTTCACGTGAGGAGTAAACCCCATCAAATTTATCTACTACATAACTGCATTTAGGGTTATGGGTGTAATAAACCAATATCCAATTCAACCTAAGATGTTTTCTATATTCCGGAGCCACATAGCCTTTCACCGTCATAAAATATTTTGATGGCGTCTTCGCTATTTTAGGCTGAAATTTCTCAGGAATTTTGCGGGGATACTGATAAGGTGATTGCTCGCTGCTGCAACCAACAAGAATAACACCACCTAACAACACAGTAGCAAATTTAAACGATTTCATTTTGCGCCCTCAATCAAAAAATACTTTACGCACCGGAGCGGTTTCAGTGGC
>CBFIHN010000021.1:0-26609 GCA_965662575.1 Gammaproteobacteria bacterium
TCGATGATGAAAGTCGATTCGATGACCGCGTTTACCAAAGCCGGACCCAATGGCTTTGCCTATGCCAATGGCAACCCAATCATGAATCAAGATCCCAGTGGGCATTTTAATATCGTCAATAATATCTTGATTCCCCTAGCAATTGCGGCGGGTCCTTTTGTTATTCCAGGTGCTGCAGCAACTTTAATGGGTCATGCCCCGTTATTAACAGTTGGCTCAAGTGCTGCGGGAAGTGCTGTAACTCATGAAAATCATAAAGCTGCACATGCTGCAGTAGCTGCAGTAGCTGCAACTACGTTTATGGCAACTGCCCCATTAGCGATTTTGCCTGGTGTTGGTGAAGTAACATTGGGTTTAGAGGGTGCTTCAGCAGCAGCATTAGAAATCGGTGGGCAGACAGCAGTTGGTGCCATTTCAGGTATTGCAAGTAGCAGTTTTTCCCAGCTTGTGTCAATGCATACGGGTTTGCAAAAGCATTTTGATCGGAAATCATTCGGTGTCACTGTCGCTATTACAGCTACTATTGCTAGTATCAGTGCAAGTGCCGCCCAATATTTAGGCACTTCCGCTGGCGGGTTATGGAAGTCGTATCAAAAAGACATCATGACAACCTTTGCTCTGGATACTACACAATTGCTAAATAAAGGTGATGATCAATATCAGCCTGCAGTGGGTTTGATAGAAGGAGAATTTTTTCGTGATAGAGAAAATGGCACATTAAATATTGTGGATGGTGGGAAAATCATCGCCCTAACGGATAAAAGGAAACAACTAGTAGCGGCGGCCTATGTCAGTCCTTATAAGTCTAATCCCAAGTATGCTATCCGAGAAAGTGGCAGTGAGATGTATTATGACTTTGACAAACCCTTGATTCCTTCAAAACAGATAAAAGATGGTCAATCAGAAGTCCATGAAATAGAATATTTTATTGTGGCTAAACCTTTTAGAGGAAAACGCATTGGTGAATTTTTTGTGCGGCAGATTGGTGCTTTTTATAGAGGTAAAAAACTTACCCTGGCCGCTGGAGAAGATGCCCTCGATTTTTGGGTAAAAATGTATAACAAGTTTCCTCAATTATTTAGTAAAGAGAATTTTCTTAAGCAAAATCCTAGTGCTGTGATAAGTTGATTGATGTCTCCTGAGGTGCCATCTCCGCGTAGGTGGGAATCTGGTTTAAAATAGTAGATTTTATATTCGTTCACAGCTAGGAAAGTTAAGTATGTTGAGTGGTTTTTTTAACGATGATAAATGTCTTCAAGCCGAACAATATCATCTTCACCGAGATAGTCACCAATTTGTACTTCAACAATTTTGCATGGTGCTTGCGTTGTATTTTCCATTCGATGTATTTGTTCTTTGCTGATATAAACATGCTCATTGACCGAGTAGGTTTTTTTACTATCTCCGATGGTGAAAGTTGGATTACCTTGTACGACCACCCAGTGTTCCGCTCGTTTAAAATGTTTTTGTAGTGATAGTTGTCCATGGGGGTTAACTGTAATCACTTTGACTTGAAATCCTGAGGCTAGTTCAATGGTGCGGTAGGTTCCCCAGGGGCGGGTGTATATTTTTCCAATTTCATTGATGCTCATGGTTGGTTGCCTTGTGTTGTGCTGCTGTTTTTGCTAGTGCGATTGCCCCCATAACCCCGGCGTTGTTTGCCAGGCCAACAGGAACAATAATCTGGTCAATGGTGTTTATGTGTTGCTGACTTAGGTAGCCATTGGTTATCTGTTTTAATTTTTGGTGAATTTTGTTGAATAAATGGGTCTGCTTCATCACGCCACCCCCCAAAATAATTTTCTGTGGCATAAAGCTCATCATAAAATTATGTGCTGCGTAAGCCAAGTATTCGGCTTGTAAATCCCATGCTGGATGTTCAGCAGGAAGCTCCACGGCGGAGTTAACTTGCCAGCGTGCTTTCAACGCGCTACCAGAAGCTAATCCTTCTAGACAATGTTGGTGGTAGGGGCAGATGCCGGCAAAGTGATCTTTGTGTAAATGAGGCGGGATAAAAATATGGCCCATTTCAGGGTGGGAGCTGCCATGATACAGTTGGTGATTAATAATGGCGCCGCCCCCGATGCCGGTGCCAATGGTTAAGTAAATGCAGTCACTTAGGCCTTGCGCTGCTCCCCAGTGATACTCGCCAAGCAGTGCGGCATTGACATCCGTATCGAAGCCGATGGTTAGTTTCAGCTGTGTGTTAAGTGTCTTAACGATATTATAATGCTGCCACGCAAGTTTTGGGGTGTGAGTAATGTATCCGTAAGTGCTGGAAAGTTTGTTGGGATCAATTGGGCCAAAGGAACCACAGCCAATAGCTTGCAGAGGGTATTGTTTTTGCATCGAATGAAAAAAATCGATGACCTGGGGCATGGTTTTGTCTGGTGTTGTTGTTTCGATTTTTGCTTGCGTTATGATATTGCCATGGTCATTACCAATCGCACAAATAAACTTTGTACCTCCGGCTTCAATAGCGCCAAAAAAATGCTGCATGCTCGATGAAATGATTGACTGATCTAGATGTTTGTCAATCTTACGCATTTTAGCCGCGCTTGAAAACCTCAAGCTAAAACGTTATATTTTTTGCCTGTTTTGAATTTGATTTATTGCCATGAGCGAATACAACACTTTTAGTCAACTACAGTCCTATTTAAACCAGCGTGTGGTTGGTCAAGAATCTTTGATAAAAAAACTATTAATTGGTCTGTTGTCTGAGGGACATCTGTTAGTTGAAGGTGCGCCAGGTCTGGCGAAAACCACGGCAATTAAAACTTTGTCTGAATGTATTGAGTGCAATTATCACCGAGTTCAATTTACCCCGGATTTATTACCATCTGATCTAACAGGAACCGAAGTCTACCGTCCGCAGGATAGTTGTTTCCATTTTGAGCCAGGGCCATTGTTTCATAACCTATTGTTGGCAGATGAAATTAACCGTGCGCCAGCTAAAGTGCAGTCAGCCTTGCTGGAGGCAATGGCAGAAAAACAAATTACAATTGGTAAACAAACCTATCCATTGCCTGACCTATTTATGGTGATGGCGACACAAAACCCGATTGAGCAAGAGGGGACTTACTCACTACCTGAGGCGCAATTAGATCGCTTTTTGATGTATGTCACTATCGATTATCCACGCCAGGAAGTCGAGCGAAAAATTTTACAACTTAATCGCTTGGGTACATCAGAGTTGAGCATTGACAAACCCAAGGTGACACAAGCGCAAATCAACGCGGCTCGTGAGCAAGTGAGTCATATCCATCTAAGTACCGAGCTGGAGGAATATCTCATTCAATTGGTCTTGGCAACTCGTCAGCCAGAAAAGTATGATGCTGATTTCAGTCGTTGGTTGCGCTATGGTGCTAGCCCCCGTGGTACAATTAGTTTAGACCGTTGCGCAAAAGCACATGCCTGGTTGTCTGGCCATGATTATGTCAGTCCCAATGATATCCATGCTGTGATTCATGATGTCTTGGCCCACCGTATTTTATTAAGCTTTGAAGCTGAGGCCGAGGGGGTGACTACTGTGATGGTGATTGATAAAATCCTAGGTTTGGTTGCAATTCCTTAAGTTATGATCAACGGTATTACACCCTCTCTGGATGCATTAATTGCGTGGCGCTTCCAAGTCCCAGCGGTGGGCTTATTTAATCGCCAGCGAGTACAGCACAGTCAGTCAGGCGCACATCTTTCCACAGCTCGTGGGCGTGGTATCGACTTTGCTGAAACTCGTGCTTATCACCCGGGTGATGATATTCGTTTAATCAACTGGAAACTAACAGCTAAAATGGGTAAGCCATATACCAAGGTTTATCATGAAGAGCGCGAACGTCCGGTCTATTTTATTGTTGATCAAAATAGCAGTATGCATTTTGGTACTCGTGTCTGTTTTAAGCAGGTACTGGCCGCTAATCTATTTGCGCTGTTAGGTTGGTCAGCACTTGCGGCAGAACAGCAAGTTGGTGCTATCCTTGTTGGTGATCACCGTTTTTCTGAGGTGGCCGCAAGACGCAGCCGTCAAAATCTATTACAAACTTTCAAGCAGTTAGTGGATTGGCAAAACCAAGTAGGCGAGACTGCAAAACAAATTGAGCGAAGTCTTATGCGCTTAAATCAGCAAGCCAAGGCTGGCAGTACGTCAATTATCCTCAGTGATTGCAGTCATTTTAATCAAACAAGTTGGACTTTGCTTAAACAGTTGTCACACAAAAATGAGTTGATGATTTGCTTCATTTATGATTCGTTAGAGGTGCAAGCGCCTTCAAAAGGGCGATATCAATTTAGTGATGGTGCGCAACATTATGTGGTCCTTAATGCGAGTCAAGCAAAGCAGCGTCAGCAATACCAAGCGTGGTTTGCGGAACGCCGACGGATGCTCGAAAAATTTTGTCGGCAATATAATATTCGTTTAATCCCTGTGGCAACGCATGATGACTTGCAACAAGTGATTAATCGTGAGGTGCGTTATGTTGTCTGATCCATTATCCCAGTTGCATGGTATTCACTTCCCTAAGCCCATTGCTTGGTGGCCGTTGGCACCTGGGTGGTATGTGATGACTGCTTTGCTGGTAATCGTCATATTGGCTGTCACTTATTTGTTGTATCGGCAGTATCAACAATGCTTGCGCCGCCGAGTGGTGCTCAAGACGATTGATCACTTGGCTTGGCAATATCAACACCAGCAAATCACGGCAGTACAAGCTTTGGCACAACTATCTGTTCTGGTCAAGCGTATTGCCATAAGCTTTGATCAGCAGAATATGCCGCAGGCTTTATCAGGTAAAGCTTGGCTGCATTATTTAGATCAGGGTTTGGGTCAGCCTGAGTTTAGTCGTGGTGTGGGGCGCTGCCTGCTGGACGGTCCGTATCAAAAACAGGTTGATTTTGATGCGGCAGTCTTTGAATTGGTGATCGCTTGGGCAAAAAATAAGATGGCAGGAAAGCGGTGCTCAAGACGGAACCAAGCCCTAATGTCTGACTGTTCAGAAGTGAGTTGAGGTAATGAAAGCAACTATCCGTCGTTTGATAACAAACCAATGGACAATAAAATATTTTTACCTTTGTAAGCAGAGTGCCTGTTGTTATGAGGTGTTTGAGTGATGATCGACGTGACGTGGCCTTGGCTTTTCATTGTATTACCACTGCCTTGGTTTTTGCGCTATGTATTACCCAGTGCGAAACAAGCTCCAGTCCAAGCATTGAAAGTACCATTTTTCTCCGCGCTAGAAACAGCTTTGGGTCAGGAAAAATCAACAAGTAGCCAGTTCAGTTTATGGCAGAAAGTAGTGCTGTCATTGATTTGGATTTTGACTGTTACCGCAAGCTCAGGGATACAATGGTTGGGCAAGCCCATTGCCCTGCCGCAGCAGGGGCGAAACTTAATGTTGGCAGTTGATTTATCTGGCAGTATGCGGACACCAGATATGAAGTTGGGTGGACAGTATCTCACGCGAATTCAAGTGGTGAAAAAAATCGCGGGTAATTTTATCCAGCAGCGTGCAGGTGACCGTATTGGCTTGATTTTGTTTGGCACACGAGCCTATTTGCAAACGCCGTTGACTTTTGACCGTCAAACGGCAGGCCAAATGCTGAATCAAGCAACCATTGGTATCGCGGGTATTCGCACAGCAATTGGTGATGCGATTGGTTTGGCGATTAAACAATTGATTCAGTACCCAGCAAAAAGCAAGGCTTTAATATTAATGACTGATGGTGGTAATAACGCGGGTGTTGTGACGCCGGTGCAGGCAGCAGAAGTTGCTAAGCGGGCACACATTAAAATTTATACCATTGGGTTGGGCGCAAAAAAAATGGTGATGCAAACGGCTTTTGGACCACAAGTTGTCAATCCATCAAGTGGCTTGGATATTCAGGGTTTAAAAAAGGTTGCGCAAATAACGGGTGGTCAGTTTTTTCGTGCGGATGATGGTCAGGCGTTGCAAAAAATCTATCAGCAGCTGAACAAACTTGAGCCAATTCAAAACGATAAAATTAGCCTGCGGCCGCGTACGCCCTTATATCCCTGGCCATTGGGCTTGGCGTTGTTCTTAAGCTGTTTGTTGTTCATGCCAAGCTGGCGCATTCGGAGGTCGGTGTGATGTCATTAGGTGCTTTGCATTTCTTAAGACCTTGGTGGTTTTTAGTCCTTATTCCCTTGGTGTTTTTATTATGGCAGCAATGGCGACAACGCACGGTTGGCCATGATTGGGCAGGGCAGTGTGATCCACATTTATTGCCGCATCTGCTCTGTGGGCATTCATCCTCTCGACGATATATGATGCCGGTATTTTTATGCTTGGCTTGGTTGCTTGCCGTGTTGGCATTAGCTGGACCGACGTGGTCTCACTGGCCGCAGCCAGTCTATCGTCAGCAGATGGCCAGAGTGATTGCTTTAGATGTTTCTGAGTCGATGAATGCCAATGATTTGTTGCCTAGCCGTCTGCAGCGTGCGCGTTATAAAGTATTGGATTTATTGAAGCGAATTAAAAGTGGGCAAACAGGGATGCTGGTCTTTTCCAGTGAGCCGTTTGTTGTGTCGCCGTTAACTGAGGATAGCAATACCATTGCCAACATGGTGCCGGTACTCAATAGCCATGTTGTTCCAGTGCAAGGTAGTAACATAGCTTTGGCACTGAAAAAATCCGTCAAATTAATGCAACAAGCAGATGCGGTGCGTGGATCCATTATTTTAATCACCGATAGCCAGCCTAATACGGCAGCATTTTCCGAAGCAAAACAATTGGCCAAGCAAGGTTATCATCTGCTGGTGCTTGGCGTTGGCACAGAGCAGGGCGGTCCTATTCCTAAAGCTGGTGGTGGTTTTATGCTCAATCAGCAAGGCGAGGTGGTGTTTGCTAAACTAGATCCTGAGGCATTAGAAAAGTTAGCGTCAGAGGGGGCAGGTCGTTATGTGGCATTTACCAATGATAATCGTGATTTAACCTCGTTATTGTCAATGAGTCAGCGTAACCAGCATCATGTGCTTAAGGCGAAGAATTTAACGAAAGTGTTATGGGCAGACCAAGGTCATTGGTTGATTTGGGGATTATTGATTTTGCTGTTGATAGTCTGCCGTCGAGGTTGGTTGGAGCGTTTGTTATGAGGGTGCTAGGCTTTGGTGGTCATGACCAACATACCATGTGTCAAATAAGGCGCTGCAGATGGTGTTGGGTGTTGCTTTTTTTGCTTCCACAGACATTGTTTGCCTTTAGTTGGCAAGACCTCTGGTTGCGACCGGATCAACAAGCAGCACAGTTATTAGCAATCAAGAAAAATCAGCAAGCGGCACAACGATTTGTTAACCCTGCCTGGAAGGGTGTGGCTTATTATCAAGATAAAAAATACAAACAAGCTGCGCACTATTTTAAAAGTTTGGATAGTGCGTTAGGGGATTATAACTTAGGGAATGCGTTAGCTTATCAACATCAATATATGCAAGCCATCAAGGCGTATGAAGCGGCATTGAAGAAACAACCTAATTATCCTGGTGCGCAGCATAATATTGAGATATTGAAAAAATGGTTGCAACAACAAAAGAAGCCGCAGCAAAAACATCATTCGACATCAAGGCAGCAAGATAACAAAAAACAGTCGGCAAAATCACAGAACAAAAGACAGCAGAAAAAAAACGCAGAATCCTTGCCGGGGCAGAAAAAGCGATCATCGCAACCGCAGCAGAAACAGGCAGATCAGTCTCGGTCGAAAAAACAACAAAAACAATCACAGCAACAGTCGAAAGCGACAGCTAAGCACCAGGCTACACAACAGGCTCAACAAAAAAAAGCTCAGTTGCAACCAGCCAAGCAAAAGAAAGTGCAGCATTCCCAGCAGCCAATGACAGCTCAGCAACAAACACATCAGAAAACGCGTTTAACGGCAGCACAAAAAAAGGCCAGATTACAAACGCAACAAATTAAGCATTGGTTGTCACAAATTCCAAATCATCCGGGTGGCTTATTAAGAGAGAAATTCCTACAAGAGTACCAAAGGAGACAGCAGCAAGGGGAAAGCTTATGATTTTTAAAAATGCTTTAGCGCGATTAGGCCAGGACTTCCACATTCACGGAAATCCTTTAGGACTGATTGGCAATGCTTTCATTAGATATCCTATCAAAAATTTGATTGGGCCAGTGTGTTGGCAACAGGCTATATTGTTAATATTTGCTCTTCTGACTGCCGATGTTGTTAATGCCTCCGTGGAGGCAAGTATTAACCGTCAGCAAGTTGCTATGGGACAAACATTGACTTTGCGTATCAGTTTGCCTGAGGCAAGTACCCAGCCAAACCTATCGCCATTGGCTCAAAATTTCGACGTATTGGGGCAGAGCACGAGCAGTCAAACGTCGATGATTAATGGTAAAACTACGTCGAGTAATCAGTTGATTGTGACGCTGATGCCGAAAAAAATAGGGCGGTTGGTCATTCCTAAAATTCAAGTGGGTAGTGATTATACTCAGCCAATAACAGTGACTGTTCGCCAACGTCAAGCGACAGATCTTGGTGGGCATAAAAGTAATTTGTATTTAGTGGCATCATTGGGGCAAGACAGTACCTATGTGGATAGCCCGATTATATATACCTTAAAACTATATGATGCGGCAGGCTTGCAAAGTGGGAGCTTTGAGCCGCCAGCGATGAAAGGTTTTACTCTGCAAACACTTGGTAAGCCCGTGCGTTACAGCGATGAGCAACAGGGTAAAGTCTATCAAGTGAATGAGCAACGTTTTTTGCTGACGCCAAAACGATCTGGTAAGTTGACAATTCCTCCCATGGCTTTTCGTGGTCGTGTGGCAAGTGGTTCGTCGCAAGGCTTTGGTGGTTTTTTAGGGTTTTCTTCTGGAAAGCCAGTGGTTTTTACCAGTAATGCTTTAACGTTGAAGGTGAAAGCCATTCCGCCGGGGCTTACCTCAGATCAATGGTTGCCAGCCGATCAAGTGACATTGACCCAGCGTTTTTCGCCAGAGGCGCAACATTATCAAGTCGGTGTGCCGCTAACACGGACAATTACCGTCACTGCCGTAGGTGCCTTAAAAGGTCAATTGCCTGATCTGCATCTCACCGCGCCAGCTAATGCAAATGCTTATCCAGATCAGCCAATATTAAGTGAACGTTATACCACGCAGTACCCTGTCGCTACTCGTGTGTTGAAAATAGCCTATATCCCAACCCAGCAAGGTAAGCTAACTTTTCCAGGGGTGTCTGTTGCTTGGTGGAATATCAAAACAAACCGTGCACAAACGGCAATGCTGCCAGCGATTAGTTTTACCATTAAGCCAGGTAAAACCATCGCACAATCAAAAGCGGTTGCTGTGCCTCAAGCACAACCGGTGCCCAGTGCACAGCCGGTAACACCAGCAACGCATATCATGGCGCAGCATCCAGTTGATAAGACATGGCGATATGTCAGCATCGTGTTATTGATACTATGGTTGTTGACCTTGGTGATTTGGTTATACAGCGCTCGTCGTCGTGCCCGATATGGAGTCGTGTCTTCTGAGTCTGTGCCGTCCGTTAAGCAAGCAATTGCAGCTATCAAATCCGCTTGTGATCAGGCAGATATAAAAGTCTTGCAGCAGGCAGTACTGATTTGGGCAAAAGCACAGTGGCCAGGACGGCGGTTATTGGTTTTAGGCGATATAGCTTACTGTGACGGGGTTTCACCTGAGTTGCTTAAGCTTCTAGAGGAGTTGGACCAGGCAATTTATCAGGCAGGGCACTTTGATCACTATGAGCAGTTATTCGCGTTGATTAGAAGACAAAGAAGTCCGCGTGATCATTCACGGCAGGTTTTGTCAGACCTATACAGCTAATCACATTTGGAATGATCACAGCGTCACGGCTATTTTTGCCTCAACATGACTGTTACTCACCTTGTAACCGTCACGCTACGCCTTAGGTGTTGTATTTTTTGGATGTTTAGTTGCGGTGATTTTTGCCCTGACATTGATAAAGATAGCAGCGATAATAACTAGCATGCCCAGGCACTGAGTCCAAGAGATGTCCTCGCTAAGGCATAGCCAGGCAATGGCGATAGTGCTTAAAGGCATGGTTGTGGTGAATAAAATGGCTGTACTGTTGTCAACTGTTCTACTGCCTATCACCCAAAAGATGATAAATAATCCAGAGGCCAGGCCTATGGCACAGATGATAGACCATTGTGTCAGTGTGATTGTGTTGAGGTGTAGTAAGTGGGAGCTAATCACAAAAGGTATGCTAAGCAGAGTATTAATACCATTGCAAATTGCTGCATAGAGTAATACAGGGAGGCGGTTGGGGTGCATCCTATTGAAAATATAATATAAAGCCTCGGGGATAAGAGATAGAAAAATTAGTAAGTCACCGATTAAGGAATAATGTGTACTACTTTGGTTTAGCTTAGATAATGCGATGATGAGAATGCCAAAAGTGGCAGTGATAAGACAAAATAAGTAAGATTTAGTCAGGCGCTCACCGAGCAGTAAGATAGCCAATAGTGTGATCATCATGGGCAGTGCACTGGTGATAATGCCAGCAATATTGGCATCAGTGTAATGTAGACCCGTAATTAGCAGCAGATTAAACAAAATGCCCGCGCAGGTCGATTGTAAAATAATAAATAGCCAATCCTTTCGCTGAAGCTGTTTCATGCCAATAGTATTGTTGTTGGTCCGGTTAGGCATCAGTTGATAGAGCAGCCACAGTACCATTGTGGCAATAAAAAATCGAAAGCTTAATAAGGTAAAGATAGGGATGGCAGGCGTGAGAAACTTGGCGCCGACAATATTAATACCAACCATGAGTTGTGAGACGAATAAAAAGGTGTAACCACGGTAGTCTTTATGTTCCATATAAATCACCCAATGTACTTTTATTTCACAGTCATACCCGAGCTTGTCACGGTAGATTTAACGCCTTGGGGTTTTTAAACAAAGTGACCAGGCGTCCCTAAAGTTGCCGTTAATGCGCGGCTTTGCCACAAAGGTGACAGATGGCTCGGGATCAATACCCCGCTACTTGCGGGGTGGTTTATTATGGAGCTGTTGCAAACCAATTTCTAGCGGCACTAGCGTCGTTGAAAAAAATGAAAAACTGCTCATTTATTCGGTATAAACGCCGCTTTTTTAATTTTTTTTCATTTAGCTATTGCTCGCTATAAACCAGCTTGCAACAGCTCCATTACGGCAGATTGTGCCGGGTTTGTGGGGTGACTGCAATGAGTGTCAAAACTTTTTCTTTTTCAAAAATCCTAAGTTTTTTTCTGCTTATAGTCATCACACCTCAAGATGAAAAAATTTTAGCAAACATTCTGTATAGCAATAAAAAAGGCCGCTTTAGAGCGGCCTTGATCAAATCACCTACGGTGCACTTTGGCACAGGGTACACTATTTGATTTTCTTTTCTTTGTATTCAACATGTTGGCGAATAACAGGATCATATTTTTTCATGACCATTTTTTCAGGTGTGTTCATTTTATTTTTTGTAGTGGTATAAAAATGACCTGTACCTGCGGTAGATTCTAACTTAATTTTTTCAACTTTTGATTTTGCAGCCATGATTCGCTCCTTAAACTTTTTCGCCGCGTGCGCGGATGTCAGTTAATACGGCATCAATACCTTTCTTATCGATAATGCGCATACCTTTGCTACTTAGGCGTAATTTGACGTAACGGTTTTCACTACCAACCCAAAAGCGATGTGTATGTAAGTTAGGTAAGAAGCGACGCTTAGTCCGGTTGTTTGCATGGGATACGTTGTTTCCCGTAATTGGGCGCTTGCCAGTGACTTGACAGACTCTTGACATGGTATGTTCTCCAAAATCATTGAAAGGGCTTTGTACTTACAGTTATGCAAAGGCCTTTGTCGAGGGGTAAAATCCAGTGCGACTTTATACCAGGAGTTGCTTGTCATTGCAAGGAAATCGTTGAGGTGAGTTTGAAATTAAGTGCTTTTTTGTTAGGCTGATGGGCGTGGTTTACGAGTGACAAGTCACGAGTTCCCGATTTGATTGGCGACAATAGGAGAAAAAAAATGAGTGTTCATCTTGCCGCGAAAAAGGGTGACATTGCCGACGTGGTTTTGCTGCCAGGCGATCCAATGCGAGCTCAACGTTTAGCCGAGAAATATCTCAAAAATGCTGTTTGTTATAATGAGGTGCGCGGTGCCTATGGTTTTACTGGTGAATATCAAGGTGAGCGTTTGTCTATTCAAGCGACAGGGATGGGTATGCCGTCGATGTCAATCTATGCGCATGAATTGTTTGCAGACTACGATGTCAAAACTGCTATTCGCATTGGCACCTGTGGGGCGATACAACAGCCTCTTGCTATTGGGGATGTGATTATCGGTCAGGCAGCCAGTACAGATTCACAGATGAACCGTCTACGCTTTGCTGGTAAGGATTTTGCAGCTACCGCCTGTTTTGAGTTGGTAAAAAAGGCGGATGCGGTTGCAGCAAAGAACGCATTAACCACTCATGTCGGCACTGTGTTAACTAGTGACACATTTTATGATGAAAATACGGAATCCTGGCAAAAATTTGCTGAGTATGGTGTGTTAGCTATTGAGATGGAGACCGCCGCTTTATATACCTTAGCTGCAAAATTTTCGCGTCAGGCTCTGGCCTTATTCACGGTGAGTGACCAGTTGATTACGCAACAGCGGGCTTCTGCTGAAGATCGTCAAAATAGTTTTGATCGTATGGTGGAGCTGGGTTTGGGCGTCGCAGTTTCCTAACCGCTGCCCTTATTGCTATACTCCCTTGTCTTTTCATCTTTGCGAGGATCTTACCCCATGGATCATAAAACTGATATCGACCCCCAAGAAACAAAAGAATGGCTTGATGCCTTAGATTCTGTTATTAGTGAGGAGGGAGCTGACCGGGCACTTTACCTTTTGTCGCAGCTGGGAGATAAAGCCAAGGCGTTAGGCTTGAGTAGTGACTATACCTCAGTTAATTCGCCCTATATGAATACCATCAAGGTCGAGGATCAGCCTACCTATCCTGGGAATTTGGCGGTCGAGAAACGTCTCGAGTCCTTGGTGCGTTGGAATGCGGCCATTATTGTTGATAAGGCTAACCATGCCAATTCTTCTTTAGGTGGTCATATCGGTAGTTTTGCCTCCAGTTGTACCTTATATGAAGTGGGGCAAAACCATTTCTTTAAAGGGGCGAGTGAAGATCAGCCAGGTGACTTGGTTTTATTTCAAGGGCATGTGGCACCGGGTATGTATGCTCGATCATTTTTAGATGGCAGTAAAACCCAAGAGCAATTAACCCATTTTCGTCGTGAAGTCGATGGCAAGGGTATTTCCTCGTATCCGCATCCTTGGTTGCAACCAGACTATTGGCAATTCCCTACTGTATCGATGGGGCTGGGGCCGATGACAGCAATTTATCAAGCACGTTTTATGAAGTATCTACAACACCGTGGCATTAGCAATACCGAGGGTCGTCAAGTGTGGGCTTTCTGTGGTGACGGTGAAATGGATGAGCCAGAATCGATGGGAGCCATTACGCGTGCTGGTCGTGAAAAGCTGGATAATCTTAATTTCGTCATTAACTGTAACCTTCAGCGTTTAGATGGCTTGGTCAATGGCAATGGTAAAATTATTCAAGAACTTGAGTCTAGCTTTAAAGGTGCAGGTTGGCATGTCATTAAAGTGGTTTGGGGTAGTGATTGGGAACCCTTATTTGCTCAAGACCATCAAGGCCTGCTCCTGCAATATTTGGAAGCGGCTTGCGATGGTGATTTCCAAACTTACCGCTCGCGTGGTGGTGCTTATATGCGCGAACACTTTTTTGGCCAACATCCAGACCTGTTGGCTATGGTGGCGAATTTAAGTGATGATGATATCCATGGTTTGTCGCGAGGGGGGCATGATCCGGTTAAAGTATATGCAGCCTACCATGCGGCGGTTAATCACAAGGGTCAGCCAAGTGTTATTTTAGTCAAAACAGTCAAAGGCTATGGTATGGGGCATGCTGGTGATTCGCGTAATATTGCGCATAATCAAAAGAAATTGAAATCTGACGAATTGGCCCAGTTCCGTGAATTTTTCGACATTCCTGTCAGTGATCAGCATGTTGAAGATATGGCATTTTTTCATCCTGGAAAAGAGTCAGAAGAAATTCAATATTTGCATGCACAACGCCAAAAGTTGGGGGGGTATTTACCCAAGCGTTTTGTCAATAAAGAACAATTGCTTATCCCAAGCCATCAAGATTTTGCCAAACGGTTGCTCAATGGTACTGGCAATGAGCGCACTATGTCGACGACGACGGCATTTGTACAGATTCTGACAGCGTTATGCAAAGACAAGCAAATCGGTCAGTTGTGTGTGCCTATTACGCCAGATGAATCACGTACTTTTGGCATGGAGGGTCTATTTCGTCAATTAGGTATTTATAATTCAGACGGTCAAAAATACACCCCAGAAGATCGCGAACAGGTGATGTATTACAAAGAAGCGGAAAATGGCCAAATTCTGCAAGAAGGGATTAATGAGGGCGGGGCATTTTCATCGTGGATTGCTGCAGCCACTTCGTATAGTGTGCATAACCAGCCGATGATTCCCTTTTATATTTATTATTCCATGTTCGGTTTTCAACGTATTGCTGATTATGCTTGGTTGGCTGGTGATATGCGAGCACGTGGTTTCTTATTGGGTGCAACAGCAGGACGTACCACATTGAATGGTGAGGGTTTACAACATGAGGATGGTCATAGCCATATTATGGCTGGCCTGATTCCAAACTGTGTGAGCTATGATCCAACCTATGCTTATGAGTTGGCCGTTATTATCGAACATGGGTTAAAACGCATGTATGTTGACCATGATGATGTGTTCTACTATATCACCATGATGAATGAAAATTATGTGCACCCAGCAATGCCAAAAGGCTGTGAGCAAGGCATCCTTAAAGGGCTGTATTTATTGGATTCCTGCAGCGAACCAAGAAAACAGCATGTTCAGTTAATCGGCTCGGGTACCATTCTCAAAGAAGTCGAAGCTGCCGCCGAGTTGCTTGAAAAAGACTTTGCTATTAGTAGTGATATTTGGAGTATGACGAGTAGCAACGAGCTTTACCGTCAGGGTATGGAAATACGTCGTTGGAATAAGCTCAATAGCGATAAAAAACAGAAAACAGCTTACATTACCGATTGCATTGCAAGCCGACAAGGTCCTGTTGTCATTTCAACAGACTATATTCACCTCTATGCAGATCAGTTACGTGACTTTATCCCGCGTACTGTTGAGACTTTAGGAACGGATGGTTTTGGTCGTAGTGATACGCGTGAAGCGTTACGCGCGCATTTTGAAGTTAATCGTTATCATGTTGTCTTGGCTGCTGTACAAGCCTTGGTTAAAGATGGCGTAGTTAATCAGACGATGATGAAAGAGGTCATGAGTAAATATCAATTGCAAGCAGATAAAATTAATCCGTTGTATGCTTAAAACTGGGCATGACAACCTATCATGATGTCATTCCCGTGCCGACAAGAATCCAGCACAGTCTGGTGACGTTTGGTAGGGTAGCTGGCTCGCATAATCAAAATATAAGAAAACTAGGAATTAAAAAATGGCATTAGAAGAAATTAAAGTTCCAGACATTGGTGAATATAGTGGTGTTGATGTAATTGAAATCAATGTCGCTGTTGGTGATCAAATCAATGAGGAAGATACATTGATTACTCTTGAGACTGATAAAGCAACCATGGAAATTCCTGCACCTCAATCAGGTGTGATTAAAGAGATTTTGGTCGGTGAAGGCAGCAAAGTCTCTGAAGGCGATTTAATCATTAAACTCGACGCTACAACCACCAGCGGCGAGACACAAACCATGAGCCACGACATGGCTGCTAACCCCGAGCCACAGAACACGAATCACGCATCACAAGTTATGGATGTCGCCGTACCTGACATTGGTGAATATAGTGGTGTGGATATTATCGAAATTAATGTCGCAGTGGGCGATCAGGTTGAAGAAGAGACACCGTTAATCACGTTAGAAACGGATAAAGCAACCATGGAAGTGCCATCTCCAATGGTTGGTACGGTCAAAGAAATTTTAGTCAAAGAAGGCGGTAAAGTTTCTCAGGGCGATTTAATTGTTAAATTGGAATTAGCTGCAGTAGCAAAGACACTTCAGCCAACAGCTGAAACACCGGTAGCCAAAACTGCTGATCACCAGCCTGCACCGACAAAACCAGTGCCTGCTGCAGTCTCTGAGCCACAAAACGCCAATGTGCATGCATCACCGGCAATCCGTCGTATTGCGCGTGAGTTTGGTGTTGATTTGTCAAAGGTCACTGCAACAGGTCGCAAAGGGCGGATTACTAAAGACGATTTACAGGAATTTGTTAAGCATGCGATGGCTTCCGGTGGTTCAGCTGGTGATACACTGGGGTTACTGGCTGATCCTGTTGTTGATTTTGCCAAGTTTGGTGAGGTGGATGTACAGCCTTTACCACGAATCAAAAAAATCAGTGGGGCCAATTTACACCGCAATTGGGTGAAAATTCCGCATATTACCTTATTTGAAGATGCTGATATCACCGATCTTGAAGCATTTCGTCAGGCGAAAAAGGTGATTGCTGAAAAGCAAGGAGTGAAATTAACCCCAGTGCCCTTTATTGTTAAAGCGGTTGCTAAGGCGCTAAAAGCTTATCCTATTGTTAATAGTGCGTTATCTGCTGATGGCCAAAGTTTAGTGTATAAAAAATATGTTAACGTGGGGGTTGCGGTTGATACTCCTCATGGTCTGATGGTCCCAGTGATTCGTGATGCCGATAAGAAAGGTATTTATGATATTGCGCGTGATTTAATTGATTTAAGTCTGAAAGCGCGTGATGGCAAATTGGCGCCTAGTGATATGCAAGGCGGTTGTTTTACAATTTCAAGCCTTGGTGGTATTGGAACCACCGCATTTACCCCGATTGTTAATATGCCTGAGGTTGGAATTTTAGGTGTATCAAAAGCGGCAATAAAACCCGTTTATGATGGTTCAAGCTTTGTGCCAAAATTAATGTTACCATTGTCATTATCATTAGATCATCGTGTGGTTGATGGTGCGGAAGGTGGACGGTTCTTAGCTTTCTTGCGCGATGCGCTGGGTGACCTACGTGAACTATTACTCTAGGAGAAAATTTATTATGATCAGGAAAATATTGGGTGCAACCATGTTAGTTGTTACCTGTGGTTTTGCCGTCTCTGCCTGTGCCAATAGCAATGCTTCTCATGATGCACAGCAACATCAAACGAAGCAGAAGCAACAACAACTGACAAAACCAGAGCACAAACACAAACATGCTGCGCCGGTTTCAGCTGGTGTCTTGGTCAGTGCAGTGACTAAGGGACAGTTGGAGATTAGTAAAGAATTTACAGTATCCGGTGGCTTGCGAGGTTTGGTGGTCGAACCAAAACAGGGTGGCCGTGGTATGGTAGTCTTCACTAATAAAAAGGCCAAGTACCTCTTTATTGGTAATTTGATTAATGCGAAAGGGGAAAACCTCACGCAGACTTACACGAAAAAATATGTCGATGCGGCAGTGGCTAAAAAAGCGTTTAAGTCCTTGTCTGGCACGACTTGGTTTGCTGAAGGCAGTGATACGGCACCACATAAACTTTATGCCGTTATCGATCCTAACTGTATTTTCTGTCATATGCTATATAAAGAATTTGCGCCATTGATTAAGGCAGGTAAGCTTCAGGTTCGTTGGGTTGCGGCAGGGTTCTTGAAGCCAGGTAGCAAAGGCAAAGCAGCAAAAATTTTATCAGGTAAAACGGATGCGGATAAAATTAAACTGTTGCATAGTGATGAAGTGAACTTCAAGAAAAAATCTGAAGAGGGTGGTGTTCAACCATTAACGTATAGTGCCAACCTGTCAACTGCTGAAAAGGCGGCATTTGCGGATGTTGAGGCGAATACGAAGTTCTTTATGAATTACTTTCAGGGGACGCCTGTGTTACTTTACAGAGGGCATGATGGGCAACCCCATTTTGTCGGTGGTTATGTTGAAGGTGATGCTTTGACCGCCTTGTTGAAAAAAGTTGGTAGTCGGTGGTAGGGTAGCACTGAAGTTAACGATGAGTTAATGCCAATAATGGCGCGGTGTCTAAAAACTATTCATACTCCGCGTCATGTTATCGCCGCGCAGGGCAAGAAGCCTGTCTTTTTAGATTGGTACTTGGTTGTGTATGGCGATCTAGCTCCAAGCTCTAGTCCCGCGAGGACGATGTCTCAACAGGGAAAAGTTTAAAGTCACCGACCTAATCAGAAAATTCATGGGTAACGATATGGTTGTCAGTCTACGACCTTTTTATTTTGCCATAAAACTTCACCCTCACCATGGCGTCGTGCTAAATGCCGTGCAATGACAAACAGTAAATCAGATAAGCGGTTGAGATATCGCAGTAAGTCCTCACTGAGCTTTTCATCTTGATCGAGTGAAACCAAGGTGCGTTCTGCACGACGACAAATACTTCGCGCCAGATGGCAATATGCAGCATCTTTGCTGCCGCCAGGTAAGATAAATTCTTTCAATCGGGGAAGTGCCTGATTGATTTGATCTAATGATTGTTCTACAAAGCGACTATGTTCAGCCTTTATCGTATGGTAGTCTGGTAGACAGAGTTCAGCACCACAGTCAAAGAGATGGTGTTGAATGGTACTCAATAAGTCGGTTATTAAAGAATCATCTGTTTCACTGATTACTAAACCCATGACACTATTGAGTTCATCGATATCACCGATAGCTGCAATGCGTAAAGCACTTTTACTAATGCGGGAGCCATCACCAAGACCAGTAGTGCCATCATCACCAGTCTTGGTATAGATTTTTGACAGTCGATGCCCCATTAGACTTTTTCTAACGTATTGTTCCAAGCCTCAACCTGTGCTGCTTGCGTATTTAAAAAAGTATCAATATCCCCGGTTAAACTAATACTGTCAATGGTATCGCCTTGGTCAATGCTATCGACAATATCTAGGTCTTTTTGGCTCAAGACTTCGCCAAATACCGTATGTGCGCCATCTAGGTGTGGGCAAGGGACATGCGTAATAAAAAATTGGCTACCATTTGTGCCAGGGCCAGCATTGGCCATTGATAATTTACCTGCTGCATTATGGCGTAACTCCGTTGTAAATTCATCTTCAAAGCGGTAGCCTGGCCCGCCGGTGCCCGTGCCTAGAGGGCAGCCACCCTGAATCATAAAGTTTTTAATCACACGATGAAAATTCAAACCATCGTAAAAACCTCTCTGTGCCAAATTGACAAAATTAGCGACAGTGATAGGAGTTTGTTCGGCAAAAAGTTTGAGTTGAATGTCGCCTTTGTTGGTTTTTATCGTGGCATTAATCTGAGTCATGCTGAGGTTTCCTTCGTTGTGTAAAAAAAATGTCGCACCCATAGGCAGGATAAGTTGCCTAAGGTTGCACCAAAAATAAGATCACTTGGATAATGAGCGCCGGCAAGCACGCGACTAATGGCAATCAGTGTCGCCAGACAAATAGCAATCAGCCAAACTATGCGGTGTTTAAAAATCATCGCTAATGAGATAAACCCGGCAAAGGCCGCCGTTGTATGACCGGATGGGGTTGAGTTAAATGCAGGGTTATTTGATAGCCAATGAAAGCCATAGAGCCCCTGTTGAAAATATATTTCAGGCCGGTAACGCGCAAGGCCAAATTTAAACAGAGTAGCAATTGCTAGGGCAATAACCACACTAGCTGCAAATAGTAACCAGGGTCTGGCGTTTCTTTTTTCACCAAATATCCAGATAAGTGTGGCAATAACACCACTGAGTAAGGCAAGTTCTGCCCAGTGCTTGGTTTTAAAGAGATGGCCTATGCTAATTGATAAGTTTGCCAAGCTGCTGCCAGCTAACGTATGACAAAATTTAGCCGTGGGTAAATCAATCCAGGTGTAGCAAATACAATAAACAATGATCGCGGTCATGATTATCCAAAGCGTCCTGTTCGGTAAAGCGGTCATAAAACTGGAATCCTGTGGTGGTTGATGTTTCTGTAGAAAAAGAATGGCGAAAGATAGATTACATGGCTTTCAGTTGTTGTGCAGCACTTTGCGCCGCAGCAGATGTTTTATACTGCGTAACAATTTTTTGAAATAATTGTTTTGCATGTGCCATATCACCATTAGTTAAGAAAATCATCGCTAGGCGTAGCATTGCATCCGGTGTCTTGTCATTATGTTGATGGGCAATGACTTTTCTAAATTGTTGTGAGGCAAGGTCTGATTGACCTTTGGCTAAATAGAGTAAACCGAGCCAGTAGTGACTGTCGGTGACCAGTGTGCTTTTAGGGTATTGCTTGATAAAAGCTTGGAATTGACTCATGGCATCATTGTATTGACGATTAGCCATTTGTGTATAAGCCTGTTGATATGCAGTTTGCTCTGATTTGCTGGCAACGTTTTTTTTTGGTGATTTTTTGTTGTTAATAACACTGTGGCTTGGGCTAGCGACACGCTGTTGTGCCTCTAATTGAACGGCGCGTTCTTCGAGAAACGGCAGAATACGTTGGTTTTCCTGTAATTTTTGGATTTCATGGTCTACCGCTTCAAGCTGGCCACGGATTTTATCAATCGCTTGTTGCAAGGCATCAATTTTTGAGCCTAGCTGGCTATCATAGGCTTGTTGGTTTTCTAATGTTTGTACGCGCTGATTTAAACTAAGGTGTGGCCTGGTCGTTGTATTTAAAGTTTGTGTGGCATGCTGTGCTAAGCTATTTTGGTTATTTGCAATGACTGGTGCAGCTGCATTAGCAACCAGTATATAGGCTAAGCCAAGTAGTATGGAGATGATGGTCAACAGGTGTTTCATAGTTTATTTCTCACAAGTCGCGTGATATTCAATCTGCACGCGGCGATCATGGGCATAAGCCTTTGTTTTGTTGCCAGCAAAAGCACTAAGGCTCGCTGGGCGACTTTCACCAAAGCTGACTGTGCACATTTGTTGTGGGTTAACACCTTGGCTTTTCAGATAGTTATAAACCGAGGTGGCACGCTTTTGACCAAGATGTAGGTTATAAGACTCACTACCTTGAGGGTCTGTGTAGCCTGCTAAAACAATTTGTGCTGTTGGGTGTTGAATCAAATAATTGGCCAGGTGGTTGGCAGTCATTTGTCCTTGCTTAGCCAATGGGCTTGTGCCGGAGAGTTGGTAGCGATCAAAACCAAAAAAGATCATGTCCTTACTAGGTTTTTGACCGTTATGTTGTGTTTGGCTAGACACCATGGCACCAGAAAATTGAGAAGGTGCACCAATAGCGTGTGTTGTTGCGCCTTTTGGTTGACTCATATCTGCACGTGTCTGGTCTGATGGGTTGCTATCATTGTCTTCATGAAAGGCAGGTGCGCTGGCACAGCCAGCTAAAATGGTGCTCACAGAGATTAAGCTAAAGTGGAGTAGTTTTTTCATCATGAAACCTTTTCTATTTTTGGTGGTGTATCTCATTAATTGCATAGATCCGCCTGTTGTCATTCCCGTGAAGGCAGAAATGGCCTTTCATGAAATATCAATCAACTCAGCACAGATCCTATTCTTTAATCAAGGTACGGTGACCAGGCAGGTGATTGCACTGATCCAGAGCTTGAGGGGAGTATTAGGTGGATTTTGCCATTAATTGAAGCTTCTGCCAAGCGGCCATGCGCCTGATCATAGTTAGCGTAGATAACCATCCGGCTATTTGGTGAAATAGAAGGTGATTTATCTAAAGTGCCAGTTGTAATAGTTTGGGTCAATTGCGTATCCAGATGATACACCGCCAATTGGATTGGTGCACCCGGTGAGGCAATGTGCATAAAGACAATATCTTTGCCGTTGGGTGTGTAGACCGGGTCATAGTTCTGTGTCCCATCAAAGGTCAGACGCTTTATTTTTTTAGTCTTTAAGTTTAATTGATAAATTTGTGCTGAGCCACCGCGATTTGAAGTGAAAACAATATGTTTGCCATCAGGTGAAAAGCTTGGAGAGGTGTTGGTTGCTAAGTGTGTGACTTGGGTCAATTTTTTGCTTTTGATATTCATCAGATAAATATTGGTGTTGGCACTATTCGCATGGGATAACGCCATGGCAAGTATCTTGCCATTAGGGGCGTAGCTAGGAGAGCTGACAATGCCACTAAAGCTCGATAGTTTCTGTTGTTGGACTTTTCCTGTCGATAAGGTAATGACTGAAATATGCATACGATTATGTTGATAGCTGACATAAGCGATTTGTTTGCCATCTGGTGACCAAGCTGGCGACATAATCGGCGTATGATATTGTGAGATTAAAGTCCGTGGATTAGCACCATCTGCATCGGCAATGACTAGTTGGTAGCGAACGCCTTGTGTTGTTTTGTTCGTGGTGACATAGGCAATACGAGTTGAGAAATAACCACGAACGCCCGTAATCTCTTGGTAAATCTGGTCACTAATATGGTGGGCCAATGCGCGTCGTTGTGCCTGTGGAATTTGGTCAAATTTAACTGCTAGCAGAGTGGCTTGGTTGATTGGGCTAAGCAGTTGAAATGATATGCTGTCATTGATGCCATGTTTTTTCTCTGAGCCGGTGAGAACATATTCTGCACCACTCGCTTTCCATCGTGTCCAGTTGGTTTTTTTTGTGCCAGATTCATCAATTATTTGAAATTGACCGCTGGTTTTTAGGTCATGACTGATAATCTTGGTTATCGCATTATCTGTGCTGCCTGCAAATGTACTGATGCCAATTGGATAAGGTTTATCAACGCCATTGACGATGTGGATGGTAAGACTGGCATAGCTGGTAATACAGCTTAAGAGTGATATCAAAATGGCAGGTAGGCGCATAATTTATTTTGCTATTATTGGGTTGCCATACTTTATCAGGAGTTACGCGGTTTGTTAATCATTCAAGGGTATAACGATAAGTTGATCCATTCAGCCAATGAGAAAGACTGCCTCAAAGTTCTGACTCATGTCTGATTTGACTCGATAGCGTGTTGAAATTTTTCAAATAAAAACTCGGTATCTACTGGGCCTGGTGCGGCCTCGGGATGAAATTGTACAGCAAAGAAGGGCTTGTTTTTATGTGCAATGCCTTGGATGCTTGCATCATTTAGATGGCGATAAGTGACCTCCCAATCATCAGGCAGGCTTTGCTCATCAATAGCATAGCCATGATTTTGCGAAGTCAAATAGCAACGATCAGTTTTGATCTCTAGGCAGGGTTGGTTTTGAGAGCGATGCCCAAAGCGCAGTTTATAAGTTTTAGCACCCACGGCAAGCGCCATTAATTGTGAGCCTAAACAAATACCAAAGATAGGCTTGTTATTATCTAGTAATTTTTTGATCGTTGTAATGGTTTCATGGCAGTTAGTCGGGTCACCCGGACCATTAGAAATAAAGACCGCATCATAGTTTTCTTGACTCAGATCATAATCATAGGGCACGCGTTTAATCCGGTAGGGGAGTTTTTGTAATAGACGCCAAATATTTTGCTTCATACCACAATCAATGGCAATAATTGTCTTCTCGCCATGGCCAATTTCGACGGGTTTTTTAATCGACACTTCTTTGACCAGATGTTGTTGGTTAATATCGGGAAATGTTGTAGGTAATGCATCGCCGATGACAATGGCGCCAGCAACCACGCCTTTTTCACGTAGACACTTGGTCAGCGCGCGAGTATCGACGTTAGTCATGACCGAAATATGTTGATCTTGGCACCATGATAAAAGCGAAGTTTTTGCTGACTTGCGTGCATACAGTTCACTGAGTGTATCGCAGATCATGGCATTGGCATGGCCTTGGTCTGATTCCCACAGTTCTTTACTTGGCACACCATAATTACCAATTAGTGGATAGGTGAAGGTTAATATTTGTCCATGATAGGATGGGTCAGTTAAGCATTCTACGTAACCGACCATGCCCGTATTAAAGACCACTTCGCCAAATTGAACTGGTTGTTGATTTATCGGTGACAGGCCAGTAAAGCTTTCACCAGTTTCAAGAATGAGTGTTGATTTAACCATGTCATCCATAACGCGTAATGCCTATCGGTGTTGACGAAATAATTGCCATAGCGATAATAAAATTAAGATGGCAAATAGTACTGCAGTCCAGCCAGCAATACTTAAGTATAGAAATCTAAAATGAACAACGGCACAGTCCCCTGTCCCTTTGAGTACAGTAGCCAAGGCTTTCTGCCATGGCATGACTTGTAGCAAGTAGTTCAGCCCAGGACCGCAGGCAGGGACTTGATCCGGTGGTAAGTGTTGTAGCCATACTTGACGTAAAGAGACGCTGATACCAGCGATGAGAATAACAAGTAAAATGATGGCATAAACTTTTGTACCCGTTTTTTTTGCACCCTGGATACCTGCTATCAAAAAAACGATGCCGGCGCCAATCACGGCAACACGTTGCAATACACAAAGTGGGCAGGGGGCGTCATGTTGGATGTATTGGAAATACAAAGCAACGAGTATCGCTAACAGACAG
Source organism: Gammaproteobacteria bacterium (assembly GCA_965662575.1). GTDB lineage: Bacteria > Pseudomonadota > Gammaproteobacteria > Francisellales > CACEW01 > CBFIHN01. The sequence continues at coordinate 24,467 of CBFIHN010000021.1, forward strand.
AGAATAAAACCAGTGAAAAAACAAATGCGTGAGGAGGGCATGCTGCTTCCATAAAAAGTGTAGTCGAATCAATGGCGATTATATCAGGACTTTCGCATCCACGAAAACCTTCTAGGATGAATGGAATTTTGTCTAGGCCCAGTCAATTGCCTTGCCATCCAGGAGTTTTAGATCAAGATGCGATTCTCGCTAGTTTAAAACCCATATCACTAAAAGACGAAAGTCCTCTACGTCTTCTGAGCTGAGGCTGAAATAGAAATATGCTATCTCTTGGAGGGTAGGCTGTTTGGCTATAGACTGGCTTGTGTGCGTTTAATCATAAAATCAACTGTTTCAGAGGCATTAACTGCGTGCAATGTGACATTGGGGTGTTGTTGCTTAAATACTCTAAACACTTGATCAGCAAAGCCTTGTCCTATGGCTTCAACATGTTTGAAGTCTAAAGTAACATGTGAAAATTGGTCTAAATTTTTAACGACACGTTTAGCTTGTGATCGTGAAATCAGTCTTTGCCCATGTTCTCTCGCCATGGCAATGAAAACATCTGTTTTCATAAAAGCGAGACTATCCGGATCTTGGTAATGTTGAAACAGTTCAACTAAATTGACATCGCTGTTAGTCTTGATTTCTAGTAGCACATCGGTTCCAGGTGATTTTTCTGCAGTTACCAATGACCAGTCACGTTCTATATTATCGCGAATATAGCTGTAGCCATTGGCTGTTAAGGTGAAGCATTGACAGGCTCTGGAGCTAAAGAATACCCCTTCACCTGTATGATTTTTAGGGTCAGAGGTGAGTTTTCCTTTACTCAATTGAAGGATGGTTTCTTTAGCATCATCAGTTTTGAGTAAGCTTTTTAAATTTTCTAAAGCACCAATACCATTATCCTTAATACGGATCCTGAGCTGTTGACTATCCAGTGAAATGCTAAGCTCAAGTGCTGTGCCTTTTGAATGATCTTTGGCATTATTCAATATTTCTGTTGCGCTATATTCAGCAATATCAAACGTATTGTTGCTGACCAAGGGCTTGATGATAGGCTGGATGTAAGTATTGAAAACCTCAAACTCATCAAACGATTGGTTTAGCTTAAGATGAATTTTTTGCTGTTTGCTATTGGTTAGTGCGTAGGTAGTTTGCTTGGTATTGCCAGTTTTTATTACTTTTCCAGCGTTGATTAGATGACTTAAATGTCTTAATACCGTTGTTCTTGAGACATCAAATTGTGTCATGGTGACTCTAACAATGTCATGTGGGTGTTGGCTGATATTCTTCAGTAAGTATGCTTGTATTTTTTGTGCTTGCATGTAGACATTTTAATAGTGGGTGCTCTAAGTATAGCATAATTAAAACTAAGTGAAAAAATAATTAAAACTATTTTCAATAATATAAAGGACTTAAAATCAATTGGTGATAGGCACTACCTAATAAATGAGCAGTTTTCCATTTTTTCAACGATGCTGGTGCAGCCAGAAATTGGTTTGCAACACTCCCGCTAAAGTAATGCTGGTGACCCGTGCAATGAAAATTACCGTAAACCTTGGCAATCATTCTTGTGTTTGAATTGTTGGTGGGTTGATGAAATATTCGCATATCAAGAGCTTACTACTTATAACTCAACTGTTGATTATTTTCTCTTCTATAATCATACCACTTCCCATTATCATATAGCTTAACGTCAATAGGAATAACGCTCCTTATGTCAGGATTTGGATGGTTCATGCGTTTTTCTAATAGACTAAAAACATAATGAAACTCATGGCTTGAATAAACAATATCTCCAGACGAAGGTACAAGATAGTTCTTTACCGCAATGCCCTTATATCTAGAGCTGTACTGAAATACATACTTAGGCTCTGTATCATAAGCGCCTTCCTGAAGATGTGGCTCAAGCTCTTTTATATAACTCTTAATTAGGTAGTTAATAGTATTTTCATTCCCTTTAATGCTATCAGCGGGCATTTCCATGATGATGTTGGGATGTTCAATAAGACCAGGTGGTTGATCAGAAGGCGCTGCACCACCTACGATAGAGGCGGGTTTTCCTGACAAAGCAGGATTATCACTGCCAATTGTCCCAGGAACATTCCCCTCTGCCCAAGGAGGTACAGCCGAGGCTTCCCCTCCTGGATACCCCCCTCCT